>CAVEXN010000004.1:0-112347 GCA_963620035.1 Oscillospiraceae bacterium | reverse complement strand
CGAACCTCGCATAGTCTGAAGGTGAGGTGTAAAAAAGTTAATAATAGAGGTTCCCTAGAGAATTTATCTATGTTCTACAAATTGGAAGTCCCGGCCCCTACAATAAAAAGATAAACATAGTTCGATTAAGCGAACATCTCCGCCATGCTGGACGGCCACTCGTATTTCATTGTCCATCCTTGACAAGGCGGATGACGCGGCATGCTTTCAGAACAGACGAGTCACTGACGGATAAATCATTCCGATGACTCTCCCAACAGATTGTTTTCGGTGCTATTTTTGCGGCGTTTTTTTAAGGAGTGATAAGCAATGAAGAATAAACCTTTGCAGGCTCATCTCAGCATGTTTGCGGCTGAGACTATGTGGGGTCTGATGTCGCCTGTGTGTAAGGATGCCATAAACAGAGGCGTTGACGGTATCTCGATGGTTGGTTTTCGTTTGGCGGGTGCTGCCTTGTTGTTTTGGACGGCCTCGCTGTTTGGCATGCATGAGCACGTGCCTTTGCGCGACGTGGCGCTCTTGGCGGGCGCCGCTTTGTTTGGCGTGGTGTTCAATCAGTGTTTGTTTACCATAGGCTTGAGTGTTACATCGCCCGTCAATGCCAGCATCGTCACCACCTCCATGCCTATCTTCGCCATGATACTTTCTTTCCTCATCCTTGGCGAACCCATCACGCTGAAGAAAGCCGGCGGTGTGGCTATTGGTTGCATGGGAGCAGTGGTGCTCATCCTCAGCAGCGCCACGGCGGCAAGCTCACGGGTGGGAGATATCCGTGGCGATTTGATGTGTATATGCGCGCAGTTGTCGTTTGCTCTTTACCTGTCGTTGTTCAACAAACTAATTAAGAGGTATAATGCCATTACCGTAAACAAGTGGATGTTTACCTGGGCTACGGTGTTTGTGGCACCCGTGTCTTGGAGTCATCTGGAATGTTTGCGGTGGACTGCCATTGCTCCCGGCGTATGGGCGGAGGTGGGCTACGTGGTGTTCTTCGGTACGTTTGTCAGCTATCTTCTCTCCATCGAGAGTCAGAGGGTGCTGCGTCCCACGGTGGTCAGCGTATATAATTATGTGCAACCTATCGTGGCCGTGTCTGTGAGTGTTCTCACGGGTCTGGGCGTCTTCACGTGGCAGCAGGGAGTCGCCGTTGTTTTGGTGTTCATGGGGGTGTGGCTTGTGGTGAAGAGCAAGTCGAAACGTGATGCGCAAAGCGGAAATGACGTGGTTTTGCCGCATGTTTGTGAAAAAGAAGCCGAACAGGTCCGGGGCAACGACGGTGACGGTCGCGAAATAATCAAGGGGCATCACCATTTATCCCAGGACTCCTGACACCGTCAATGCGTACCCCAAAATAAATTTGAGAACAATGGTGCAATTCGCTGATGGCGTTTCATGAGCATTGTTCGCGTTATCGTTTGTTTGCCATACAGTAATGTCAGCTGTATTGTAACAACCGTTTGCGCAAGTGCTAAAACTTCATTTGCGCTCATGTTTATATCAGATATCTTCAAGTGCCTTTATAGCTCTTTAAAGACCTTCAGCGCGACAAAACAGATGCAAATCTGCGCCTCGATTCGTCGGTGCGTAAAATGAAACACCGGCCTTGTCTCAATCTTCGGTTTTGATATGAGAAAAGCCCTTTCTATATGCCATAAATTGTGGTGTTCTGTAGAAACATCGCAAGCCGGCAAATTCGTATTGGTGATATAGCCTTTTAGCCCGTCCCATTGGGCATCAGCCTCGAGTTTGTCGCAATTGACAGAGACTTTCAAGTCGCCATCCAATTTCAAAAACTTGTTATAACCTCGTTTGTTGATGTGGTCTTTTGTGAGAGTTCCACGACTATATGCTTTCTCTAAACGATGTATTCCCTTTCCCCTATTATGAACATCTTTTTTGGCATGGGCATCAGAGAAACTTACCGGCAATCGCCGCCCATTGCCCTTGTCGTGCTCAACGATTTCCCCATTAATTTTCGGTTGCGCAAGTATACATTTTTGTATGTCTGCACTTTCATTTTTTATCTTTGCGCCTACGATGTATTTGTAGCCATTTTCTTCGAGATCGGCAATGTTATCGTTATTCATCAAACCAGAGTCTGCCACTACAATGAAATTGTGTAATCCATATTTTTCGACAAACTGGCATCTTCATCAAAATGATTTTTTAGATACTCCTTCACTTCATCCCTTGACCGAAAGGTCCGAATGAATCGGAGCGGCAAATGTAATGTTTTTTAGTTAAGGCAACTGTTCCTGTCTGAAGAAAAGCAATCGGACTGATTTATGTTTTTTTGCCCCTGATAGTCCCCTGAATACTGAATTTTGGTACAAAACGGCAAAAAATACCAAAAAGTCAGTATTGCACGGTTTTCTGCAACCTCGCATTTTTGCAACCTGAAATAATCAATAAAAATACAGTTATGAAAAGAATGAAAATCAGATTGTTGTTATTGCTGTCAGTGACAGCATTGTGTTTCACGGCTTGCCACAAAGCCCCGACTGTCAAAGACATTGCCGGCACTTACAGCGGCTACACCCTTGCCAGCTGTGCCTATTTCCAAGACAACTGCACCGATGGCGAAACGCTGGCGGTTGAGGCCAACGAAGACGGCACGGCAAAGGTTACGCTCAAATCAGCGACTTACGGCGAGTTTGAGATTGCGAATGCACAGATGACCGAAAATGACGGCGTTTATATGCTTTCAGGCAACGGGAAAACGCAGATGGGCATGGGCGGCAATGTCTCGTCGTACGACTGCTCGTTCACGGCCTCGATACGTTCCTTGGACGATGCGGAGATGCAGTTCAGCGTGCCGGCTGTGATGGGCGGACTTACCCTCGTGTTCAAAACCGGCAAGGCCCCGGAAAGCGGGAGCGGAAAATAAACGGAACGTCTATTCCAGTCCTTAACAATGTTTGCTAAACATAAAGCGATACTGTTGTTGGCAGTGGGGGTGACGGCTATGCTGTCGCTCCCCGCCTGCAATGGTATTTTCGGTTTTTTGTACGACAACCCTGTCGAACAGGCGAAGAACGAGTACGGCTTCATCTCCGAAGACGCGAGCACACATTCGGGGCGCATTTACATCGACGCCACCTCTTTCACCCATTGGCAATACATAGACTTGCACAACAAGGAGGTGGCTAAAGTTCCCATTGACAGCATAGAACCCGCAAGATGGGACTTTGCCGTTCACCGCTATGATGCCAAGACGAACGGCGGTGCGGTGTCGGAGAGCAGCGCCGCCGATTTCACCGCACTGCCCGGTCTTGACCGGCTTGCAGCCGCTGAGTACGTGGCCGACGAATGGACTACTAACCGGATTGCCGTGGACATGTCGCAGATGATGGACGGCATCGTCCTTTATGCCGAAAGTTACTACAACCCTTGTCTCTCGCAATGGCTTGACGTGAACACCTCTACGATGCCTCCGATATACACGCTTTCCGGAAAAATATATATACTACGGCTTGCAGACGGCACCTACGCCGCATTGCGGCTTTCCAACTTTATGGACGACTCTTCCATAAAAGGCTTCATGACAATCGATTACTTGTATCCCATCTCAATCTGATGCGAAGATTTTTCCTTATCTTTCTTCCGGCATTGCTGTTCTTGCCGGATTTGTCCGCCCAGTGCCGGATCTACGGCACTGTCATGGATGGCGACCTCCATCCCATTGCCAATGCCACCATTGTGGTGCAGGAGACCCCGACGGTCGGCACTGTTTCGAATGCCAAAGGCTATTACGAATTGAACCTGCCCGGGAAACGCGACTGTACGGTCAAGGTGTCGTTGATTGGGTACGCCGACACGGCCAAAACCGTGCCGTCCGACAAAAGCGGCAGGGTCGATTTCCTGTTGAGGGCGCACACTACGATGCTTGACCGTGTGGTAGTCACGGGAACGCGCACGCCGCGTGCGCTCAAGGATGTGCCCATTATCACCCGGGTGATTACCGATGCGGACATCAAGACGGTGGACGCCACCAACGTCGGAGAGTTGCTGCAGACTGAGCTGCCGGGCATCGAGTTCTCCTATTCCATGAACCAGCAGACCTCGCTCAACATGTCAGGCTTCGGCGGCAATGCCGTGCTGTTCCTGGTTGACGGGGAACGGCTTGCCGGGGAGACTTTAGACAATGTGGACTACAGCCGCCTCAATATGGACAATGTCAAAAGCATCGAGATTGTCAAAGGAGCCGCTTCGTCGCTGTACGGCTCCAATGCCATCGGGGGCGTGGTTAACATCCTCAGCCGCAAGGCCGAAGAGCCGTGGTCGGTGAACCTCAACGGCCGTTACGGCGCACACAACGAGCAGCGTTACGGCGGCTCTGTGGGATTCAACAAAGGCCGCTTCAACTCCATGACCAATGTGCAATACACCTCCATCGACGCCATCGACCTTACCCGAGGCACCGGCAGCGACACTATGGGCGACTACAGCAAAATCTACGCCAACAAGACCCTCAACGTAAAGGAGCGGCTCATATTCACCCCCGTCGACAACCTCAAGTTCACGGCACGTGCCGGCTACTACTTCCGCGAAAGAGACCCAGAGGGCAGCACCAAGGACCGCTACCGCAGCTTTTCCGGCGGACTCAAAGGCAACTATGACATCACCGACCGAGACAACCTTGAACTGTCGTACGCCTTCGACCAGTATGACAAGAGCGACTACCTGATCGTCACCGACAAGGATGTGCGCGACTACAGCAATGTGCAGCACACCCTCCGGACAATCTACAACCATACCTTTGCCCGCAAACATACGCTGACCATCGGCGGCGACTATATGCGCGACTATCTGATGTCGTACCAGTTTGAGGGCAACGGCAACCATATACAGCACAATGCCGACGCCTTCGCGCAGTTCGACTGGAATCCGCACAAGAAAGTCAATGTCATCGCCAGCGTCCGCTTCGACTACTTCTCGGCGGCAAATCTCTTTCACACATCTCCGAAATTAGGGCTGATGTACAAAATGAAGGACTTTTCGCTCCGCGGCTCCTATGCCGGCGGCTTCCGTGCCCCGACACTCAAGGAGATGTATATGAACTTTTATATGGGGAACATATTCATGATTTACGGGAACCCCGACCTGAAAGCAGAGACCAGCCACAACTTCTCCCTCTCGGGCGAGTACAACAGAAGAAGACATAACATTACGGTAACAGGCTTCTACAACATAGTAGACAACCGCATCACTACCGCATGGAACAAGGTCAAGGAAGGGATGATCTACACCAACATGTCGCGCCTCCAGGTGGCCGGCGTCGATGCATCCGCCACCGGGAAATACCGTTTCGGGCTCTCGTGGCGTGTCTCGTATGCCTACACTTACGAACATATCAGAAAAGGCGAGCCGCTGCTCTCCTCCACACGTCCGCATACCGCCACGGCACGCATCTCTTACGACAAGAACTGGAAAAACTATGGCTTCTGCCTCAGCCTGTCCGGACGCCTCCTCTCGAAAGTGACCGCCGATGTCTATACCAGCATGACCTCCTACGAAGAGACGGAAAAGCAGACCTATCCGGGCTACACCATCTGGAAACTCAGCCTCGTGCAGCACATCTGGCGCGGCATTAATGTCAATTTGGCTGTCGATAACCTTTTCAATTACAGACCTGAATACTATTACAGCAATTCGCCCACAACGACAGGCACGGCTTTCTATGCGGGCATTTCGCTTGATTTGGAACAGATGTTCAAGAAAAACATATTTTAACCATTATGAATCGAAAAAAAACAGTCATGGCGGGCATTGCGGCTCTGCTTCTGATCGTTTCAGGCATCGTGACCTGGAACATTTTCTTTTCTCCTACGAGAATAGCATTCCTCAACTATCAGGCTATCACTACGGGCGAGATTGCCAAGGCAAACGACCTCAAGCGGGTGAAATTAGCCTCCTTAGACCCCGAGAACCTGAAAAAAATCGGCAAATACGATATGGTGATGATCAACGGCATGGGACTCCGCATCACGGCCGAGCAACGCACCCGGATCCAGGAAGCCGCCGACAAAGGGATGGCGGTGCTGACGACGATGGCTACCAACCCCGACAACCGCATCGTGTCGATTGACTCTGCCGATGAATCCGCCATCAGGGGGTATCTTGCCGGCGGCGGCCGTCGCAATTACCGCAATATGCTGCTCTACATCCGCCGCAACATTGACGGCAAGACTGCCGGAACACCCGTGCCGGAGAATCCTGTGATGCGTGACGAGAAACAGTTTTACCACATCGACCCTTCACATCCCGATGACGAGGAAACTGACTTTGCAACCCTTGCCGAATACAACGCTTTCCTGAAAAAGCACAATCTATACAAACCGGAAGCCCCGAGGGTCATCGTGACGGGGCAGATGGGAGATCCCACTGACCTGATAGCGAAACTTGAAGAGACCGGCAACGTAGTTTATCCCGTCCGCGACATGCACGAGTTGGTGAAAAGCGGCCGGATGGACTCTATCAATCCCTCCGCCGTCATCAACATGGCGCATGGGCGGTCAGGCGACTTTCTCGTCAACTGCCTGGCCGAAAGGAACATCCCCTTGTTCGCCCCACTCAATGTCAACACCTTGGTGGATGAATGGGAGAAAGACAAGATGGGCATGAACGGCGGTTTCATGTCGCAGAGCATCGTAATGCCGGAAATAGACGGGGCCATCCGCCCGGTTGTGCTTTTCGGCCACCGCATTGACAAGGAGGGGCTGCAACAGGTGTATGCCATCCCCGAGCGCCTTGAAATGTTCGTGCAGACCGTCAACAACCACATTGCCTTGAAACACAAGCCTAACAGCCAAAAACGTGTGGCCATCTACTATTACAAGGGACCCGGACAGAACGCCATGACCGCTGCCGGAATGGAGGTTGTCGAGTCCCTGTATAATCTTCTGGTGAAGATGAAACAGGCAGGATACCAAGTGGAGAACCTGCCCGCATCGCCCGCCGAACTGCAGTCCCGCATACAGCGTCAAGGCTCTTTGTTCAATGCTTACGCTGAAGGTGCAAAGTCTGATTTTCTCAGGAACGGCAACCCGGAACTCATCACAGCGGCGGATTACAGCAAATGGACAAAAAAGGCAATCCGTCCCGAGATGATGAAAGAGGTGGAAGAGCAGGACGGGGCATTCCCAGGACACTACATAGCAGACAGCAAAGGCAATCTGGCCTTGCCGCGACTGATTTTCGGCAACGTTGTGCTGATCCCGCAGTTGGCCGCA
Organism: Oscillospiraceae bacterium; assembly: GCA_963620035.1. Taxonomy (GTDB): domain Bacteria; phylum Bacteroidota; class Bacteroidia; order Bacteroidales; family WCHB1-69; genus F23-D06. Next base: position 105,115 of record CAVEXN010000004.1, on the reverse strand, counting down.
GGCATAGGCTCCGACGACTTCGCCATGGTACACGGCACCGATGCCGCCCCGCCGCACGCTTATATTGCCTCCTACCTCTGGGCCCGTTACGCCTTCAATGCGGACATTATGCTTCATTTCGGCACGCACGGAAGTCTGGAGTTCACGCCGCGCAAGCAGGTGGCATTGAGCAGTCACGACTGGCCCGATGCGCTCGTGTGCGCCACTCCGCACCTTTATGTCTATACGATCGGCGATGTGGGCGAGGGCATGATAGCCAAACGCCGCACGTATGCCACATTGTTGTCGCACCTTACGCCTCCGTTTATGGAAAGCAACCTGCGCGACGCCTACCGCAGCCTCACCGACGCCGTGCAGGAGTACAACACGATGCTTGGCAAGGAGAACAGGTCAGCCTTGGAGAAAGCCTCGCTCAAGGTCAAGAAGACAGCCGTGCAGTTGGGCATACACCGCGACCTCCGACTCGATTCTGTTTTGTCAAAACCCTATACAGAACAGGAAATCTCACGCATTGAGAGCTTCGCCGAGGAGCTGGTGAACGAGAAGGTCACCGGCGAACTCTACACTTTGGGCAAGCCCTATTCCAACGAACGCATCAGAAGCAGCGTCTATGCCATGGCTACCGAGCCGATTGCCTATTCGCTGCTGGCACTTGACAAACTCCACGGGAAAGCGCCTGCCGACATGGAAAAGCACAAGTCACAGTTCACGCAACGTTATCTGCTCCCTGCCCGGAAACTTGTAGCACGTCTTTATGATGGAAAAGTCCAGGTCAACGATGCCTTCATCTGCACAACCGCCGGCATCACGGCACAGGAACTGGCCAAAGCACGCAAGACAGCCTCTTCGTTCTCTTCGGCCAATGACGACATGATGTCAAGGATGATGGCCATGCAATCCGCGGCAAACTCTTCTGATGCAAAAGCCGGCAAGGCTTCAGCCCATTCTTCAGGGAAACCATCGGGACATCCTGCGGGTATTCCTAAAAAAGGTCGTCACCCCTCGTGGATACCGAAAGGAAGTGCCTCGTCTGACTATGTCAAGTCAAATTCCGCTGGACAGGCCTCCGGCATGACCGAAGGTATGTGGGCGATGTCAGGAGTAAAGCCTGAAGACAGCAAAGCGGACAAGGATTTTGCCCGGGCCGTGCAGGAGTTGGAGCGTACGCTTTGCAATGTCGGGAAATACAAGCAAAACCTCGAGGACAGTCCGCAGATGGAGTTTGCCGCCATACTGAATGCCATGGACGGCGGCTATATTCTGCCCTCGGCCGGCGGCGACCCGATAGTCAACCCCGAAGCCGTGCCCACGGGACGAAACCTCTATGCCGTGAATGCAGAGGCAACGCCGGGCGAGACGGCCTGGGAACGCGGCAAGGAATTGGTGGCAAGCACCATCAGGCAATATCAAGACCGGCACAATGACTCATTCCCCAGAAAGGTCAGCTATACGCTCTGGAGCAGTGAGTTCATAGAGACGGAGGGCGCCACCATAGCCCAGGTGCTCTATATGTTAGGAGTTGAGCCTGTGCGCGACGTTTTCGGACGTGTGACGGACTTGCGGCTCATACCGTCGGCCGAACTGGGGCGTCCCCGCATAGATGTCGTGGTGCAGACCAGCGGACAGTTGCGCGACATCGCCGCCTCGCGCCTCTTCCTCATCTCGCGTGCCGTGGATATGGCGGCCTCCGCAAAGGACGACAAGTATGACAACTTCGTTGCTATGGGGGTGGTGGACGCTGAACGGAGCCTGATCAAGAAAGGCGTATCGCCCAAAGATGCTCGCACCATGTCACACTACCGCGTCTTCGGTGGCGTGAACGGCAACTACGGCACGGGCATCACCGGAATGGTAGAGCAGGGCGACCGTTGGGAACAGTCTTCAGAAATCGCCGGCATCTACATCCAGAACATGTCGGCTTATTATGGCAGCGAGAAAGAGTGGGAGCAAGTGCCGCAATATGCTTTTGAGGCGGCGTTGACCAACACCGATGCCGTGGTGCAGCCGCGGCAGAGCAACACTTGGGGCGCCTTGAGCCTCGACCACGTATATGAGTTCATGGGCGGACTGAACCTCGCCGTGCGCAATGTCACCGGCAAAGAACCCGATGCCTACATGAGCGACTACCGCAACCGCAACAATATGAGGATGCAGGAACTCAAAGAGGCGATAGGCGTGGAGGGGCGTACCACGGTTTTCAATCCTGACTACATCAAAGAGAAGATGAAAGGCGGCTCTTCTTCGGCAGAGAGTTTTTCGGAGGTGGTGAAGAACATGTACGGCTGGAATGTGATGAAGCCCGATGTCATCGACGATGCCCTATGGAACGAGATTTACGACATTTATGTCAAAGACCGCTATAACCTTGGCGTAAAAGAATATTTTGAGAAACAGAACTCGGCAGCCTTTGAGGAGATGACCGCCGTGATGATGGAGAGCGCCCGCAAAGGGCTGTGGAACGCCTCGGCCGAACAACTTGCTGAAATAGCCGCCCAACATACTGAAATGGTGGTGAAATTCAAGCCTTCGTGTTCCGGCTTTGTGTGCGGCAACACCAAACTGCAGTCTTTCATAGCCTCCAAGACCTCGCCGCAGGCGGCCAAGCAGTACAACGCCAACATCCGCGAGATACGCGAAGCACAGGCCAACGGCAACGAGAAAGGTATGGTGCTCAAGCGCGAAGAACTGAACGGTTCAGAGCGCAACGTCAAAATCGTCAGCAATGTAGCAGTGGGCGTAATCGCTGCCGGCGCCGTTGTCGCACTGGTGCTCGTCGTTCGCCGGCGCCGCAAAAAAATGGAATCTTGATGGAAACCGTTGCTGCCGTCATAATGATGTTAGTCTGCTTCAACTACATTCTGAAGCAGACCTACCGCAAGCCCCTAAGGGTAGCGGTTTCTACGGCCGTCTGCACCTTGTTCATGGGGCTCATGTGGCCGATAGCCATTGAGCAGTCTATGACGCGGATTTCTGACTGGCTCGCCGACTCGGCACTGATGCTTGACATAGCCGTCGTGTTGACCGTTGAGGTGGCACTCAACATCGCATTCTGTCTGCTGGCGGTTCATATAGGCAATTCAGGACTTCTCAAACCGCGTATAATCAGACTCTACCGTTTGTTGAGGTGGTTTCCGGGCATTCTGATTTATCCCGTGCTGTTCAGTCTGCTGGTCAGTGCCGTGTTTGCGCTGCCCGGCGTCTCTTTCCCGCTTGTATCCTGGGGGCTGGCGGCAATTGTGGCCATAGTCATACCGTCAGGCACATTTGCGCTCAAGAAATTGCTGCCCGAGAAAGACATACGCCTCGAAGTGTTCTTCTTGCTGAACGCTTTCATAGCCGTGCTGGGAATTGTGGCAACCGTAAACGGACGTACTGCCGTTGATGGAATCAGCGAGGTCAACTGGGGTTCTTTGGCCGGGGTGGCGGCACTGGTTGGTGGCGGCATCCTCTTCGGCGCACTGTTTTACAATATAAAAATGAAAAAGTCAATAAAAAACAAATAATGCTATGAATTACATTTCAGATGTCCTTTTTTGGATTTCAACCGGACTGCTGGTCCCCGTTGTTGTGTTGCTCATCTTCTTTTTCATCCGCTCCTTGCTGCTGGCGGGGAGTTTCTTCGGGCAATACCTGGCCATACGCCGCACGGCCTCGCTGCTCAACACCGCCCTTGACGGTCTGAATGCTGACAATGTGCAGGACCTCAAAGAGAGTCTTCCGAAGAAGAACCCCTCGCTTGTGGTGACCTATATGGGGCGTCTGCTCGATGCTGCCGACAATGTGGCATTGCAACAAAGGCTGATTTCGGAATTCGAGATCAAGGCAGACAAAGACCTTGCCGTCTCCAAGACCCTCTGCAAGATGGGGCCGATGTTAGGACTTATGGGAACTTTGATACCGATGGGACCGGCTTTGGTAGGACTTTCAACGGGCGACATTGCCTCCATGGCCTACAACATGCAGGTGGCTTTTGCCACAACGGTAGTTGGACTTTTTGCAGCCGCCATCGGATTCATCACGCAGCAGACCAAGCAGCGCTGGTATCTTCGCGACCTTGGCAACCTTGAGTTTGTGGCCGAGTTGCTCAAAACAAAAACAGAGAAGAAATGAGACGGAGACTGCTTAGAAAAGACGATGACGACAATGACCCGATGAGCGTAGTCGGCAACCTCTTTGACGTGGCCATGGTCTTCGCCGTAGCCTTGATGGTGGCTTTGGTAACCCGCTACAATATGACAGAGATGCTGAATCAGGAGGATTTTACGGTTGTCAAGAATCCCGGCAAGGAGAATATGGAGATTATCACGAAAGAGGGGGAGAAGATCAGCCGTTATACGCCCTCGGAAGACCAGAATCCAGACGAGGGTCGCCGGGGAAAGAAAATCGGCATCGCCTACGAACTCGAGAACGGCGAAATCATCTATGTGCCTGAATAGGTATGAAACCAATGCTCTCAGATGAACGCTGCTGATGCTGATATGCAGCGGCGGATTTATTTACGTGCGGTCACTGTGTGAGGATTGTTTTTTTTCTGTATGTTTGCACGCTTTTATCCGAAACAATTGACAGGATTATGAAATTCACAATTATAGGAAGCGGCAACTCCGGACTCATCCATGCCGCCAAGTTGATGGAGAACGGTTCAGGAGAGGTCGGTATCCTCAAGACTTCCAATGCGGGAAACAACGATTTCTTTGACGTGATAAGGCAGGAGGGCGGTTATAACGTGAAAGACGAGACGAACGGCGGCCGCCGTTTTTTCGTGCGTCCGCACTTCATCACGAAAGATGTGCAGCTCGCCGTGGAATTTGCAGACGTGTTGATGGTGACCACAACGACGCTCCAGCACGAATATGTGGCCCGTCTCATCGCACCTTTCGTCAAAGACGGCCAGATCATCATCCTTTGCCCGGGCTATATGGGAAGCCTCATTTTCAGGAAACATATCCGCAAGGATGTGGTTTACAGCGAATGGGAGACTACCGCCTACAACGGCCGCATCGTCGATTCGATGTATGTTCGCATCACGTTCTATAACCCACGCAATGCCATATCGGTGTCGCCTGTGTCTGAACTCGAGCGTGTGCTTGACCTGCTCTCGCACTGTTTTTCCAACACGCACTATTCGCGTCGCCATATCCTCGAATCGGCCATGCATAACCCCAATATGATTGTTCATCCTATCGGACTGCTCTTCTCTGCCGCTCGCATCGAATACAGCAAGGGCGAGTTCTGGATGTACAAGGAGGCCTTTACCGATTCGGTGCTGCGGGTCATCAACGCCTTCGATTTGCAGAAGAACCGCATTCTGGAGGCTTTCGGCTGCGAGCCGCTCAACTATTTCGAAGCCGCCAAATGGCGCAACGAGGAGAACCTGAACATTGACGCCATGGATGTATTCCGCTCCTTCGCGGAATCGTCCAACAAGGGACCGTCTTTCATCGACCACCGTTACCTTAACGAAGATGTGCCCGTAGGACTTGGCCTGTTTATCTCTATCGGGAAAATCGTCGGCGTGGACACCGCCATACCGGAGTCTATCACTACGTTGGCTTCTGCCTTGATTGGCAGAGACTTGTCGGCACAGGCACGTACAATACAGAGCCTTTTGCAGAGAGATTCTGTGTGTATTGACGATATCAAAGAGGCGATAAGATAGCGTGGCGGTTACAGCATTTCAGCCGCCCGGGTCATCTTGCGGTAGGTCTGGTTGAAGATGTTGATGTCGCGATCGTAACGGAAGCCGACGGATTCGTACAGGTGCTGCGCCTGTGGCTTCAGGGGGCTGACTACCAACGAAACGGTCGGGATGTTGAGTTTGGCGGCATGGGTTATGCCGGCTTTCAGCATCTTGGAGGCTATCCCACGTTTGCGGAACTCCGGCAATACGGCCATCGAGTCGAGGTAGAACTCGCCGGGCTCTGTTTCCATATCCATGTTGCGGAAGTCTTCGCCGGAATAGCGGGCAATCAGTATCATAGTGGTTCTGCGCAGAGAAGCATAGTCTTTTCCGCTGTAGCAGGTGAGGCTGCCCACGAGTTGTTCGCCCAATGTCATGACCATACTGTTTTTCCAACTGTACAGCACGTCGGTGCGCCAGCAAAGCATACGTGACATTTTCCGCATCTCTTCGGTGGGTTCTTCGATGCCGGCAGCGGTCATCACGGCCCAGGAGATGAAAGGCACGTCCTCTGCGGTGGCAGGCCTGAGGCAGAACGCAGACTCCGCATTCTCAGTTTTGTTGTCGTTCACGTCTTTCAAACATTCAGGGTTCTATTCGGTGATGATCTCAAAGTCGGGGCTCTCTATGATTCTCTTTGCGAAAGTGGTGTTGGCAAAGTGTCCGGGACGGTCGGCGGTGATTTCGGCGCACAGAGGACATCCCAGCAGGTAGAGGTCGCCGATGAGGTCAAGCAACTTGTGACGTGCCGGTTCGTTCTCATGGCGCAACGACACGTTGTTCAAGATATGGTCGGGGGTGACGGTGATGTTGTCTTTGTCGAAGAAGCGGGCAAGTTGGTGAAGCACTTTGGGCTCCGGCACTTTGTCAACGAACACGATGGCATTGTCAAGGTCGCCGCCTTTCACCAGTTGGTTCTGTATGAGGAACTGCAGTTCGTCCAGGAACACGAACGTCCGGCAGTCGTAAATCTCAGGATAGAAGTTTGCCATGTCATCGAGCATGGCTTGTTGTGCGGCCAGCACTTTGGTGCCATAGTCCACGTTGACGGTCATCCTGAAGTGGTTTGCCGGCTTTATGGTCAGTGTTATCTGCTGTTCGGGAATATCAATGGATATCTCTTTCTTGACGATGCCGGTGCGGCGGGGGGCGTCAAGTTTCTGAAGGCCGGCGCTTTTGAGCATTTCGATATAGATCTGCGCACTCCCGTCGAGAATAGGGGTTTCGGGCCCCGCAGTCTTGACGAGCACGTTGTCGATGCCGAGACCGGCCAATGCGGCCATAAGGTGCTCTATGGTGTGTACTTCAGCCTGTCCTTCGCGGATAGAGGTGCCGCGCGATGTGTCAAACACGTTATGCGGCACGGCTTTGACTTCAGGTGCCCCCGGCAAGTCAATGCGAGAGAAGCGTATTCCGTATCCGGCAGGTGCCGGCTCAAACGAAACGGTTACCTGTTTCCCGGTATGTAAACCCTTTCCCGATATGGAAATCGGCGTCAAGACGGTAGTCTGAAAATTCATTGGATGTAAAATAAATGTTTCAAGTTGACAGGACTTCTGTTCTTTTTACGTGTTCATTGCAAAAAACCCTATGCCGTGAAGTCCGTTAAAACGGGATATGAGAACTTTGCAGGATGCGAGTGTGTATGTTCTGTTTTCTTCTTTCTTGTTTGAGGGGACAGGGTGTCCGCTGCGGAAATTATTTCTTGTTGTCGCTTTTGCCGAGGTCGTTCACTTGCCGGAACAGTTCAGGCAATTTGCGGCGATATACAATAAGCCGTCTTTCCTCGCTGAGGGGAACGGCAGGGTTCCCGAGGTACATGCCCTGTTTCAGTGAATGTGACACGCCGGCCTGTGCGCCGACAACCACGCCGTCGTCAAGGCTGATGTGGCCGGCAATGCCAACCTGCCCGGCCAAGATGCAGTGCTTGCCTACTTTTGAGGAGCCTGCAATGCCGACTTGTGCTGCCATGCCGGTGCCTTCGCCAACGATGACGTTGTGCGCTATCTGTACAAGGTTGTCAATCTTGACATTGTCTTCGATGCGGGTCGAACCCATCGTGGCGCGGTCAATGCAGGTGTTGGCCCCGACTTCCACATTGTTGCCGATTTCCACATTGCCGATTTGCGGGATTTTAAGGTACTGCCCGTCTTGTGCGGCAAATCCGAAGCCGTCGGCTCCGATGACGCTGCCGGCATGCAAGATGCAGTCGCTGCCGATGACACATCCGGCATACACCTTGACGCCCGAGTTCAAGACGGTGCGGTCTCCGATCTTCACGTTGTCGCCTAAGCAGACATGCGGATACAGGCGCACACCGTTCCCGACAGTCACGTTTTCTCCGATGCTGACAAATTCTCCGATATAGACATTTTCGCCGATGTGGGCGGTCGGGGCTATGCAGGCCTTGTCAGAGACGCCGATTTTCCGGTTCTGTTGCACCGTCTCCTGATAAAAGTTGAGCAGTTTGGCGAATGCCAGATAGGAATTCTCAACCTTTATCAAGGTGCAGGGCACGGGCTGCTCCGGTATGAAACTCCGGTTGACGATGACCGCAGTGGCTTTTGTGTCGTATATGTGGTGTGTGTATTTCGGATTCGAGAGAAATGAAAGACCGCCGGGCATTCCTTCCTCAATCTTGCATACTGTCGTGATGATTCCGTCAGGATTTCCTTCTATTTCAGCCGAAAGCAGTCCGGCTATCTGAGAAACGGTATATTTCATTGCATTTTTTTATTGGCGCGCAAAAATACAAAAAATATTGCTGCCTGATTCAGTTACTGCGGCTGTCCACGGCTGCCGCCGCATAACTGTTTTTAGAACTTGGAATTTAGAGTTTAGAGGCGTTACGCAGATGGTCCCGACCTGTCCAGCCGGCAGCAGTGGAGTTTCCGCCAGAGGGCGAAGTTTTCATTTATAATGCTGATATATGGATAGTTATCAATAACTTACCATAAATTATTGATGATCAGAAGATTGTTTTTTCATAATCAATAGAATGCAATACCGATAATGAGAATAGGATTATGATCCTTTTTGAGAATGTGGACGTTACCGGAGCAGGGCAAAACCGACGGAATCGACGGCAAAACAAACGAAGCCGAACGTGCAAACGTTCGGCTTCGTTGTCCCAAAAACTTTTTCGATATTTTTATTGAATATAAGGTCGCAAAGGGTTACACCTCCCAAGTGTCGCCGCTGTTCAGCAGGTCGTCCACGCATGAGTAGGTGGCTTTAGATTTCACCTCTTCCATCTGTTTCTCAAACAGTTCGGTATAGATGGGTTTCTTTACGGAGCGGATGACACCGAGGGCCACGGGCATGTCGCCTTTCATACGGGCCAGCATCATGTGGATGCCCGTATCTTCGGTGGTCTCGTCATGTACGAGCAGGTCTTTTTCCGTAATGCCGTTTTCGCCCAGTTTGACCACTTCGAGCGTGGTGCCGTTGAAGCGGATGCCCTTGTCGCGGCTTTTTCCGAAGATCATGGGCTTTCCGTGTTCAAGCACGATGGTGCGGTCTTCTCTCCACTCGCGGTTGGTGATGGCATCGTGCGTCTTGTCGTTGAAGATGACGCAGTTCTGCAGCACTTCCACGACAGATGTGCCGAAATGGTCTGCTGCCTGTTCCATGATGTCTGAAGTGAGTTTGGGGTTCACGTCGATGGCGCGGGCGAAGAATGTGCCTTGGGCTCCCATGATCAGTTCGCCGGGAATGAACGGATACTCGATGGTTCCGTATGGAGAGGTCTTTGTGATCTTCCCGAACTTTGTGGTAGGGGAGTACTGGCCTTTGGTGAGACCATATATCTCGTTGTTGAAGAGCGTGATGTTCACGTCAAGGTTGCGGCGTACGATGTGGATGAGGTGGTTGCCGCCGATGGCCATAGAGTCGCCGTCGCCCATGTTGATCCAGACGCTCAGCGACGGGTTGGCGATTTTCATGCCCGTGGCAATGGCGCATGCGCGGCCGTGGATGCCGTGGAAACCATAAGTCTCAACATAATACGGGATACGCGACGAACAGCCTATACCGGAAACCATGACGATGTTCTCTTTCTTGTGGCGTGTCTTAGGGAATGTCTGCTGCAACGAAGCGAGGATGGCGTGGTTGCCGCAACCGGGACACCATTTCACCATCTGGTCGTTGAGGAAATCTGCTTTTACTAAATCTACGTCCGTTTCAGGAACATAATGTCTTTCCATCTGTTTCATTGCTTATTCTCCTAATATTTCGTTAAACTTTTCTTTCAATTCATGTATCTCGAACGGCAGTCCCATGACTTTGTTGTACTGGTGCATAGGATACTGCGGGAATTTGCTTCTCAGATAGCCGAGGAATTGTCCGCAGTTGAGTTCGCAAACCACGATTTTCTTGTATTTCTTCAAGATGTCCTCGGTGTTTCTGGGCAGCGGGGAGATGTGGTTGAAGTGGGCGTATGCCACTTTCTTGCCTTCTGCGTTCATCTCGTTCACGGCCAAGGTAAGGGCTCCCGCAGTGCCGCCCCAACCGATTACCAGCAGGTCTCCGTCAGGGTTGCCTTTCACTTCTTGCTCCGGAATGTAGTTGGCGATGCGGTTCACTTTCTCCTGCCGGCAGTAAACCATCGTTGCGTGGTTTTCCGGATCCGTGGAGAGGTTTCCTTTCCCGTTCTCTTTCTCCAGGCCGCCCACGCGGTGACGCAGACCTGCCATGCCGGGGATTGCCCACTGGCGCGCCAGCGTTTCAGGGTCGCGGCGGTAAGGCTGGAAGTCAGGGTCGTTTTCTTTCGCGAACGGAGGATGGATTTCAGGAAGGTCTGCCACTTTCGGGATCCTGAACAGTTGCGAGCCGTTGCCGAGGTACCCGTCAGAGAGGAGGATGGCGGGGGTCATATGCTCCAGGGAGAGTTTGGCGGCCATATATGCCCAATAGAAACAGTTTGCCGAGGAGGAAGCGGCCAGCACGATGCATGGCGCTTCGCCGTTTCTGCCGTAAAGGGCCTGGGCAAGGTCAGACTGCTCTGTCTTGGTAGGGAGACCGGTAGAGGGGCCGCCGCGCTGCACGTCGATGACCACAAGCGGAAGCTCGGTCATTACGGCCAGTCCCAGGGCTTCGCTCTTCAGGGAGAGGCCGGGGCCGGAAGTGGAGGTGCAGGCCAGAGCGCCGGCGTATGAGGCGCCGATGGCCGAACAGATGCCGGCAATCTCGTCTTCGGCCTGGAAGACGCGCGCTCCGAGCGGTTTGTGTTTGGCCAGTTCCACCATGATGTCAGTGGCCGGCGTGATGGGATAGGAACCCAAAAACAAGGTGAGTCCCGCTCTCTCGGCTGCGGCCAAAAGGCCCCAGGCCGTGGCTACGTTGCCCGTGATGTTGCGGTAACGCCCTTTCTGCATGTGCGTGTGTGAAATCTCAACAACGCGCGGACGGATAAGCTCGAGCTTCTCGGCAAATTCATAGCCCTCGTTCAACACGGCCTTGTTCAGCGCGATGACCTCAGGCTTCTTTGCGAACTTCCTCTCCAGATAGGCCTCGGTCTGCTTGAGCGTCTTGTGCGTCAAGAAGAAGACGGTGCCTAACGCAAACATGTTGCGGCATTTCTCCGTGGTCTTCATGTCTGCACCCATATCCTTGCCTATCCGTTTGGTGAATGAGGTGATAGGGGCCTTCACAATCAGATATTCGCGCTCAAGTTCATCAGTGAACGGCGATTCGGTGTACCCCGCTTTCTCAAGGGCTTCGTCGGTGAAAGTGTCGATGTCAACAATGACAGTTGAGCCTTTCTTCGCCCATTTGAGGTTTGACTTGAAAGAGGCCGGGTTCATCGCTACCAAAAAGTCGCACTTGTCGCCGGAACTGTAAATGTGTGAGCCGATGTGGACCTGAAACCCGGAAACGCCGGCAATGGTGTTGTGCGGTGCGCGGATCTCGGCAGGATAGTCGGGAAACGTCGCAATGTCGTTGCCCGTCAAAGCAGCGGTATCCGAAAACAGCGTGCCGGAAAGCTGCATCCCGTCACCGGAGTCTCCAACAAACTTGACGACAATGTCGTCCCTGTTTTGAATGTTCGTGTCTTTTGCCATAAATTTTTTTGAGTTTATGTATTTAATTATTTGATTGTCTGTTGTTTAATAATAAAAAATCCCCTGTTCTAAAACGCCGCAAAAGTAAGTATTTTTTATTTAATAAAACAAAGATTTGTTTTTCAAGGGATTCCTGCCACACGTCTGAAAACGATGTTGCGGTTTTCCCCTACAAGACGGTTTTTGTGCTATTTTTGCAGTCCCGAATTATGCCCGCTAAAAATACGATAACAATTGCCCCCGACTGTACCGGAAACATACAGCGCTGCACGATGCTTTTGCTGCGTTCCGATGAGAGTTACCTGAAGTTCATGCTGCGGTTGGAGCATGAACTTGGCGTGGATATTTCTTTCATGAAGTTCGTCCCCGAACTTGGCCCCGAAGAGACCGGCTTCCCGGCATCTTGGGCATTTTCCCTCTCTGCCGGCAAGTTCAAGAATGTGACGGCGAAGATGGCTGTGATGGCCAACAAGACTATGTTGGACGGCGCCACCGACGGGACGGGGACATGGAGTCTTTTCGAGGACTGGCAGTTTTTCATCAACAGCAACGGACGGAGATTTTATACCGGCGCACACACGGATTACGATTACCTGATTATGCTGTACGGCGGCAAGTCTGATTTTGCGGAGAAGGCGAAAACGGTGCTTTCGCGACAAGTGGATTATGACATGCATGAATTGTCTGTCAACAATTACGCCGACATTCTGCCAAGCAAGACCGGAATGCCACCCATGTCGGATTGGGTTGACTATATGGAGCAGTGCATCGACGAGGCTCTGGAAGAGGTTACAAGGCTGAAGACCAGAGACAAGCAAATACCGAAGTGCAACAGGATGTATGACCGTGATTTCCCGGTCATACAGACGATAACCAGCCCGTTGCTTTACCGCGAGGATGTCTGAAATGTGTACTCGCGAGAGTTGCCAGTCATTTCCGCTTGCCGTCAGCCGGAACAACGCACAAGGTGAGACTGCTGAAGCCGTAGTTGTCGTACTTCTCGGCTTTCCGGTATAAACTGACGCGATAGTTGCCCGGCTGGTTTAGCCTTTTCTTGGGAAATGCCACCAAGGTGCGGGAACATCCGCTGCCTTTACGCTCTGTCGGTATGACTGCACCGCGCCCGGGTGTCCTGAAGTCGATGAGACTGGACACGTATGTCTTCATGCTGTCCGGATAGACTAACGTGATGGAGACGGGGAGCTCGGAAAGCACGTTTACGGCACTGTCGTATTCAAGCGTGAACTCAATGCGGTAATCTTTTGACGTGTCCGTTATGGTGAAAGGAAAATCGATGACTTGTTCGGGGTACGACCAGTTCTGTTGCGGAAAGGTGTGTGTCACCGCAATGGCTTCCTGCTTTGGGGTGGAATGACAGGCGGCCAGCAGCAAGAGCGGGGCGAATGCCAGCGCGATTTCGAATTTTATGTTTTTCATATCTGATTTTTTTTTTAAATAATTTTATTTTTGCAACCTTTTTGCGAGGTTTTGAAAGAGCCGCAAAAATACGAAATTAACGACAGATGAATGAGAAGAAAAAATTCTATGTGGTGTGGGAAGGTCTAAAGACCGGTGTTTTCGACAATTGGCCGGAGTGCCGGAAGCAGGTGTTCCAATACAATCACGCTAAGTATAAGTCGTTCGACAGCCTTGAGGCTGCCAAGTCCGCTTTCATCGAAGGGTATGCGGCCTATTACCGGAATCGTCCCTCTCCATCGAGCGGAATCCCTGTGCGTGTTCTGCACGAGGATGATGCCAAGCCCATGCTCGACAGCCTTTGCGTGGATGCGGCTTGCAATATGGTGACCAGGGTGATGGAATACCGTGGGGTATATGCGGCAACCCGCGAAGTGTGGTTCCATAAAGGCCCTTTCGCTAATGCCTCCAACAACATCGGCGAGTTTTTGGCGCTGGTGCATGGTCTCGCTTTGCTAAAACAGAGGAACCTTGACATCCCGGTCTATACGGACAGCATTACGGCCATTTCGTGGGTGCGGCACAAGAAACACAAGTCGATCGTGTTGCCTACCGCAGAGAACGCCCTGCTTTTCGATTTGCTGGAACGTGCCGAGAATTGGCTGAAGAACAATACGTTCACAAATCCTATCTACAAGTGGAACACCCCCCTTTGGGGTGAAATCCCCGCCGATTTCGGGCGGAAGTAGACCGGTTGTTCTCTTTTCGTTTTTCTTTCTCGGGGAAAAAAAAGCGGTGCTGCTCGCGCCGTTCCTCAAGGCTGTGTGCCGTATGTACCGGTTTGCCGGTATAGGGGTCGTAGCCGAGATAATAGACCGCCGTAGAGAAGGTCATAGGGGTGGGGGTGAATGCTTGCACATGGTCGGTGACCAGCCGGTATTTGCGGGCGGTCTTGCTCAAGGCGGCCATCTTCTGCACGGTGCAGCCGGGATGCGCGGAGATGAGGTATGGGATAAGCTGCTGCCTTTTGCCGCAATTCCGGTTCTCTTCGTTGAACTTGCCGAGGAATTCAATGAACGCTTCAAATGTGGGCTTTCGCATCAAGGCAAGGACTTCATCGTCGGTGTGCTCGGGCGCCACTTTCAGCCTCCCGGAAACGTGCCTGTCCACCACTTGGTGAAGGTATTCGCCCTGTCCGTTCTGCCGTTCGTCGCCACCGCCGTGCCCGATCAGCATATCGTATCGTATGCCGCTGCCGATGGTGACATGCCGAACCCCGTCCATCTGTTCGACTTTCCGGTACAGCCGGGTGAGCGGGTGATGGTTCGTCTGCAGGTTCGGGCAGATGTGCGGCGTCAGGCAGGACGGACGCGGGCATCTGTTGCACTTTTCGGTGTCTTTGCCTCCCATCCGGAACATGTTGGCGGACGGACCGCCAAGGTCGCTGATGTGTCCTTTGAAGTAGTCTCTCCGGATGAGATCCGCGACTTCTGCAAGGATTGACTTTTCGGAGCGCGACGATATCTGCTTGCCCTGGTGTGCGGAGATGGCACAGAATCCGCAGCCGCCGAAACAACCACGGTGAATGGTGACGGAGTTCTTGATCATCTCGAAGGCGGGAATGTCGCCGCGCTTGAGGTATTTGGGATGAGGCGCGTTCATCATGCGGTCAAACAGGGCGAAACGGTCCATCTCTTCTTCGGTGGCTGGAGGGTAGGGCGGGTTCACGATGATGTAACGGCCGTTGCAAGGCTGAATGATCATTCGTTGCTCCCGTTTGTTGGATTCTGTTTCAAAACGCACGAAATCCTCGCCGTATTTGTGTTTGTCCTGCAGTTCTTCCTCGTAGGCGTGAAGCAGGATGGGATTCTCTCCGGCGTAAGGGTCAAGGCTCGAATCAAGGTAGGCGATTTGCCGGCAGCGGTGCAGATTCTGTCGCCAGTCAGGGTGGCGCAGCATATGGGCAAGTTCCACTATAGGACGCTCGCCCATACCGTAAACCAGGATGTCGGCCCGGCTGTCCAGCAGCACCGACGGCTTGAGGCTGTCGCTCCAATAGTCGTAATGGGAGAGCCGCCTCATGGACGCCTCGATCCCGCCGATCACCACAGGCACGTCGGGATACAGTTCCCGCAGGATGTGCGAATAGACGGTGACGGCATAGTCGGGGCGGAATCCCGCCGCACCGCCTGCCGTGTAGGCATCGTCGCTGCGCAGCCGTTTGTCGGCCGTGTAGTGGTTTACCATAGAATCCATGTTGCCGGAGGTGACCCCGAAGAAGAGCCTTGGTTTTCCAAGTTTCTTGAAGTCGCGGAGGTCGTCCTGCCAGTTGGGTTGCGGCAGGATGGCCACGTGCAGCCCTTCCCGTTCCAACGTGCGCCCGATGACGGCGGCGGCGAATGAGGGGTGGTCAACGTAAGCGTCGCCGCTGACTATGACAACGTCAACATAGTCCCAGCCGAGATATTCGAGTTCTTTTTTAGTGACAGGAAGGAAATGCTTGCGTTCCGGCATGTTGGCTTTTTGGTGTTGTTGGAGAAAAAACAAGAGGGTGACGCCCATGCCGGGGGTACCCTCTTGTGATGATATAGCCGCAGTTTTTATTCAAAGGAGAGTATGGCGTCCTTGATGCGGCTGATGGCTTCGCGCAGCTCTTCTTCGGTGATGACCAACGGCGGGGCGAAGCGGATGATGTGCTGGTGGGTGGGTTTGGCAAGCACGCCGAGTTCCTTCATCTTCACGCACACGTCCCAAGCCTCCTTGCCGTTTGTGGGTTGGATGATGACGGCGTTGAGCAGACCTTTGCCGCGCACCTGCTTGATGAGCGGACTGTTGATCTTGCCCATCTCTTCGCGGAAGATTCTGCCGAGGTGTTCGGCACGTTCGGCGAGTTTCTCTTCTTTCACGACTTCCAGGGCGGCGATGCCTACGCGGCATGCTATGGGGTTTCCGCCGAAAGTGGAACCATGTTCGCCGGGCTTGATGTTCAGCATGATTTCGTCGTCGGCCAGAACGGCAGACACCGGCATTGTGCCTCCTGAGAGCGCTTTCCCTAAAATCAGGATGTCCGGACGTACGCCCTCGTGGTCGCATGCCAGCATCTTTCCCGTACGGGCGATGCCGGTCTGCACCTCGTCGGCCATGAAGAGCACGTTGTGGGCCTTGCAGAGGTCGTAGCATTTCTTGAGGTATCCCTCGTCAGGCACATAGACGCCTGCTTCTCCTTGTATGGGTTCAACCAGGAAACCGCACACCATCGGGTCTTCCAGCGCTTTGGCGAGCGCGTCCACATCGTTGTAGGGTATCTTGATGAATCCCGGCGTGAACGGGCCGAAACCTGCGTATGCGTCCGGATCCACGGAGAGTGAGATGATGGTGATGGTGCGTCCGTGGAAGTTGCCCTCGCATACGATGATCTTGGCCTGGTTCTCGGGGATGCCTTTCTTGTCGTATCCCCATCTGCGCGCAAGCTTCAGTGCGGTCTCGTCGGCTTCTGCGCCGGAGTTCATCGGCAGCACCTTGTCGTATCCGAAAGTCTCGGTCACATATTTCTCGTAAGGGCCAAGGCAGTCGTTGTAGAATGCGCGTGAAGTCAGGCATACCTTCTGGGCCTGGTCAATCATCGCCCCCACAATCTTCGGGTGGCAATGCCCTTGGTTGACTGCGGAATAGGCGGAAAGGAAGTCGAAATACTTTTTCCCTTCCACATCCCATACGTAAGGCCCTTGACCACGCGCGATGACCACGTCAAGCGGGTGGTAATTGTGAGCCCCGTATTTGGCTTCCATTTCGATGGCTTGTTGGCTGGATGTAATTTTTTCTACCATAATTGCTGATTTTTATGAATGACTATTTCTTGTTCACTTCAAATAAACGGGTGCAAATATAGAATTTTTTTCACAAATGCTGCGAACGGTTTTTTTCTGTATGTTTGTCGCCATTATGAAAAACGAGGACAATTGCTATTTTATAGCGAAAACATACGCCGGTCTGGAGCCCTTGCTGGCCAGGGAACTGGCTTCGCTTGGCGCACGGAACTGCCGTCCCTTGAGCCGCTCGGTGAGTTTTGAGGGAGACTTGGAACTGATGTACCGGGCCAACTACTTCTGTCGTCTTGCCTTGCGCATCCTCTGGCGGCAGAAAACGTTCACTTTCGAGAACAACCGGCAGTTCTACGAACAGCTGTTCGACTATCCCGCCGAACAATTCCTCCGCGACGAGGGCACGATGGCGGTGAATACCACCAACGTCGATTCGATATTCTCCACGCCGCTGTTCGCCTCCGTGCTGGCGAAAGATGCGGTCTGCGACCGTTTCAGGGATTTGTGCGGCCACCGCCCTTCGGTGGACAAGGACGACCCTGATGTGCGTTTCTGCCTTCATATATATAAGAATGAAGCGCAGCTTTTTCTGGACAGTTCCGGCGATTCGCTGCACAGGCGCGGTTACCGGGTGCGCAACCATCCCGCCCCCGTCAGCGAGGTGACCGCCGCCGCTATGATTGAACTCAGCGGATGGAACGGCGAATGCGATTTCATTGACCCCATGTGCGGAAGCGGAACCCTGCTGATCGAGGCCGCCATGAAAGCGCTTCGGATACCCGCCGGATTCTACCGCCGCGAGTACGGCTTCCTCCGTTGGAAGGATTTCGACTCCCGACTCTGGACCAAGGTCAGACACGACGCCGACATCAAGGAGGATGTGCCCGTGAACTTCTACGGCTCCGACATCAATGCCGCGTTCCTGAACATGGCACAGGCCAACATCGACCGTGCACGCCTCTCCGACTTCATCTCGCTCAATAAAAACGACTTCCGTCAGGTACGGCCGGTTCGCTTACCCGCTTTGGCCATGATGAACCCGCCATACGGCGAACGCCTCGAATTGGATGACATCAATGCTTTCTATGCCGATATGGGCGACACCTTCAAGAGCAACCTCCAAGGCTGCCGCGCCTTTGTCATCAGCGCCGACATGGATGCGCTCAAGCATATTGGACTCAAACCATGTATGAAAGCCACGGTGTTCAACGGCCCTCTGGAATGCAGGTTCTTAGGTTATGAACTGTTCTCCGGCTCTCACAGGGATTTTGTCAGACATAAACACGAAGACGGGCAATGATAATGCGGAAGACCATAGCTGCGCTGCTGCTCCTGTCGCTATCCTCGCTTGCAGGCCTTGCGCAGAACAAATACAGCAACGAGTTCCTCTCTTTGGGCATCGGCGCGCGCGGCCTTGCCCTGTCGGGTACATACTGTGCCATGACTGACGACGTGACCTCGGCGTACTGGAACCCCGCCGGGCTTTCCAGGATGGACAAACGCTACCAGCTGTCGCTGATGCATGCAGAGTATTTTGCCGGTGCCGCAAAGTACGACTATGCCGGAATAGGCTATAGAATCGACAGACGCTCTTCTGTCGCGCTGACCTATGTCCGCTTCGGCGTGGACAATATCATGAACACGACTGAACTGATTGATGCCCAGGGAAATGTGGACTATGACCGGATTTCGTTGTTCTCGGCCGCCGACAATGCCGTGCTGCTCGACTATGCATACGCCTTTGAACAGGTGCCCGGGCTCTCCGTGGGCGGCGGCGCCAAGATCGTTTACCGCAAAATCGGACAGTTCGCCAACGCCTGGGGCTTCGGGCTGGATGCCGGCCTGCAGTTCGTGCGCAAGGGTTGGCAGGCCGGCCTGATGCTGCGCGACATGACATCCACTTTCAACGTCTGGAACTATCATCTCACCGACCAGGTGGCAGAGGTCTTCAGGCAGACAGGAAACACGATACCGCAGAACGCCACGGAACTTACGCTGCCATCGGTTCAACTCGGCGGCGCCAAACACATCGACTTCGGCAAAGGTTTCAACGCAACTTTCGCCTTGGGGTTGGACTGCACGTTTGACGGGAAACGGAATGTGCTCATCCGCAGCAATGCGATCAGCATAGACCCCCATTTGGGAATGGAATTCGGGTACAAGAAAATCGTGGCACTGCGTCTGGGCATTGGCAATATGCAGCAGGAAACCGACTTTGACGGTTCCCGGAAGACCACCCTCCAGATCAATGCCGGCCTTGGCGTGTGCATCAAGAACCTTGTCACCATCGACTACGCCTTCACCGACCTCGGCAACCTTTCCATAGCACAGTATTCACACATCTTTTCCGTAAAGGTGGCGGTCGACCGTTTCAGCAAACAGAAAAAAGAATAGTTTTTTCAAGAAGAACAAACATCAAAAAGCGACAATAATGACAGAATTGAAGCATTATCCTTTCAGCGAACAAGAGTTGAAGCAACGCATAGAAGAGTATTTGCGGAATGGGAATCCTTGTATGGACACGCAGGAGACGTACCGTTTCATATTGAACAGCATAGACCTCACCTCGCTGGAGGGTTCCGACACGCCGGACAGGATTCGCGAATTGTGCCGCACGGCCGTCTCTTTCAGGAACGACGAGCGTGGCGTGAGCCCCGTGGCCGCGGTTTGCGTATATCCGCCATTTGTCGCGCCGGCCAAAGAAATGCTTTCCGGTACCGGCATCAAGGTGGCGTCCGTGGCCGGGGCTTTCCCTGCCGGACAGAGCCCTCTGCCTGTGAAACTCGCCGAGGTCAGTTACGCACTTGAACAAGGTGCTGACGAAATTGACATGGTCATCTCTCGCGGCAAGTTCCTCGACGGACTATACGAGGAGGTCCATGCTGAAATCCGCGCCATCCGCGACCTCTGCAAAGCGGCGACACTCAAGGTGATACTAGAGACCGGCGAACTCAAGACACCGGACAACATCTACCGGGCTTCGCAGCTTGCCATAGCCGCCGGCGCCGACTTCATCAAGACCTCCACGGGAAAGATTGCCGTGAACGCGACCCCCGAAGCCTTTGTCGTGATGATGGACGCCATAAAGGAACATTTTCTCGAAACAGGACATAGAGTGTCCATAAAAGCCGCCGGCGGCATATCCGACCCCGACTCGGCCTGCCAATATGTGACGCTGCTGGCCAATGGACTGGGTAAGGAGTGGCTCAGCAATGATAAATTCAGGTTCGGGGCCAGCCGTCTGGCAAGCCGTATTCCCGAAAATATTAAATAAAAAAATGCAAGTGGTGGAAAGTGAACAAAATAATTGTATTTTTGCCGACTGAAAAAATCATTATATTTAAATTGTAAGAATTATGACAAAAGCAGAAATCGTAAACGAAATCGCGAGCAAGAACGGGCTTGAGAAAGGTCTTGTACAGAGTGTCGTCGAGTCTTTTATGGAAACGGTACGTACATCCATGGTCAAGGGCGACAATGTGTATCTGAGAGGTTTCGGAAGTTTCATTATCAAGCATAGGGCACAGAAAACAGCCAGAAACATCTCCAAAAAAGAGACTATCACCATCCCTGCCCACAATATCCCCTCGTTCAAGCCTTGCAAGACCTTCGTGAACAAGGTGAAGAATTCCACGAAATAAGAATTACTAATTATCAACAAATTAAATAAACTAAGATATGCCAAGTGGAAAAAAGCGCAAACGCGCCAAAATGAACACACACAAACGCAAAAAAAGACTGAGAAAGAACAGACACAAGAACAGATAATCTGTTGTGCGTTTGGCCAGATTGAAACTAAATGTCCGTTTTGATGGCGGATGTTTAGTTTCAGTCGTTTATAAGGAAATAGTTTTATGAATGAAACTGCAATAACAAAAGAACTTGTTATTACTTCCCATAACAATGAGGTCCAGGTGGCACTGCTCGAAGACAAACGTCTGGTGGAAATTCACACAGAAAAGTTCTCGTCGCAGTTCTCCGTCGGAGACATCTATCTGGGAAAAGTCAAGAAAATAATGCCGGGACTCAATGCGGCATTCGTGGATGTGGGCAGCGAGAAAGACGCTTTCCTGCACTACCTCGACCTGGGCGTCCATGCCCGTACGGTCAATGCATTCGTGAGCCAGGCTATAACCACAGGGAAAAGGAGCATCAGCCGCGTGCAGTACCTCGA
The DNA here is from genome assembly GCA_963620035.1 of Oscillospiraceae bacterium. Taxonomy (GTDB): domain Bacteria; phylum Bacteroidota; class Bacteroidia; order Bacteroidales; family WCHB1-69; genus F23-D06. Next base: position 83,962 of record CAVEXN010000004.1, on the reverse strand, counting down.
CGAGGTACCCAAAAACGGCAGAATCAGCGATGTGATCACTTCCGGACAGCAAATCATGGTGCAAGTGGCCAAGGAGCCGATTTCAACAAAGGGGCCCCGCATCACGACTGAAATCTCCTTTGCGGGACGCTATATAGTCCTTGTCCCTTTTTGCGACAAGGTGTCGGTGTCGCAGAAAATCAGGAGTTCCGCCGAGCGCAAACGCCTCAGGTCGTTGGTGCAGGGCATAAAACCCCGCAATTTCGGCGTCATCATCCGCACCGTGGCAGAAAACAAGAAACTCGAAGACCTCTCCGCCGACCTCGACATGCTGCGCTACAAATGGGACACGGCAGTCGAGAACCTGTTTGCCTCCAAAGCACCGATGCGCATCGTACAAGAGTCTGACTGCATCATCTCCTTGATGCGCGACCTGCTGAACGACTCTTTCCATGCCATCTATGTTGACTCGCATGAAACTTTCAAGGAGGTGAAGAACTATATGCACCTCTACGCTCCGGAACAGGAGGAAATAGTACATCTGTATGACGAGAAACAGCCGATTTTCCAGAAATTCAATGTCGCAAAGCAGATAAAGGGATCTTTCGGCAAGGTGGTCACGATAAAGAACGGCGTCTATCTCATCATCGAGCATACCGAGGCCATGCACGTCATTGACGTCAACAGCGGCAATAGGGTCAAGTCGAACCAGACTCCAGAAGAGAATGCTTTGAACACGAACATGTTGGCCGCTGCAGAGATAGCCCGCCAGCTCAGGCTCCGTGACATGGGCGGCATCATCACCATTGATTTCGTGGACCTCCATGATGCCCGCAACAAGGTCGCCCTCAACAAAGCCATGACAGAGTTCATGAAGAACGACAGGGCACGGCACACGATTCTTCCACTCAACAAATTCTGCTTAATGCAGATAACAAGACAGCGTGTGCGTCAGGCCACCGTAATCGAGACAACAGAGCAGTGTCCCACATGCAAGGGCACGGGAAAGATAAAACCGCCTGTGCTGATTGAGGACATGCTGGCCAATACGCTCGATTTCCTTTTCGAGAAACAGCAGGAGTCAAGAATCACGATTATGCTGCACCCCTTTGTGTATGCTTATCTCCGATATGGTTTCCCCTCAATTTTGTTGAAATGGAAATTCAAATACAAGAAAAACATACGGCTGATAGCCAACCAAAGTTATCATCTGTTCGAATACAAGTTCTTCAACACCAAAATGGACGAAATCGTGCTCTGGAACGAGCCGGTCAACGAATAGCGAAACAACAACAGGGCAACCATGCCAGACATACGCGAAATATTGGGAAAAATGGAACGCTATTGCGCCGTTCAGGAGCGTTGCGAGTTGGACGTGCGTAAGAAACTTGCCCCTTTCGCACTGCCGTCTTTGCAACTTGAAGACATTGTCGGGCGGCTCAAAGCGTCAGACTTCCTCAACGAGACCCGCTATACGGAAGTTTTCGTACGCAGCAAACTGAAGGACCAATGGGGGAAACTCAAAATAAGGCAGGCCTTGTCCTCAAAAAGGATTGCGCCCGATACGATAGAATGCATCGTCAACGGCATTGACGCAGAACAGTATCGCAAGATGTTGGACGACACGATTACGAAATGGCTCCGGCTACATCCGGAGGACCCTGTGAACGGCCGCGCAAAACTCATCCGTGCAATGCTTGCCAAAGGCTTTGCCATTGACGAGGTGATGTCGGCATTACGGGAACAAAACGGATAGAAAAGCCGCTTATAGAAACACGTTACAATTCATTAAAAGATAATTATGACAACGACAGAACAGATAAAGGAACTTCTTAACAGGCTCGGTGAGCTAAGGAGGTATCTTTGACATTGATGCGAAGATTTCTGAAATAGAGGAAAAAGAAAGGATTACGCAACAAGACGGCTTCTGGAACGACCCGAAAGAGGCAGAAAAGACGATGCGCGAAATCAGTGCGGTAAAGAATTGGGTTTCCGATTACGAGAAGGCGCATGAACTTTGCGAAGAATTGTCTGTGCTCAACGAGTTCTACGCCGAAGGTCAGGCCACAGAAGAGGAACTTGACGCATCATACGGGTCCGCCCTGGACGCGACAGAAAAGCTTGAGTTCCGCAACATGATGCGTGCCGAAGAGGATTCTCTCAACGTCATCGTGAACATCAACTCGGGTGCCGGCGGCACCGAAAGCTGCGATTGGGCCGAGATGCTGCTGCGCATGTATACGCGTTGGGCCGAGCGCAACAGCTATTCGGTGAAACTGCTCGACCGTCAGGAGGGCGATGTGGTGGGCATCAAGTCGGCCTCCATTGAACTCGACGGCCCCTTTGCCTACGGCTATCTCAAAAGCGAAATCGGCGTACACCGGCTTGTTCGCCTCTCTCCGTTCGATTCTGCGAACCGCCGCCACACGACGTTCGCCTCCGTGTTCGCCTATCCTGTCATCAACGACGACATAGTCATCGACATCAACCCCGCCGACATCAGCTGGGACACATACCGCTCCAGCGGACACGGCGGCCAGAACGTCAACAAGGTCGAAACCGCCGTCCGGCTTCATCATCATCCGTCCGGCATCATTGTCGAATGTCAGGTGACACGCTCCCAACTCCAAAACCGCGAGATGGCCATGCGCATGCTGAAATCACGGCTCTATCAGTTGGAACTGGAGAAGAAACGCGAGAAACTGGCAGACATCGAAAGCACCAAGAAGAAGATAGAGTGGGGAAGCCAGATACGCAGTTATGTGCTCCAACCTTACAAAATGGTCAAAGACCTCAGGACCGGTTACGAAACATCGAACGTCAATGCCGTGCTTGATGGCGACCTTGACGGCTTCATCAAGGCTTTCCTGATGGGACAGAAGAGATGAGAAGTCAGATTGTTTATAATTGGTGATATTTTCAAATCCAAAACACTATTTTTTGTACTTACTTTGCAGGATTAACAATATAAAACTCAACATATTAAATTACAATAAATTATGAAGCACGACTACGTATTGGTTGCAGGCAGGTCGAACCCTGAGTTGGCAAAACGCATCGCAGATTATCTGGACAAGCCCTTGTGTCCGGTTGATATTTTGCAATTCAAGGACGGGGAAATCCAGGTTTATTACAACGACACCATCCGCGGCAAGGATGTTTTCATCATCCAGCCCACGTTCTCCCCGGCTGACAACATCATCGAGTTGCTGATCTGCATTGATGCCGCCAAACGCGCCTCTGCACGCAACATCATTGCCGTGATGCCCTATTTCGGCTATGCGCGGCAAGACAGGAAAGACAAGCCGAGAACCTCCATCGGCGCAAAGCTGATGTGCAACCTGCTTACGACAGCCGGCGTGAGCCGTATGATAACGATGGATCTCCATGCCGACCAGATACAAGGCTTCATCGAGGTTCCCGTTGACCATCTCTTCGCCTCTAACGTCTTTATTCCCTATATCAAAAGCCTTAATCTCGACAATATCTGCATAGCTTCCCCGGATACGGGCGGCACAAAGAGGGCCTCTACTTACGCCAAGGCGCTCGATTGTGACCTGGCTACAGGTTTCAAACAGCGTGTCAAGCAGAACGAAGTGGCTTCGCTTCAGATTTTAGGTGATGTGAAAGACAAGAATGTCATTCTGGTAGATGACATCATTGACACGGCAGGCACGCTTTGCAAGGCTGCCGAACGCATCAAGGAAATGGGAGCCAAGAGCGTCCGCGCCATGTGCGCACACGGTCTCTTCTCCGGCGATGCCATCGAGAAGGTCAACGCCTCCGTTCTTGACGAGGTGTTTATCACGGATACCGTGCCGTTGAGAAAACCTTGCGACAAGATACGTGTCATTTCGGTCGCAAAATTGCTCTCCGAAGTCATTCAAAGCGTGGAAGACAACACCTCCATTGCTTCGCACTATTATGTATAGGCTGTTGTATTTTTGTTGAACATACATTCGACGATACAGCATCATTGAAAGGAAAGGGTTGGTTGTTTCAATCAGCCCTTTCCCTTTTTACTGTCCTTTGTCTGTCAAATGCAATTCTTTCCATTGTCTGTAGAAATCTGGAATCTGCCAAACCAGTTTTTTTTCCCGGTCAAGGAAAACCTGCACGGTGTAGCCTGAAACAAGCAGTTCGCCGCTCTCCGGTGCTACAATCTCGTAGTCAAAGATGATTTTAGCCGCCTCTGTTTCTCTGTATTTGCAACGTACCAGCACCCGCTCGCCATACTGTGCCGACTTCCGGTAGTTGATTTTCATTTCCACCAGTGGGGCGAGGTATCCCATTTCGTAGATGAACAGGTATTCCAGTCCGTAGGTCTTGCCGAATTGTTCGCGTGCGTCTTCGAAATAGAGGGCGTAATTGCCATGCCATACGATGCCCATGGAGTCCACTTCGCTGAATCTGATGTCGATTGTCTTCTCAATTTGTAACATGTTGTTGGAATGGTTTGTCTCTTGGCGGTTAGACCAGAAAAACTTTCAGGTAGCATTCTGCCGCTGCCGTGCCGTTGACTCCCGTTGCGGCATGCACCACGACGGCATCGTACACTTCAGCGATGACCTCCACCTTGGTGTAGAGCGTTTCGCCGCATAAGGGCAGCCGGTGTGTTTTGAAATTGGAGATGCTCCCGACAACTCCGATGCGGACGGGCTTGTCGCGGTTCAGGTACCCGATGCGTGCGGCACACGTCTGCGCCATGTTCTCGATAAGCCCGCAGGCGGAAAGCGTTCCTCCGGTGACGAGAATATGCACGTCAGGGATTGTGAATGTTGTGGTGCAGGAGTTTTCGTGACAATCCACGAGATAATCAACCAGCGTGAAAGGAGGCCGTTGCGGGATGAGGGGCAATGCGGATATAGGTTCCATACTATTTCAAACGGCATTGCAGGATGCTGTGGCCAAGGCCAAGTCCGTCGTGTATCTTTTCAATCATGAGTCCGGCTCTCTCAACGCAGCGTATGAGGTCCCCCGAATAGTACATTTTGCTGTTACCGTTTGCGATGGCGGTGAAGTAGAGGCTGATTTGGGCCAGACAGTATGAGGCCGTCTCAAAGCGCTGGCGGTCCCAGAATGTCTCCATGATGTAAAGGCGGGTGTCTTGGCCCATGGCGCATGTGGCGCGCTGCAGAATGCCGGTGGCCTCTTCTTCGGAGAAACAGTCCAGGAACTGGCTCATCCAGATGGCGTCGAAACCATCGGGAAACTGTGTTTTCGGATCCAGCAGGTCGGCAGCGTAGCCACTGATGCGGCCTGTGTCGTCATGTCCTTTTATATGCTGCCGCATCATTTCAAGTTGCTGCGGCAGGTCCATGATGGTGACGCGTACCGAGGGGTCGCGGTCTAAACACTGCATTGCCCAGCGTCCGGTGTTCCCGCCAACGTCCAGCAGTGCAGCCGGATGGCGGCTGAACACGATGTCAAGCGCTTGATCAAACGAACAGTCGGAGTAGAAGTGGTCGAAATCGAACCAGCTTTTTTGAACCTCCGGCGGCAGTTGCGACAGTCCCTCATAAACCGTTTTCCAGTTGCCGAACACTTTCAGACCTTCAGGCTTGCCCTCTACGAGAGCCTCTTCAAGGTTGAAGAGCCCGAGGTAGTTCACGTCATGCATAAAGTTCATATTGATGCGGGTCATGCGGTCGTTCAGCAAGAAGCGGCCGGCCTTGGCGAGTTGGAATTTGCCGTTTTGCAGCAGCACCGTTCCGACGGTGAGTGAAGACTCCACCAAAACTTTCGCTCCGTAGAGGGAAAGCCGTGCATTGTCGGCGATTTCTTCCAGAGTCAGCCCCTCGGGATGGCGGTCCAGCATGTCGAAGATGCCGAACTTGACCATCAGGCGTGACACTTGAAACACGACGGGGGCAAAAGCTATCTCTTGTGCCAGCCGTTGCGCCTGCAAAGCCGTGAACCGTTCTTTTGCATAAATCTCTTTCTGCGGTGATTCTAATTCCATATTGTCGCTTGTTTGTTGTGTTTGATGTCAGTGCTGAAGGTGGTTATTTCCAAAAATTGTAATAGTTGAACCATTGTTCCGGGTATTTCCGCAGGACTTGCTCGGTCGATTTCACGAATTGTCGGAGCAAAGCTTCGGTTTTCATCGTGACGTTCAGTCCGTATAGGTTTTCGTCAAGCGGAAAGATATGCCCTTCGTAGCAAACCCCTTTGCCTTTCATGATGAAGACGGCGATGACAGGAATGTTCATCTGCGCTGCCAGGCGGAATGGCCCGATGGGGAAATCTGCCGGGTGGCCGAGAAAATCAACTGTCATCATCTTGGAGCTTCCGAAAAGACGGTCGCATGGAATGGTGATGATGTCGCCGTTTTCAACGGCTTCCTTGATGGTGAAGAGATGAGACATGTCGTCACGCACGGGCACAAGTTTCACATGGTTGCGTTTCAGAGACAGGTCGCGGCGTTGCTGGAACGATTCGCTTTCGCCGCCGAATATGATGCCGTATATGGTTTTGCGCTCTTGGGAGAGGCAATGGCCACACAATTCGAAGTTCCCGATGTGGGAACTGGCCATCATAAAGCCGCTATCTTTATCCAGCAATTGTTTGAAGACTTCCATATTGTCCACAGCGATGCGGAACTGGTCGCTGCGTCCGGCCAGCAGGGCGAACTTGTCGATGACGACGCGGCCGAATATGACCACATTACGGCAAGTGGATTGGAAAGCACGTCCTCTGCCGAAGCCGTGGATGCGGCGGAAATAGCGGTATATTTCACGGATTGACCGGAATGAGAAGATGAAATAGAACGGGACAGCAAGGTAAACCACAGGGTAGAGCACAGTTACGCTGACATGCCGGAGTATGGCAAACAGGCATTTCTGTCCGAACTTCCCTCCGCCGGTTTTCCCTTGCCAAGGTCTGGAATTGGACATTTCCTATTTCACCTTTTCATAGATGTAGCCGTAGAAATCGCCCAACGTCTTTACGCCCGTCATCTCTTCCGGTTTTATCTTGAAGCCGAATTTCTTTTCTACCAGCACTACTATATCTACAAAATCAAGACTGTCAATGTTCAAGTCTTCTTTCAAAAGTGCGTCTTCCTTCAAAAGATCTTTCTCTATTTCTATTTCATCAACAAGGAATTGGTTGACAGTTTCGATGACTTCTGTTTTTTGCATAAAATGATATCGTTGTTTATAGATTTAAATTTCTGAGAACTATGGCGCTGTTGGTGCCGCCGAAGCCGAAAGAGTTGGAGAGGCAGGTTCTGATCTCTTTCCGACGGGTATGGTTGACGATGTTCAGGCCTTCAGAGAACTCGTCGGGGTGTTCGAAATTGATGTTCGGTGCGATGAACGAGTGTTGCATCATCAGGCAGGAATAGACCAGTTCGCTGGCGCCGGCCATCCAACATTCGTGTCCGGTCATGGACTTTGTGGAGCTTATCGGCGTGTTGTAAGGGGCGAACAGGTGTTTCAGGGCAAGTGCTTCAAGTGCGTCGCCCTGTTTGGTGGAGGTGGCGTGTGCATTGATGTAGTCGATTTCGGCGGCGGAGATCCCGGCGTCACGGAGGGCGCGTTCAATGGCAATGGCTGAACCCTGCTCGCTGGGCTGCGAGATGTTGTTGCCGTTGGATGAGAATCCGTAGCCCGTCACTTCAGCGAGGATAGAGGCCCCGCGTTTCACGGCATGCCCATATTCCTCCAGTATCAGCGTTGCCGCCCCGCCGCTGGGCACAAGCCCGTCGCGGTCGCGGTCAAAGGGACGTGATGCCTTGGCAGGCTCTCCAGTACGGGTGGAAAATACGGCAATACCGTCAAAACTGCCCATGGAAAGATGGTTGGTCTCTTGTGCGCCGCCGCAGATGACCATGTCTTGCAGTCCGTTGCGGATGAACAGGAGCCCAAGTCCAACGGCATGCGACCCGCTTGCGCAGGCGGCACTGATGGTCATGTTGATGCCTTTGAGCCTGAATATGGTGGAGAGGTTCATCGTCACCGTGGAGTTCATGGACTGGAAGATGGCGCCGGACCCCATCATCTGGGTATCCTTGTATTCTGAGGCGGTCGTGTGAGCCTCGATGACGGCCTTTGCAGAAGAGTCGTTGCCGTAAAGAATGCCGACTTCATGCTTGTCAAGATAGTCCGAATCGATGCGGGCTTGCTGCAAAGCTTCGCGCGTGGCCATATAGGCGTATTCGCCCTCCTCGGCCAGACAGATGCGTGAACGCCGGTCGAGCAGCGGTTTCAGCAACGGCCGTCGCACGATGCCGGTAAGTGGGGAACGGTAGCCGTAACAAATCCTTTCGGGGTCGATGCCTATGCCCGACTTTCCCGACTGCAAGGAGTCGGCCACTTCGTCAAGGTTGGTGCCAAGGCAAGAATAGATGCCCATTCCGGTAATGACAACTCGTCTCATTTTTTCTCTTCTTCCTTTCTCTGTCTATCTTGAAAACTTAAAAAATCACGTGTGAAGCCCCCCGTTGATGGAGACGGTTTCTCCGGTGATGTATGCCGCTTCTGGGGAGACGAGGAAGCCGACCAGGGCGGCCACCTCTTCGGGGGTGCCGAATCGGTTTGCAGGTATGGTCTTCTTCAGTTCTTTTTCGTCAAGGTCTTTCGTCATGTCGGTGGCGATGAAGCCCGGCGCCACTGCATTGACGGTGACGTTGCGTGCGGCCACCTCTTGCGCCAACGCTTTCGTGGCTCCGATGAGCGCCGCTTTCGCCGCCGAATAGTTGGTCTGTCCGGGCAGCCCTTTGATGCCCGACAGGGAGGCGATGTTGACGATGCGACCGTCCCTGCGGGTGAGCATGTTCTTGAGCAGCCGTCTGGTGATGGTGAAAAAGCCGTTCAGTGTGGTGTCGAGAACACTATGCCAGGCCTCGTCAGACATGAATATCATCAAGGCGTCGTTCCGGATGCCGGCGTTGTTCACCAGCACGGATATGTATTCGTCGGGGTGGCTGCACTCCCAGTTCCCGATTGCCGCTTCGGTTTCGACCGCATCTGAAACGTTGAACGGCAGCAGTTCGGCAGTGCCGCCCTTTTCTTCGATCAGACGCTTCACCTCTCCGGCGGCTTCGATGCTGTCGCGGCAGTTGATGACCACGGCATAGCCCATCGCGGCAAGTTTCAGACTCACCGCACGCCCGATGCCGCGCGAACCGCCAGTGACTAATGCGTATTTCATAGCGGCAGATAACGGTTTCGTTGTTTCTTGAGGAATCCGATGACGTTCCGGATGTCCGCATCCTTAGGGGTGTCTTCGATGATTACCGGTACGATATTTCTGATTTCGCGGTAGAGACCGTCCGTGACGGGCGAGAGACTGTCGCTGATTTTCAGGCAGTCGACCGCCTGTGCGATTCCGATGAGATGGATGGCCATCACCTGGAAACTGTTGTCGATGACCCGTTTGGCGAGAATAGCCGCATTGGTGCCCATGCTGACGATGTCCTGGTTGTCGTTGTTGTTGGGTATGCTGTGTACATACATTGGATTGGCGAGTGTCTGGCATTCTGCGGTGGTGGAACATGCCGTGAACTGGAGCGCCTGTATGCCGTAGGTGAGCCCCAGAGTGCCCATGTTCAGGAACGGCGGCAGGATGCCGTTTATCCTGTCGTGGCACAAGTAATTGAGTTGCCGTTCCATAAGCATCGTCATCTTCGTGACGGCAATCTTGAGTTTGTCCATCTCAAACGCCACATAGTCGCCGTGGAAGTTGCCGCCGTGATAGACGGTTCGGGTATCCATGTCCACAACGGGGTTGTCGTCAACCGCATTGAACTCTTCGGTGAGAATCTTCTCCGTGAAGCGCATAGCGTCGAGCACTGGGCCGAGGATTTGCGGCACACAGCGCAGCGAATAGTAAGGCTGCACCTTGTGCGTGAATACTTTCTCCTCGTGATGATGGAACATCTCCTCGGCACGTTTGCGCAGGCATTTTGACCCTTGCGCTATTTCGGTCATCTTTGCGGCGATGATGCATTGCCCTTCGTGGTTTTTCAGTTCGTTGAGCTCTTTTGACATGAAATCGTCGTAAGAGGCCGCGATTTCGTTCATCATGACAGAGGCCAAGAGCGCCGTTTCGAGCAGTACGTTGGCATAGTGGAGGTTGACGATGCCAACACCGGTCATCATGGCTGTGCCGTTGTTGAGCGCCAAACCTTCGCGGAGGGTCGGTTTCAGGGGGGGGATGGCCAATTCGGACATCACGTCGGCCGTCCTGCGCCGTTCCCCTTGGTAGAAAACCTCGCCTTCTCCGATGAGGGCAAGGGCAAGATGTGCCAGCTGCACCAAGTCGCCAGACGCACCTACGCTGCCGTGCTGCGGTATGACCGGACAGATCCCTTTGTTGATGAAAGTCTGCAGAAGGTCAAGGGCGTAAGGGTCAACCCCGGATTTGCCTTTCACAAAGGTGTGATACCGGGCCAGCATGGCGGCTTTCACATATATTTCAGGGAATGGCTCTCCGGCACCGCAAGAATGACTGCGTATGATGTTGTATTGCAATGTCTTTATGTCTTCGTCTGAAACGCGGTATTGCGCCATCGGGCCAAAACCCGTGGTGATGCCATATATGATTTTGTCTTGGGCGAATTCTTTCAGAAAATCAAAACTGTCTTCCATACGTTTCCTGACTTCCGGAGCCAAGGATAGCGGAGCGTTGTCAAACAGAATGCTTTCTATATCAGTAAATTGCATAAAATGCCGATGCTTTTTTTAGAATTAAACCATAGATTATGTTCCAAAGGTGCAAAAATACAAAAAAAGGCTCAATCCTGATGCAGCACTGCGGCGAGTATCTCTGCCGACCCTATTTCATGGATCTGTTCGTTGTGTATCTTGAAATATTCGATGAGGGAACGCAGAAGACTGTTGCGTATGGTCCTGTCGGCATATTCCGTGTTCTCTTGGTTGAGAAGATGCGACAAATAGCGGCTTTCCGCCACGGGAAGTTCGTTTTGGCTGTTGATGGAGTGTTTCACAAACCTGCTTTCGGTCAAGGAGAAATGGCACGTTGTCTCGTCGCAGTTGTTTTCCGGACAAAATCCTAACATGGCGCTCAACCGTAGCAGAAAGCGTGCGGGAAAGTCGGATTGGAAATGTTCAGTTCCGTTGATTTGTTTGATTTCAGTTTCAAGGAAGCCGTAAAGCTGTGCATCCGGGCCCGTGTCGAAGAGCAGTTTGTATAGCACTTCGTTGCAGAAGAGAACAATTGCGTTTCTCACGGGGCTGAAGCCGGCACAGGCGGGACTGTCTTTGCGAATGATGTCTTTGATGTGCTTGAGCCGGCCGTCGTTATGGTCGCAGTAGGTGATGTGTACGATGGCCAGCGGCGAGAATAGAGAGGCTTTTGTCCGGTTTTTCTTTGAAAAGGCGTTTTTTACGATGAACGACTGCGTGCCTTGTGCTTCCGTGTAGATTTTCACGATAAGTGAGGTGTCGGAATAGCGCATGGTGCGCAACACGATGCCTGGGGTTGAGATATCCATGCCGGCATCAGTTGATGAACAGGAACTTTGCCACAATGCTCTCTTTGCCCTCTTCGTCAGAGGCCATGACATAGTAAATGCCTGTGGCAGGGCGGTTTCCGTAGTGGTCTTTGCCATACCATACGAGTTGCCCGCCTTTGCTGTACCCTTGCCATACCAACCGCCCGGAGCTGTCGGTGATTTTGCATAAGGATTCTGTCTTGAGCCCTTTCACGGCAACGGGGCCGGTGTAGCCGTGCCGTACGGGGTTAGGATAGACCAGGAGGTCGCTGTAAGTGTCGCCGCCCTTGGTGGCCTCGCCTTGATAGCTAACAATTCCTTTGTCTGTTCCGAAGAACACTTCTCCGCTCAAGTCGTTTATGGCGATGCAGTTTATCTGGTTTGAGAACAGAGGGTTGTCTTCGGCGGTGAAATGCAGCAGTTGCTTCTGTCCGTCCTGGCTCATCAGAAACACGCCGGCCTTGCGGGTGCCGATCCATTTGCGGTTCGCTCCGTCAACGGCTATTGCAGTGACGGTTTCGTTTTCAAGCAGGATCGACACATATCCGTCCTGTTCCAGCAAGATGTTGTTGGGGCGTGCGGTGCCGCTGAATACGTTGGACGGGTAGTAGATGACTTTGATGCCTTTGTCGGTGCCGATCCAGATTTCGCCCTCCAGGTCTTCAGCAATGCAGCCGACGGTTGAAGAGTTGACCCTTGCGGATGCGTTCATGTCCACACGGGCGAACTTGTCGTCGCCCGTGTGGTCGTAAGTGCCGCTTTCGAAAAAAGCGACAAGCCTGTATTTGTTGAAGCTGTCGTCTCGCGGAAAGGTCACCCACTTGTAACCTCTGGAGTCAACGATCAGGTTTTCAGCGATGACGCCTACGGCCGAAGAGGTGTGTACGCCGGAACCGATGTTGTAGGAATGCCAGGTGCCGTCGGGCTCAAGCATTTTGAGCATTTTGGCGCAATGGCTGTTGGTTATCCAAAGGTTGCCTTTGCCGTCGAAAGCAAGCCCGGAGACGAATGTATTGCCCTGTTCGGTGGAGTCGAGCGGGCTGTTGGCGGCTGTGTAGTGTGCAACTACTTGATTGTCGACACACTTGAAGAGCCCGGATCCCCAAGAGGCAATGTACCACTCGCGGTCGTTCAAGGGGTTGATGGCGATGTTCGTGAGGTCTCGCGCTTCGGGGTCGAGAGCGAGGAAGCCGGCCGTGTTGCATTCCCAACTCTGGTTCACGAACCAGCTGAGGCGCGGACTTTCGTAGCCCGGGGTGTATGCGGTGGTGGCCTTGCGCGACCCCGGCACTACCGCGACAAGACCGTTAAGGCTGGCCATACTTTCTGCGTTGTAGCAGTCCGGACCGTTGGAGACGAAGAATTTATGGTAGAAAAAAGGACGGTTGTAAAGAATAAGCCCGTATGTCTTGTCGGCCGCCCAGAGGAGGTCTCCGTCCAAAACGGCTTCTTGTAGGTTTGAATAGGAGCCGTCGTCTTGATACCAGGTGGCTTTGAAAGTGCGCCGCAGTTCTGTGTCAAAGGTCTCGGCATAGTCCCAATTACCTACAATCATCTCCTTGTCGTTGCAGTTCAGCGAACGCACGTCTTCAAAAGTCAACGTGGTGGGCAGCCACTCGCCGCCGTCAAGCACATACAGCGTGTCGTGAAGTTCGGCAGAGATGATGCCGCCGTTGCAGTTCTTGGAGGCAATGACCTTGCCGCCGAAACAGAGCAGATGGTCAAACTCGCCGCCACCGATCTCGTTCTGCCACTCCTGGAAATTCGCGACGTAGCTTAGTTCTTTGCGTATGCTGAAAAGCCCGCTGTCTGTGGCCAGATAGTACTTGTCGTCCGATATGGCTATGTCGTTGGCCTTGAACTGTACGCCGCCGCGCTTGGTGAACCAGGAGTCTGCTATCAGAAAGGTGTTGAGGTCAACCGTCACGATGCCGAACGGATAGACCAGAAAGGCGACATCCCCGTAAATGCGTATGCTGGAAAGCTGTTTTGAACCCGTGATCTGTTTGTTCTTGACATCGCTGACGTTGTACACTTTGTCGTCTTGGATGAAGTCGAGATTCCCGTTCCGGTACCCCACTATCAATGTCTTGTGTGCCTTGTCGTAACAGATGTCGGAGAGGTCAATGTCAGAAAGTCCCTCCACTTTCGTCCACGAAGAGATTTCGGGCTGTTCGCTGTCGGCGGTGCTCTTTTCGAGGAACATCAGCCCGTTGTCGGCGGCTGCATAGATGTAATCGTCGGCGGCTGCTACGGAATGGAATGAATGGAGCGGCACGTGTCCCCTGAATGTGCCGATGGGTATTTGCGCCCGCAGTGCCGTGCAGAACGCGAAAAAAAAGAAGCAGAAAAGCGCAGTTCTTGTTTTCATAAGTCTCGGTTGCCTTTAAGGGTTATTTTTCGGATGTTGAAAACAGGTATGAACGAGGTCATCAGGCTTATCAGCAGCAAGATGCCGCCGACTGCCGCGAAGTCCGTGATTTCCAACTGCACAGGATAGTATGGGATGATGTAGTTGCCGCCGTTGCCGAGCGTGATCAGGTGGAAATGTTGCTGGATTAAGCATATCACTGTGCCGAGCAGCAGTCCGCACGTTCCTCCGATGAAGGAGATGAGTATGCCCTCGTAGATGAAGATGCGCCTGATCAGCGAAGTATCGGCACCCAGAGTGCAGAGCACGGCAAGGTCGGTCTTCTTTTCGAGGATGAGCATGCCCAAAGACCCTGTGATGTTGAAAGCCGCCACCAAAAGGATGAATGTGAGGATGATGTATATGACTAACTTTTCAGACTGCATGGTCTTGAACAGCGATTCCTCTTGCTGGTACTTGTCGCGGACACGGTACTGCGCCCCGACGGTCTCTTGTATTCGTTTCTGGCAGGCTGCCGAAGTGACACTGCCGTCGAGTTTCACCTCGATGGAGGTGGCTTGCCCTTCATACTGCATAAGATTCCGCACGAAGTCGATAGGCGCCAGCAGATAGGTCTCGTCGTTGGCCGTGTTGGTGGTGAACACGCCGGTAGGGAACAGGTAGAGCGTGTTGAACGAGTTCGCAGGATCGGAAAAGTTCTTTTTGGTGCGTTTGGGATAATGGACTTTAAGGAGGTCATAACCGTCGAGCCTGATTTGCAGCTGCCCGGCTGCTATGGAACCTATGGCGGCACAAGGCTGTTCGCCTAGATAGTCTCTGAACTGCCCGTCAATGAGTAACTTGCCGTATCCGTTGCGGGCCACATAACCGTTGTCTATCCCCTTGATGAAAAGGAGTTCCTGTCGGTCTTTGTAGGTGACGAGTGCAAGGTCGCTCACGATTTCCGTGACATTTGCCACGCCGGGCAAGGCGGCAACTGCCGCTTCAGGGAAGCTGTCGGTGCTGAAAGACTTGCCCTCTACGAGCGTGATCTCCAAGTCAGGGTTGAATGCGTTGAACCACCCTCCGATGATCTCTTCCATTCCGTTGAACACGGAAAGCACGATGACCAATGCGGCGCTGCTGACGGCAATGCCTGTCATAGAAACTATGGAAATGACATTGATGATGTTGTGCTTCTTCTTTGAGAACAGGTATCTCAATGCCAAGAAAAGAGCCGTGGCACGGGAAGTGTTTTTCAAGGCTATTGTTTAAGCAGTTTTTCGATGTTCTCCATATAGTCGAGGGTGTCGTCGATGAAGAATTCCAATTGGGGAACTACACGGAGCTGGTTTTTGATTTTCTGGCCGAGCCGGAAACGGATGTCTTTCGTGTTGGCCCTGACGGCGGCGATAACCGCGTCTTTGTCCTGAACCATATAAATGCTCAAGTAGGCTCTCGCTATGGAAAGGTCGGTGGTGACGGTGGTTTGGGTCACGGTGATCATGCAGTGATAGATGTCTTTGCTGTCGTGCAGGAACAGGTCGGCCAGCTCTTTCTGCAACAAAGTTGCTATTTTGTGTTGTCTTGTTGTGTTCATTACAAGTCTGGAAATAAATTGAGGGGCAAAAATACGAATTTTTTGGACGTTCGGACGACGCTGTTTTTGGGCGTCAATGCTCAATAGGCGAGGCGGCGGCGTATTTCGGCCATGTTCTCCTCTTCCGTACGGGCAATGTCGAGCCAGCAGATGTCGAAACTGAGCCGTTCCATACGTCTGAACCAGGTCATCTGCCTTTTCGAGAACTGGTGGATGGCGATGTTCAGTTGCTCTGTCATGTCCTCATAGTCGAGTTCCCCGAGCAGGTAGAGGGTCACGAACTTGTATTCGAGGCCGTATCTTATCAGTTGTTCTGCCGTCGTGCCGGAGTCGAGCAGTGCCTGCACCTCTTCCACCAATCCCGCCTTCAGCCTGGCATGCAGCCTTTGCGTGATGCGGCTGCGTATCAGGCTGCGTTCGCCCCGAAGCCCGAAGATGACAGAATGGAGAGGGTCGGAAAGTATCTGCCGCTCTTCCTGGAACTTGAAACGGTAGCCTTGCAGCACGGCTTCGATGTACATGCCGCTGCCGCCGCAAAGGACAACCTGCCGCCCGCGGTCCCGAATGTCCTGTATGGCACTGAATGCTGCCTGCTGGAATTGGTAAACGTTGTATTTGACGCCGGGCTCTACAATGTCAATGAGGTGGTAAGGCACGTTTCCCCCATCAAGGCAGTATTCTGTGATGTCCTTTCCGGTGCCGATGTCCATCCGGCGGTATACCTGCCTGGAGTCGGCACTGACGATTTCCCCATCCAACTCTGCGGCTATCCGCACGGCCAAATGCGTCTTTCCCGTGGCGGTTGGTCCTAATATGGTAATGACAGGCTTTGAGTTCTCGGTCATTTCAGGGGCTGCTGTTTAGGTTCGTCGTAGATTTCTGGGTTCGAGATGTCTTTGCCGTTGAGGGTAAGCCGCAACATCGTGAGACGGGTATGTATTCCGTAACGTCCTGCCGCACCTGGATTTATGAACAGCAACTTGTGTGGGGTGTCATACTGTATCCGCAGGATGTGCGAATGTCCGCCGACAAGAATGGAGGGAGCCGCCGTTAGGATCAGCCGCAGGGTTTCGGGTGCGTACTTGCCCGGATGTCCTGCAATGTGCCGCATGGCTACGGTGTGCCCCTCGCAGCGGAATACAAGGTTCTCGGTGAGTTCTGAACGCAGGTCCCAGCCGTCGCAGTTTCCATATACGGCACGAACGGTCGGGGCTATGAGCCGCAATTCGTCAAGGATCGTGTCGCCGGCGATGTCGCCGGCATGCCAGACCTCGTCACACCCTTTGAAGAAGTCGTAAGCCTTGGGGTGCAGGTAGCCGTGCGTGTCAGAAAGAATGCCGATTCTTTTCATTTGCCGGAAGGATTGCGCTGTTTCACCACTTCAAAAAGGGCGATGCCTGTGGCAACTGACACGTTGAGTGAGCGGATCGTGCCCATCATCGGAATGATGACGGTGTCGTTGCATAGCCGCAGATAGTCCCAGGCGATGCCCTCATACTCATTTCCCATGACCAGGCACACCGGCCCGGTGAAGTCTTTGTTGTATAGGGCATGGTTAGCCTTCTCTGTGACACCTACAACCTCGATGCCCGAATCCTGAAGGTATTTGATGACCTCTACAAGGTTGGAATGGCGGCATACGGGTATCTTGTGCAGTGCGCCTGCCGAACTCTTGACGGCATCTTCGTTGAGTTGTGCGCCGCCGTTGAGTGGTATGATGATGGCATCCGCACCGGCACATTCCGCAGAACGGGCGATGGCGCCCACGTTGCGCACGTCGGTGATTTTGTCGAGCAGCAGCAAGAACGGCGTCTTGCCCTCCTCGAACAGACCGGGCACGATGCTGAAGATGTCATCGTATTCGATGGCAGACAGGAATGCTGCAACCCCTTGATGGTTCTGGCGCGTAAGCCGGTTCAGTTTCTCTGCGGGCACATACTGGAACGGTATCTTATGCTGTCTCACCACATAGAACAGTTCTTTGAACAATTCTCCTTGCAACCCTTTTTGAAACAGTACTTTGTCGATGGTCTTGCCGCTCTCGACGGCTTCAAGGATGGGGCGCATCCCATAAACGAGTGCGGCATTGTTGTCTGACTCTGTTCTTCGGTGAACAGATAATGGCTTTTCTCTGCGAGCCCCGGAATATTCCTTGATGTTCATTTCTTTGGTTGTTTGTTTGTGGCACGCACATAGTGCGGCATGGCATCAGGCAGTTCCATAGAGAGTTCTATGTATCCGGCAAATTCGCCGTTCTCGAACCAGGGTGTCTGGTAAATCATCTTCTTGATGCCGTTTTTCTCGATGGTATAAGCATTTACTTCGTGGTTCTCCAGCAAGTTGAGCAGTTTGGTGCGTGCCGGCTCCGGGTGACATGCCAACAGGCTGTCGCCGACTTTAGACTTTCCGTCTTTACAGAATGTGGCGATGGAACGTTCGTTCATCTCCAGGATAGTGCCCTCTTTGTCGCATATCGTGACCGAGTAGGGGGTCTCTTTGAAATATTTGAGCATAATAAGTATATGTTATCTTTTTCTGAAAAACAGCTTGCAAAAATAGGAAAAATAAACAATGGATGGATTTGAAACCGGGGACGGAAATCAAAAGGACTGCATTCTCTGGTACAAAAAAAAACAGGAACATGTTATTCCCGTTTTTCCGGCTGTGGGAACTACTAGATTCGAACTAGTGACCCTCTGCTTGTAAGGCAGATGCTCTGAACCAACTGAGCTAAGCTCCCTTGCTTTTAAAGCGTTGCAAAGATAGTATTATTTTCAGTTTATCCAACAAGTTTCGAAAAAATATTTGTTTTTCTTTTCTTGTTGATTATAAAGTATTTATAATTGTATTCCTGCGCAGATGTTGATGTATTGCGGATGTTTCCCCACTTTATTTTGGAAGAAAGTCTGGAGAGAATAACGATAGCTGGCGCCAAGGACGATGGGGCCGAACTTCAGGTCGAAGCCTGCCGTCAACAACATGGGGTTGCAGGAGAGCGTTTTTTTTGTAAAGTTTATGGAGTTATCGGTCACCTTGAGCAAGGGTTGGTAGATGATGCCCGCATGAGGAAGAAATGCGGAAGCGCTTCCCATCGGGATGTTGCCCACTATCTTGACTGGTATTTGCAGGTGGTGCGTGGCCACATAGATGCCGTTGAAGAGATAGCCGCCGTTTTCGTCTTGCATTCCATAGTTGCCTTTCAGGAATATGTAACCGATGCCGACTTCCCCGTAAACGAATTTTCCGGCTCTGAAAAACAGTCCGAAATCTGCGGTGGAAAGCGCTTGCAACAGGTCGCCGTCAACGGAATAGTTGCGGTTCGATGGAAAGCTTGTCCCGACTTTGAGCCCATACTGACACCATTTTTGCTGTGCGTGCAGTATGTTGACGGATAAAACGGCAACAATAAGCAGTAAAAAGGTCTTTGTTCTGGTCATAACAGTCTATTTTTGTGCGTTTTGTTCATTCTCTGTTTGTGTTTGTGGGGGAATGTGCGGTGTTGAAGCGGTTCATGGCGCGTTGGATGCCCTCTGTGGCAAAGCATTTGATGGCTTCTGCGGCTTGCTCGATGCAAGGCTCGATCTGTTTGAGCTCTTCGTTGTCGAAACGTCCGAGCACATAGTCTATTTGGTAGCCTTTGGCAAAGTTTTTGCCGATGCCGCAGCGTAGGCGCGGGAAGTTGTCGTGCCCGAGCGTTTCGATGATGTCGAGCAGACCGTTGTGAGAGCCGCCGCCGCCTTTGGGCTTGACCTTGAAGGTCCCGACGGGAAGGTCAAGGTCGTCACAGACGACCATGCAGTGCTCGGACGGAACATCTTCAGCGGTGAGCCAGTGCTTTACGGCTTTGCCGCTCAGGTTCATATAGGTGGTCGGCATAATCAGCACCAATGTCCGTCCCTTGTACATGGCTTTGGCTCTGTAGGCAAGCCTGTCGGGCATGAACTCCGCATTGAGTTTCTTTGCCAATGCGTTCACCACCTCAAAACCGTAGTTGTGACGCGTGCCGGCATATTTGGCTTCTGCATTCCCCAATCCTACTATCAGATATTTGCGTTCATTCATGTCGTTGCTGTTCTGTTTCGGATTCGTCGGTCAAGTTAACGAGAAAAGTGAAGTTCACCTTGCCGTAGGTTCGGTGCTGGAAGAAATGCGGGTCGCGCGAGAAATCCTTTTCTTTGGAATGTTCTATGACAAGCCATCCGTCAGGGGCGAGCAGTTCGTTCCTGAAAACGTCCTGCACGATTTTCTCGATGCCTGTGAGCGCATAGGGCGGGTCGGCGAAGATGACGTTGAATTTCCGCCGGCAGGCGGCCACATATTCGAAAGCATCGTGCCGTACAACTGCAATCTGCGTATAGTCGAGTTTTTCGGCTGTTTTCCGTATGAAGTTGGCACATCGGCTGTCAGAGTCAACCGAAACCACGGACAATGCGCCGCGGGAGGCGAATTCGTAGGAGAGATTGCCCGTTCCGGAAAAGAGATCCAGCACATGGATCCGGTCGAGGAAGAAATAGTTGTTCAAGATGTTGAAAAGGCTTTCTTTCCCCAAATCCGTAGTGGGTCTCACCGGCAGGTTCTCCGGCGCGACGATCTGTCTTCCTCTGTTTTTTCCGCTGATGATCCGCATGGCATTTATAGGATGGTCACTTTCTGATGGTATTTCCGGAGCAGCTCGTTCAGTCTCTTGTCAGGTGCGCAGAAATAGTTGACGATGATTTCCGGCTCTCGGAAACCGAACTGCTGTATGCTGTTCATGGAGTAATAGAGCACATCGACGGCTTCGGTGTGGAAGGTTCGGTTCACAAAGGAGGGCTGGTTGTCATGCATTGCCAGGAAATCGACAAACCGGTCGTTCACCGAGATGAGCAAGGACTCTGGATGGTTGTGCTCGTGCAGGAATTGGCAGAAGAGCGTCATCTCGCTGACTGTATGTGTTGGGCATGGGAGACTGCTGACGGTGGTGTACTCGTTCTGCGTCAGGAAATACAGGGCACGGTAGAGACCGACATGGTCGCTGTAATGTTGGCCGTAGTGGGTGATGTCGTGCTGGATGTTAAGGTATTCCTTGGCTTTGCCGTCGTCATAGATGATTTCAGGTATGAGCATCGGCACGTGGGTGGCAACGATGATGTCCAAAGGCTCGTTGCGGTTTTCGACACGGAAGAATTTCAGGGCTTCGGCGGAGAGCAGGACGTTCGTTCCGTTCCTGAAGTCCTGCCGGAGCATAAGGCCGTTCTCATCGGTGTCGGAAAGCGAAAATCCATCCGGGGAAAGCCGGATGGATTCCTTGTAGTATTTGGAAAGCAATGCGTTCATTCGAGATGATTATTCCCAGCTGCCGGAGGTGCTTGATTCGGTAAGGGAGCCCAGATACATATCGGCGTATTGTGTCCTGTACTGGTCTTCTTCTGCCAGGTTGTTGTAGAAGATCTTGTTCCAAAGCTTCTTGAACAAGCCGGCATTGGTCGGGGTGATGCTTTGGTCCATGTTTACCAGGATGTCGTCAAGCGGCACGTCAACACGATAGACGGGAATCTCGTAGGTCTTGGACGCGATGGATGCTGTCTGGATGGTGTATTCTTTCTTGTCGCCGCAAGGGATGTACTGGAATTTCTGGAAGTCCGCCTTCGTGAGGTTCGGGTCCAGCTCCAGCATTTTATCGATGGCCGGGATCTTGACGATCTTCTTCTGGATAAGCCCGAGTTTGAAAGCCTGTTCCTGACTCATGGTATCGGGAAAGTTGCCGACGGTTTTCTCCACTTCAACCATACCGTTGTTGACAAAGTCTGCCAGACTGTCGATGTCGCTTGCATATTTCTTGTAGACGTTCTTGTAGATGGCCTGTGCGCTCCGTAGGGCGGAGAGGTTGGTGACATTGGCGGATTTCCGCAGCTCATAGACCTGTCTGAATTTCTCAGGACGCATAATGCTGCGTGCAGCAAGGATGACAAGAAAGAAAACGGCTATGCCCAATAGAATACTGAATAAGGTTCTGGTCTTCATAACTTTTACTGTATTTTATAATTTTTCTGTATGCTAAAAAAAAGCGAGCAAAAGTAGCAAAAAAAATGATGTGTCATTATTGTGGCGGCAAATTATTTTGAGGCGCAGCCTGACGGTTCTCAGAATGTGATGCGGTGGACTCCGGCAGGGTAGTTGGTTTCTATAAGCGCTTTGACCTTGCTGTAGTCGTCCGGGTTCTGCACGAAATCCAACTTTGAGGCTTCGAGCAGCAGGATTGGCATGTCGGCATGTTCTTTGAAATAAGTGAGGTAACTCTGCTGGATGTGCTCCAGATAGTCGGCGGATATGTTCTTTTCGTATTCGCGCCCCCGTCCGGCGATGTTGCACAGCAGCCTGGGGATGTCGTTGTACAGGTAGAGGATGATGTCGGGCTTGGGCAGGTAGGACGACAAAACGTCAAAGACGCTGCGGTACAGGTTGTACTCGTCAGGCAACAGGTTGTTGCGGGAGAATATGACGCACTTGTCGATGAAATAGTCGCCGATGACAAAGTCGGTGAAAAGATCCCTCTCCGAGAGCAGTTTCTTGAGCTGGCGGTAACGCTCCATCAGGAAAGTCATCTCCACAGGAAACGCATAATGGACGGGGTCTGCATAGAACTTGGCGAGGAACGGATTCTCGTTGAATTGTTCTAACACCTGTTCCGCGCGGAACTCGCCTCCGATCATCTTCGCGAGGGTGGTTTTCCCGGCCCCGATGCAGCCTTCTATTACTATATATTTATATGGTATCATTTTGTTATCTCTTTTGGTCTGTTTGCGTCAACGGCCAGAATGCCCAGTTCCGCCAGTTGCTCGATGATGAAACGGCGTTCCATAATGTGAGGGTGGGGCACGACGAGCCTGTCGCTCCGGATGACCCTATCCCCGTAATAGAGGATGTCCAGGTCTATGGTTCTGTTGTGATAGACCGGCCTGCCGCCCTCGACGGCGCTCTTTTCAGTGCGTCCGAGATGCCTTTCGATCTGCTGCAGGGCGTCGAGCAATTCAAACGGCCCGAGAGCCGTATGCACAATCAGGATCTGGTTGAGGAACGGCGGGGCGTCAAATCCCCAGGCTTTGGTCTCCTTTACGGACGAGGCATGCACAATCTGCCCGGCACGTTCGGAAACAAGACAGCAGGCTTGCGACAAGAAGCCGCGCCTGTCGCCCAGATTGCTGCCTAACCCGATGACCGCACGCTCCGTAATCGTTGCGGGCTGCCCGGAACCGCTGTTGTTTCCGCTTTGCATCAGTTGTTGATGACGAATACCGGTTTCCCGTAAACCTGGGCAAAAGTCTCCAAGGATTTCGAATAATTCAGGATGTTGTTGATGATACGCTGCGAAGGCTTCTCCTGTTTTACCGGTTTTCTCTTGCAAGGGGTAGATGTTCTGTTCATTGGCTATGCGTTTAGTTTCAGAATGCTCATTGTTTTTATATGACACTCTAACGAATGCAACTGGTCAATATTTTGTCCAGGGTATATTTTTCCGGACTTATTTCTTGAACAGGAAATAGACGGCAAGTATCAGGAATACGAAACCGAGGGCCTGGGTCCACCTGAAAGTTTCGTCCTTGAACACTACCAGCGTCAATATGGTGAAGATTGTCAGGGATACTGCCTCTTGGATGACTTTCAGCTGCCACAGGTTGAAAGGTCCTCCGTTGCCGATGTAGCCTATACGGTTTGCCGGTACCATGAAACTGTACTCGAACGCTGCCGTCAACCAACTGAACAGTATGATGACGGGCAATGACAGCTTGGAAAACCAGGGATAACTCTGGAAACGAAGATTGCCGTACCAGGCAAAGAACATGAATACGTTGGAACATAGCAACAGGCAGATGCAATACAGACCTCTCATAGATGTTTTTTTTCAGGTTTAGAAAAAAGTGCGCAAAGATAATGTTTTTAAAAACAGCGGCAAGGATACCGCTACAAATGTAAAAATAACGGCAACAATCAGTAACAATCGTAATCAAACAAGGATACAAAAGTAAATAAACGTGTATTTACAGATGTAGAAATAAGACACGTTGCCGAAGCAATGTCGCCTATCCTTCTATTGTCGAAAACCAACAACAAAACTTGCCATGACCAACTAAAGCAATTATGAATATATTTTATTTTAAAACACTAAAAACCAATAATAATATATGTATTGTCGCAAGTATTGATTTAGATAAAATGTCATGTTGTCAACAATATATTGACTTGTTTTCATATTTAACATTAAAATGCTAAAATAGTGTTATTTATATTATCTAATTAAAGTTTAGCAAGATGATTTTATTAACAATGAAAAAAAACGACTGAACGTGCGCAAATAATTTGTACTTTTGTCAACTCTTGAAAAAACACACGCTACGCACGTTAGTTACAAATGTTAACAATCGGTATGATTGACAGGATTAAACAAGTGATGAAATATAAACAAATGTCACCTACGGCATTTGCGGATAGTATAAATGTAAACCGTTCCAGTGTCACCCACATATTCACCGGACGCAATCAGCCTAGCCTTGATGTGGCAAAGAAGATTTTGAAAGCCTTTCCTGAAATTAGTTCCGATTGGTTGATAATGGGTCTGGGGGCGATGTTTCGTGAAGTTCCGTCGCCTGCCATCAGTTCCCCTGCAACGGCGTCAACCGTTGACATTACGCAGCAACCGTCGAAAACTGCGGACCATCTGCAGCCTGATCTGTTTGCGGATTTAGAAGACGTAGCATCTGAAAATGAAAAACCATCTGCATCCCCGGTCTCTGCGGCAGAAATAGACAATCCAAGGTTAAAGAGCGTTTCGGCGGCAGAACAGGCAGACAATACGATTGTCGAGGAAACCGTACGGATCTCAAGGCGCGGACGTTCTGGAGAAACGCACATTCCGGACCTCATTCCAAAACGAGAACGAATATTGAAATCTCAGACCGGCCGTCATCTGGTGCACGTTGTCTTTTTCTTCAGCGACCGGACTTGCGAAGTGTACAGTCCTTCGTGACAACGTGAACGACTGAATACCGGGAATGATAATAACAAAAAAGAGGGTTGCCTATATAGGCAGCCCTCTTAACCGTTAAGGGGTTTAAAAGATGATTTCAGTACTTGTAGAAGCCTTGTCCGGTCTTGCGTCCCAGCAGACCTGCGCGAACCATCTTGCGGAGCAGCGGGTGTGGACGGTATTTGGGGTCGCCGAACTCGTGGTAGAGTACTTCCATGATGGCGAGGTTGACATCGTTGCCGATAAGGTCGGCCAGTGCAAGTGGTCCCATAGGATGGTTAGCCCCTAACATCATGCACTTGTCGATGTCTTCAGCGCTGGCGATGCCGTCGGCCAGGATTCCGACAGCCTCGTTGATCATCGGGATGAGTATCCTGTTCACGACAAATCCCGGGGCTTCGTTGACGGCCACCGGTGTCTTGCCGATGGAAGTGGCCAAGTCAACAATCAGGTTGCAAACCTCGTCGGAGGTCATCTGCCCTTTGATGACCTCAACAAGAGCCATCCTGTCGGCAGGGTTGAAGAAGTGCATGCCGATGAAACGCTCGGGGCGTTTTGTGCATGATGCGATTTCCGTGATGGACAGCGAGGAGGAGTTCGTCGCGAATATCGTTTCGGGTTTGCAGATGCCGTCGAGTTCGGTGAACACGTCTTTTTTTAGTTGCATGTCTTC
This sequence comes from Oscillospiraceae bacterium, assembly GCA_963620035.1. Lineage (GTDB taxonomy): Bacteria > Bacteroidota > Bacteroidia > Bacteroidales > WCHB1-69 > F23-D06. The sequence continues at coordinate 58,895 of CAVEXN010000004.1, read as the reverse complement.
GACGGCCGCCTCGATGACGAGGTCGGCGTCGGCAAAAGCGGCATAATCCGTCGTTGTCGTGATGTTTTTCAGAATGGCATCAACGGCATCCTGCGTAAGTTTGCCCTTTTCGACCAGTTTTCCGTAAGACTTCACGAAAGAACCCATGGCCTTGTCCAGGCCGGCCTGTGTTCTGCTTTTCATCACTACGGGCATCTTGGCGGCAAATGCCTTGACGATGCCTTTAGCCATTGTTCCTGTTCCAATAACGCAAATTTTCATAATCTGGATATATTTAAATGTTGAATTGAGGTTTTACTTGTTCTTGAATTCGGTCTGTGACTTGGACAGGAACGCGGACATGCCGTTTTTCTGGTCTTCCGTGGCGAAGCATTTCCCGAACATCTTGTTCTCGAAAGCGATGCCCTCGTCCGCGGCCATATCGTATTCTTCGTTGATGCACTTTTTGGCGTACTTCACCGCAATCGGGGCGTTAGATGCGATTTTCTCTGCCAGTTCCATGACGTGGCCCATCAGTTCATCGGGTTCGCATACGGCATTGACCAGTCCGATGCGCAGGGCTTCGTCGGCACGGATTGTCTTTCCGGAATAGATCATCTCCTTGGCATACCCGATGCCGACGGCCTTGGCCAGCCTGAGCGTGCCGGAAAAGCCCGGGATGATGCCCAGTCCCACTTCCGGCTGTCCGAATTTGGCTTTGTTGGACGCGATACGGATGTCGCAGGCCAGCGCCAGCTCGCAGCCGCCGCCCAAGGCGAAACCGTTGACGGCAGCGATGACCGGCACAGGCAACGTCTCGACCTTGCGGAACACAGAGGCCCCGAGTTTGCCGAAACGTTCGCCCTCCTCTTCGTTGAGATGCTGCATTTCGGAAATGTCAGCCCCGGCCACGAAACTCTTCTCGCCGTCGCCGGTGATGATGAGCACGTGGATGTCTGCGTCTATGTTGCTGATGAACTCGTCCATTTCTGACAGAACGGACGAGTTCAGGGCGTTCAATGTCTTGGGCGCAGAAATGGCTAATGTGCAGATTGCGCCTCTCTTCTGGATTTTCAAGAATTTGTATTCCATTGCAGATTGATTTTTGAGTTGGCAAATGTACATTTTTTTCTGCATCGAGATTCCTTTTTTTCATCTCAGCCGTTATGACACGGAAAACATGGCGGACGTTGCGGAAAAAGCCACAGTTGGCGGCTTTTTTGTATTTTTGCCGTCTTGTTTCCCGGCCGTAGAATGATTATTAACATTTAACATAACGTATGAGAAAATATCGGTTACTTCTGATGGCGGCGCTTTGCATGCTTGCCGCAACGCTTTCTGCACAAAAGAATTACGAATATGTGTCCTATTCGCACGATTCGCTGCATACGCGCATTTACACCCTCGACAACGGGCTCAAGGTTTTCCTGACGGTCTACAAGGACTCGCCCCGCATTCAGTGTCTGATTCCCGTACGCGTGGGCAGCAAGAACGACCCCACCGAAACGACAGGGCTGGCCCACTACCTCGAACACCTCATGTTCAAGGGCACGCCAAGTTTCGGAACGCTCGACTGGAAAGCGGAGAAGCCGCTGCTCGACCGCATAGAACGGGAATTCGAGGTATATCGCATACAGACCGACAAAGCGGTGCGCGACAGCATCTACCGTATCATCGACAGCCTGTCGTATGTGGCCAGCGGCTATGCCATACCCAACGAGTATGACAAGATGATGAGTTTCATCGGTTCGCAAGGCACCAACGCTGCCACGTCGAACGACTATACGGTCTATATTGAGGATATCCCCTCCAACCAACTGGAGAACTGGGCCGTCATCCAGGCCGAACGCTTCATGAACCCCGTGCTGCGCCTGTTCCATACCGAACTGGAAACGGTATATGAAGAGAAGAACACCTCGTTGGCCAACGACTCGCGCCAGGCCAACGAGGCAATGCTCAAGGCACTGTTTCCTAACAGCCCTTACGGTCAGCAGACGACGCTCGGTCGCGCCGAACACCTCAAGAACCCATCCATCACCAATATCCGCAATTTCGTTTCCACTTATTATGTGCCTAACAATATGGCCGTCTGTCTTTCGGGCGACTTTGACTATGACGAGGCCATAGCCGTCATCGACCGCTGTTTCGGGAAAATGCAGGCCAACGATCTTCCGCATTATTCCATACGCAAAGAGACTCCTATCGAGAGCCCCGTCGAATGTGAGGTTGTCGGGCACGAAGCCCCGTTTGTTACTGTCGCTTTCAGGATGGACCTTCCGGCGAACCACAAGGACATCTACATACTGCGCATGCTCGACAACATGCTGTCAAACGGGAAATGCGGCATCATCGACTTGAACCTCAACCAGAAGCATCTTGTCGCCTCGGCTTCTGCCTACCCATACGTGCTCTGCGACAATTCGGCTTACGTGCTCTATGCGCGGCCCAATGCCGGCCAGTCCCTGGAGGATGCCAAAGACCTGCTGCTCGAGCAAATTGAACTGCTCAAGCAAGGCAAGTTTGACGAGAACCTTCTCCGGGCCGCCGTCAACAACATGAGACTCGGTGAAATGAGGAAGCAGGGCAGCAACCGCTCCCGGGCCTTTATGCTCGCCAACGCATTCGAGAACGACATCGACTGGTACTATGCCTCGCAAAGCATCGAACTCTATACCAAAATCACGAAGGAAGACATACTCAGCTTTGCCAAACGCCATTTCAAGGAGGGCAGCCATGTGGTAGTTTACAAACGTCAGGGCGAGCCCTCCGAGACCGTCAAGGTTCCGAAACCCGCCATCACCGCCATTCAACTCAACCGCGATGCAGAATCCGATTTCTTCAGGCAGGTCAGACAACGCGAGGTGAAGCCGATAGAGCCCGTGTTCGTGGATTTCAACCAGTCAATCACCTTTGACAGTTACTGCGATGCGGCGGTCAACTACATTCACAATGACGAAGACGGCACTTTCACGCTCAAAATCCTCTTCACTGTCGGCGAACTCAATGACCTGTACTTGCCTTGTGCCGTCAGTTACCTCAACTTCCTCGGCACCCCGAAAATGACCGCCGAAGAGGTGAAGACCCGTTTCTACCAGCTTGCCTGCAGTTATTACATCAGCTGTTCGGACGTTGAAACGGAGATTGTGCTCTCCGGGCTTTCAGAGAATTTCGGCAAGGCTTTGGACTTGATGATGGAGGTGTTTGCAAACGCCATTCCTTCCGGCGATGGACTGCGGCATGTGATTGACGACGCGCTCAAAACCCGTCAGGATGCCAAGACCCGCCAGAACAGCGTGATGAACTGCCTTCGCTCGTATGCCGAATATGGCCCCGAACTGGTCAATTACCAACTGTCCGAAGAGCAGATCCGCAATATGGACGGAGAGAAACTGTTGGCTGTCTTCCGCGCGCTGCTTCAGTGCAAACCGGAATTCTTCTATTATGGCCCGGCTTCATTGAAGAAACTGAAAGCCGCCTTGAAGAAAAACTACATTCTTCCAAAAACATACCACACGCCAGCCCCGCAAAAGATAATCGAACGGCTTGCTACGACGGAGAATGTGGTCTATTATGCCCCGTACCCCGCCCGTCAGTCGCGTGTCATCACCTCTATGCGCAGCGGCATGATGGATGCTTCCCTGTTGCCCGTCATCAATATGTACAACCAGTACTTCGGCGGCAGCATGAATGCCATCGTGTTCCAGGAGATGCGTGAGAAACGCTCGTTGGCATACTCCGCCACATCCGGATTCGTATGCCCCCAAGATACCGCAAAATACATGTACAACTATTCTTATGTAGCAACGCAAAACGACAAGATCGTTGATGCGCTCGTGGCTTTCGACTCCCTGTTCAACAATATGCCCGTGTCTGAAACAGCATTCGAATTGGCCCGAGAGGGGGCAAAGTCCTCCATCGCCGCCAACCGCATCACCAAAATGTCAATCCTCAACATGTACCAGCGCAACCGCAAGATGGGCATCGACTATGACTACCGCCGCGACTTCTACAACCTTATCGATGCCTTCACGATGAAAGATATCCGGGACTTCAATGCCAAATATATCAAGAACAACCCGAAGACCTACATGATCCTGGCCGCCGACGGCGAGGTTGACTTCGAGGCCGTGCAGGCCCGCTTCGGACGTGTCGTGAAACTCTCCCTCGCCGACATCTTCGGTTACTGAAAAAAGGCGGTTTCCCCCTTGTGACCTTTTGTTGAACAATTTGAAAAAAAAATGAAAAAACGCGTTTTCCTTACTGGCGCCACCGGCGTGATGGGGTGGGCGGGGCTGCAGGAATTGCTCCGCAAGCCTGACCTGTACGACGTGACTGTCCTTGCACGCCGCAGCGAAAAGAATATCAAGAAACTGGCACCCGTGAAAGACAAGGTTAACATAGTGTGGGGCGACCTGACCCGGTATGAAGATGTGCTCGCCGGTGTCAAAGGGGCTGACTATGTGCTGCATGTGGGCGGTATGGTTTCGCCGTCTGCCGACTATTATCCTAAAAAGACCATGTATGTGAATGTCACCTCGGCGCAGAACGTCGTAAATGCGGTTTTGGCGCAGCCAAACGCAGACGACATCAAGGTGGTTTACATAGGCTCTGTGGCACAGACTTCCGACCGGAACGCGCCGTTGCATTGGGGACGCACCGGCGACCCCGTTTGTGCCAGCGTATATGACCATTACGGCATCAGCAAAATAAAGGCGGAACGCATCTTTGCCGACTCGGGGCTCAAACATTGGGTCAGCCTCCGGCAGTCGGGCATACTCTATCCCGGCATACTCAAGAACTTCGACCCCATCATGTTCCATGTGCCCGTCCGGGGAGTGCTGGAATGGGCCACCGTGGAGGACTCCGGCCGGCTGCTCGCCAATGTGTGTGGCGAGGATGTGCCCGAGTGTTTCTGGAACCGTTTCTACAATATCAGCAGCGGCTCCGGCTTCCGGATGACCAACTACAAGTTCGAACGCCTCATCCTCCAGGCCGTACATTGCCCGCCGCCCGAGAAGATTTTCAATGCAAACTGGTTTGTGTTGCGCAATTTCCACGGACAGTATTATCTGGATGCAGACCTCTTGGAAAACTTCCTGCATTTTCGCCGCCATAAGGATGCCGAGACCTATTTCGAGGGGATGAGCCGCGACTTGCCCGGCTATTTCAAGATGGCGGAAATAGTGCCGGCGGGCCTTATCAAAGCCGTGATGTCGCTTATGGCCAACAAAAAACAATGGGGAACACAATGGTGGATCAAGCACAACGACCAGAACCGCATCAAAGCCTATTACGGCAACTTAGAGAACTGGCGCAATATTCCCGACTGGAACGATATGGACTTGTCGGAACCGCCCGGTATCGGGCAGGCCGTCCATATAGACCATGGCTACGACGAGAACAAGCCGTTGTCCGAACTTTCACTGGACGAATTGCGGAGGGCGGCCGAGTTCCGGGGCGGCAAGCTTCTGTCTGACTCATATGGCGGGGACGCCGAAAAGAAACTGACGTGGCAATGCCACAAGGGGCACCGCTTCGAGGCTTCGCCGAAACTTATACTGCTGGGCGGGCACTGGTGTCCCGATTGTCTGCCGCCCGCATGGGACTATGACGACCTTGCCCGGCACAGCCCGTTCTTTGCACAGGTCTGGCTGCCCCAGCATAAAGGAGAACACAATGTCTATGGACCTGAAATTTTCGACGGATGGGAATAGGGAGAAACGACCTTCTTTGCGCTTTGCTTCTGCTTGCGTTTCCGCTCAACCGCATTGCGGCGCAGTTGCAGGATTGCGGAAAGGTGAAAGACAGCGAGGGAAATCTTTACCGCACGGTCATGTTGGGGCAGCAGTGCTGGATGCGCGACAACCTGCGGACGACGTATGCCCCGGACGGCTCAGAGTTGACAGCCTTTACTCGCCATTTAGGGGAAGATCGTTTCCCGGGAGGTAATCCGGCCAACGTGCTGAAATACGGGCTGCTTTATACTTGGAATGAAGCCGTGAACGGAGCCCGGGCGACGGAGGATGTCCCGAGTGGCGTACAAGGCATCTGCCCCGACGGATGGCACCTGCCATCCAATCTCGAATGGATGGCGCTGGAGGACTTCCTGGGCTACCGAGACGAGTACCGCTGTGGCTCAGACGTGAACAATGTGGCGAAAGCGTTGGCCTCCCGCGAAGTTTGGGGCTCCGGACAGTCTGACCTGCTCACGCCTTGCAGCATTGCAGATACCCCCGAGAACAATGATGCTTCCGGCTTCTGCGCCTTGCCGTCAGGCTGCTTCTGGAAAGGGCACGACGGTTTCGGAACGAACACGGGATTCTGGACAGCCTCTGAAGGTAGCGATGCAACATCGCCGGTCCATTTTTTCTCGGCTTCGAATGCCACCGTTGAAATAAACTGCACCCCTAAAGAGGCCGCATACCCGGTACGCTGCCTCAAGGACACGGACTGATCCTATTACTTAGCAAACAAATACAACAATGGCAAAATTTGAAGAATTACGCACCCGATATCCTGTTTTCACTTACGAGGGATACGAATACAAACGGATAGGCGACGACTTGCACCTGAAGTTCTTTTTCAACATCGGAGAGACGATTGAGTTCTCACCGTGTGCCGTGTTGAGCCCCGGCATCTGGTCCGCATTCCCCGCTGACTTGTCCGAACTTGATGGAATGGTATTCCATATCGGCTTGATGGAACTGATTAGTTATTGGAAATGCACATGCAGCCCTGTCGTCCATATCAAGCCCTGCCGTTTGAATGAGGAGCAGCAGGACTGGTGGCGCAAATTGTACTGGAACGGCCTGGGCGAGTTTTTCTACAAGAACGGCATCCGGAGCGATGCCAGAACGTTTATGGACTTCACTTTCGGGGCGAGCAGCGCCAAGGCGGAGTCGTTCTCGTATCCGAAGATGAAAGAAAGCAACCATGTAATCGTGCCGATAGGCGGCGGAAAAGACTCGGTGGTTACGCTCGAGGAACTGGGACGGCAGCGTCAGGTGGCGCCGTTCATCATAAACCCAAGAGGGACCACGTTGGAGTGCGCGCGCATTGCCGGATTTGACGCTCCGGAGAAGGTCATCAGGATGCAGCGTACCATCGACCCGCTGCTGTTACGGCTCAACGGTGAGGGATTCCTCAACGGACATACGCCTTTTTCCGCTATGTTGGCATTCTATTCTGTACTTGTCTCTGCTGTGACAGGCATACGTGACGTGGCGCTCTCCAACGAGGCCAGCGCTGACGAGCCTACGGTCATAGGAACGCACATCAACCACCAGTATTCCAAATCACTGGAATTCGAGCAGGATTTCCGCAACTATGTTGAACGGTTCATGGGTAATTCCAACCATTATTTCAGTTACCTCCGCCCGTTCACGGAACTGCAGATTGCCGGGAAGTTCGCACACTATCCACAGTATTTCCACACTTTCAAGAGCTGCAATGCCGGAAGCAAGGAGGACAAGTGGTGCTGCAAGTGTTCAAAATGTCTTTTCGCCTACATCATCCTCTCGCCGTTCGTTGACGATGCCGTGATGATTGACATCTTCGGCGAAGACTTGCTCGACAATCCGGAATTGGAACATGTCTTTGACGAGCTTGCGGGCTTCTCCACCCATAAGCCTTTCGAGTGCGTGGGGACAATAGGGGAGGTGAACGAGGCCTTGAAACGCATCTTGGAGAGCCGCAAAGACAAATACCTTATCAAACATTACATCAATGTCCAGATGGGACAGATTGAAGACGCTCTGCTGGAGGATTATTTCAATATGGCGCCGTAAACGGTTTTTCAAAAGATGGAATAATGGAAACTAAAAATCATAATACGATGAAAAAACCAACATTACTTGTCTTGGCTGCCGGTATGGGGAGCCGTTATGGTGGATTGAAACAGTTGGACCCCATGGGTCCCAATGGCGAAACGATAATGGACTACGCCGTCCGCTATGCCGCCGAGAGCGGATACGGGAAGACAGTCTTTGTCATCCGCCGCTCTATGGAAGAGGATTTCAGACGCTATGTGCTTCCGCGCTATGCCGACAGCATGTCAGTGGATTATGTTTTCCAGGAGTTGGATATGCTTCCCGAGGGTTTCACCTTGAATGAGGAACGGAAGAAGCCTTACGGCACGGCACATGCCATCCTTGTGGCCAAGGATGCCGTACACGAGCCTTTCACCGTCATAAATGCAGATGACTTTTATGGCAAGGAGGCTTTCGGAGCCATGGCTGCTTTTTTGCATGAAGAACAGTCATCGGAACATCCTGTGTATGCTATGGTGGGTTATCGCCTAGACAAGACTTTGTCTGACAACGGTACCGTTTCAAGAGGGGTCTGTTCCACTGACGAGAACGGGTTCCTGAAGACTATTGAAGAGAACCGTAAGATCGCACGCATGGGAAATGTAATCGAAAACCTTGAAGAAGGAAGACACCGTGTATTCAGCGGAGAGGAGCCTGTCAGTATGAATTTCTGGGGGTTCACACCTGCCTTTTTCAACTGCCTTGAAGGTCTTTTTTCCCAATTCCTCAAAGAGAACCAGCAGAACGTCACGGCGGAGTTCCCGATTCCGGACGTGATATCCTATTTGATGAACAATGGTCTTGCACGCATCAAAGTGCTTCACAGTCAGGCCGAATGGTTCGGCGTCACCTATCAGGAAGACCGCCCCGTCGTTGTGGAGAAATTGAAGCATATAGGATAAAAATAAAAATTTATCTAAAATATATTTTAGTTTGTTATATTTTTCCTATTTTTGCGCTTGAAAACAAAACAGGAAAAATATGTTGGTAAAAACTTATTCATGTGCTTTGATGGGGGTTGCGGCAAAGCAGATTGCCGTAGAGGTCAATGTTGACAACGGCATCGGTTTCCATCTGGTAGGCTTGCCTGACAGTGCTGTCAAAGAGAGCCAGCAGCGCATCGACACGTCATTGAAACACTACGGCTTGCGGATACCCGGTCGCAAGATTGTGGTTAATATGGCGCCGGCGGACATCCGCAAGGAGGGGTCTGCCTTTGACTTGACCTTGGCGACTGCTATTCTGGCGGCTTCGGAGCAGATCTGTGGCGGAAACTCTTTGCAAGAGTACTACATTTTAGGCGAACTTTCGTTAGACGGCACCTTGCAGTCGGTGAAAGGTGCGCTTCCGATTGCTATGGAAGCCAAGAGGAACGGCAAGAAAGCGGTCATCCTGCCCGTGCAGAATGCCAAAGAGGCTGCCATCGTGCAGGGCATTGATGTCCTGGGGGTGGAAAACATCGGGCAGGTCATCGACTATTTCAACAAAGGAACGCCGATAGATCCCGTGCGGGTGAACATAGAGGCCGAGTTTCAGCGCAGTCTCAACAACTACGAGTACGATTTCTCGGAGGTGAAAGGTCAGGAGAACATAAAGCGGGCGTTGGAGATAGCGGCGGCCGGTGGACACAATGCGATTCTGATCGGGCCGCCGGGATCCGGTAAGACGATGCTGGCCAAGCGAATCCCTTCCATCTTGCCGCCCTTGACCTTAGAAGAGGCGCTTGAGACGACCAAGATCCATTCCGTTGCGGGAAAGATGGGGCGTTTCTCCTCGTTGATGGCCGTACGCCCGTTCCGTTCACCGCACCATACCATCAGCGATGTCGCGTTGGTGGGCGGCGGCACACACCCTCAACCCGGCGAGATTTCGCTGGCGCACAACGGCGTGCTCTTCGCCGACGAACTGCCCGAGTTCAAGCGTAATGTGCTTGAGGTGCTCCGACAGCCTTTAGAAGACCGCTTCGTGACAATCTCACGATCTCAGTATTCTGTCGATTTCCCGGCATCTTTCATGTTCATTGCGGCCATGAACCCATGCCCGTGCGGAAACTACAACCATCCGACCATAGCCTGCACTTGCCGCCCCGGTGAAATACAGGGTTATCTCGGGCGTGTGTCGGGACCCTTGATGGACCGCATTGACCTGCATGTTGAGGTGACTCCTGTCAGCCACGAGGAGTTGGCGGCCGACAAGCCTGTAGAGAGCAGTGCCTGCATACGCCGCCGTGTGGTTGCCGCCCGGCAAATGCAGAAAACTCGTTTTGAAAAACATGCCAATGTCTTTTGCAATGCCCAGATGAGCAGCAAGATGGTGCGGCAGTATTGCGTCATTGGCGATGACGGGCAATTGATCCTCAAACAGGCAATGGACCGGCTGGGGCTCTCTGCCCGTGCATACGACCGCATCCTCAAGGTTGCAAGAACTATCGCCGACCTTGATGGCAGCGGCAACATTGAGACAGGTCATTTGAGCGAAGCCATAAATTTCAGAAGCCTCGACCGGGACAATTGGGGGAAATGAGAGGGCAGGGGGCGGCTATTCGCAGGTCAGTTCTCCGCGGAGCGGCTGTTCGATGAGTCTTTTCATCTCCCCACGGTTCAGGTCGTGCCCCAGCAGGTACATCAGTTTGGTGACGGCGGCCTCCGTTGTCATGTCATGACCGCTGATTACGCCGATGTCTGCGAGGTGTTTCCCGGTAAGATATCGCCCCATCTCGACGCCGCCGCCGCCTTTGCATTGTGTTATGTTCACGATGTAGATGCCGCGCCCTACGGCCTCTTGCAGAATGTCGATGAAACCGGCGTCAGTCGGGGCGTTGCCTACACCGTAGGTTTCCAGAACCACGGCGCGCAGCCCCGACGTCCGGAACAGTACTGTCAGATAATCTTTCCGGATGCCGGGATAGAGTTTCACCAAAGCGATGTTGTTGTCCATTTTGTCGTGTACGGTCAGTTCCCCGGTTCTTTCCGTATGGCGGATATTAGAGAAATGGAAATCCACGTTTGTGTTCACATCGGCAAGCTTCGGATAGTTCGGCGAGGTGAAAGCATTGAATTTCGAGGCATTGTCCTTGAATGTACGGTTACCGCGGTAAAGGCTGTTCTGGAAATATATGCACACCTCCTGGATGACCGGCTTGTCGTTGCGGTAGCATGCGGCTATGTCGATGGCATTGATGATGTTCCGGCGGCCGTCAGTGCGGATCACCCCCAAGGGAAGCTGCGAGCCGGTCAGGATGACCGGCTTGTCCAGATTCTCGAGCAGGAAACTTAAGGCTGAAGCCGTATAGGCCATCGTGTCGGTGCCGTGCAGGATGACAAAGCCGTCGAAAAGGCTGTATGAACCCTGGATTATCTTTGCCAGCCGTATCCAGAATGATGAGTCTGTGTCCGAAGAGTCGATAAGGGGCAGCATATCCTTGAAAGTAAGGTCTGCTTCAACAAGCCGGAGCATGGGCAGTTGCTGATAGATGTTCTCAAATTCTACCGGCTGAAGCGCTTTGCTTTCCGTATCCATCATCATTCCGATGGTTCCGCCCGTATAGATTACCAAGATTTTACGCCTGTTCATACAACTATTTGTTTAGGCGGCAAAAGTACAAAAAAAGCGGATGTTTTGCCGCTGCTTGAATCGTGCAGTCGGCTGTTCAGGACAAATGTTGCCCACATCAAACTTGAGCATCTCTACCCGATAATCAATTTCAATGTTACAGAGTATCGGTGTCTATAAGTTATTTTTCGAAAATGAAACGAATCGTCTCCATAGGGTGGTGAAAAAACATCCGCGGACCAATGTAGCGCATCACCTTGCGGATTTTCTCCCGCATATCATTCCGATAACAATGCACCGGGCACTTGTGGCACTTGGTCTTGTCCTCGCCAAACTTGCATCTGTCCAGCCTCGTGAGGGAGTATTCAAGCAGTTCACGGCACTCCCCGCACAAGTTTCCGCTGCCGTGTTTGTGGCGGCACCACAATTCTATCATGTGCCGTATCGTCTTCTTATCCCGTTCTATTCTTCCCATAAATCCAGATAAAACATGTAACCATATCACTTTCCGATGCAGAATTTGCCGAAGATGTTGTCGAGGATGTCGTCGGACGAGATGACGCCGGTAAGGTTGCCGAGTGCAAACAGGGCGGTACGCACATCTTCGGCCAGCAGGTCTGCGCTGATGCCCGCCAGAATATTCTCCTGCATCCGCTTCACAGCGTCATGAATGTCTGTCAGCAAGGCATAGTGGCGTTCATTTGTGATAAGCGTAATGTCTTGCAACTGAAATTTTTCCACAAATAATGTCAACTTTTGCTCCAGATCGCGGATATGGGTTTGCTGCTTGGCTGAAATATACACGGTGTCGCCGGTGTCGCTATAGTCAACCGGAGAGTCTGTCGTCAGGTCGATTTTGTTGGCCACGAGCAGAAGCAGTTTGCCTTCCAAGTTGACGTGGCTTTTCAGTTCTTCCACTTCGCGACGCACCGTTTCAGCGGTGTCGCAGGCGGCGTCGGTCATATACAGGACAACGGCGGCATTGTCAACGGCCCGGTAGGTGCGCTCTATGCCGATGTTTTCCAAGCGGTCGTCAGATTGGCGTATGCCGGCGGTGTCGATGAAGCGGAAAAGCGTTCCGTTCAGGGTGAAGGTGTCCTCCACGGTGTCGCGGGTTGTGCCGGGAATTTCTGAGACGATGGCGCGCTCGTGCTGCAGCAGTGCGTTCAGCAGCGTTGACTTGCCCACGTTGGGCTTTCCGGCTATGGCCACGGGTATGCCGTTCTTGATGGCATTGCCCAACTTGAACGAGCGGATCAGATGTTGCGTTTCCTCTTTCAGAGATACGAGTATGGCATCCAGCTTTCCACGGTCGGCAAATTCCACATCCTCTTCGCTGAAGTCCAGTTCAAGTTCCAGCAGAGAAGAGAGTTCGACGAGTTCGTTACGCAGGCGGTGCAGTTTCTTGGAGATGCCGCCTTTCAGTTGGTTGACGGCCAGCCGGTGCGCCGTTTCCGACTGCGAAGCTATCAGGTCGGCGACAGCCTCGGCCTGCGGCAGGTCGAGTTTGCCGTTCACAAAGGCGCGTTGCGTGAACTCGCCCGGCAGTGCCATACGGCAGCCGTTCTCAATGAGCATCTCAAGGAGACGTCGCTGAATGTAATGCGAACCATGGCACGATATTTCCACAAGGTCTTCGCCGGTATAGGTGTGCGGTGCGGCATATTTTACCGCCACCACCTGGTCTAACAGTTTGTCTCCGTCATAGATTTCCGCATACTGGCTCCTGTTCGGGGTCAGTGTCAGGAAAGTGTCGGGGGTGTTGAAAAGCGTTGCGGCTATGTTGAAAGCCTGCGCCCCGGAGGCTCTGACTACGGCAATAGCCCCAAGACCGGCCGGTGTCGAGATGGCACATATCGTATCGTTCATGCTTCAGTGATTTGGCGGCAAAAATAGCAAAAAAAGGGCGGAGTTCCAAAACTCCGCCCATCTCTTTCGGTGCGGATTGCCGCACCGGTATGGCTTTTGTGTTTCCTGTCCTGAGGACTATTTCACGGGAATATTCTTGAGTACGGCAACGATGAAGTCGAAGAATTTGCCTACGCTGTCAATGTTGACACGCTCTACGGGAGAGTGGGGATGCTGGATGGTGGGGCCGAACGACACCATATCCCAGTCGGGGTAGCACGCGCCGAACAGTCCGCACTCAAGGCCGGCATGGATGGCCATAATCTTGGGCTGCCGGTTGAATTTCTCGACATACACTTTTTTGCAGATGTTCAGGATGGGAGACTCCATATTGGGGTTCCAGCCGGGATAGGCGCCGGACAGTTCGATGTTGCAGTCGGCAAGTTCTGCAATGGCGGTCATCCTGTCGCCGAGCGCATCCTTGGCACTGTTGACGGAGCTGCGGAGCAGGCAGATGGCACTCATCTTGCCATTCTCGGCCTTGAAAGCAGCCAGATTGTTCGAGGTTTCAACCAGGTTTTCCATAGAGTCGCTCATACGGAGCACGCCGTTAGGGATGGCGAAGAGCATATTCAGGAACTGGTTCTGCGCTTTGGTTTCGACAACCACGTCCGGGGTGTCAACAGCGGTGATTTTTACCGACATTTCTTTCTCCGTGGCGGCAAATTCGTTCTTGACGGTCTGCTCAAAGGTGTGGGCAAAGGATTCGAATTCGGCAGCTTTTGCGGCAGGTACCGCCAGCACGGCAGAGGCTTCGCGCGGGATGGCGTTGCGGAGGCTTCCGCCCGAGGCCGTGGCGAGGCATGCGCCAAACTGCTTGATGGCACGCGTGATGAAACGGACGGCAATCTTGTTGGCATTTCCGCGGCCAAGGTGGATGTCCATGCCGGAGTGACCGCCGTGAAGCCCCGAAACGATCATCTGATAGCCTTTCATCTCTGCCGGCGTAGGCATCGTGTTGTAGGTTCTGTCAAAGTTGGCATCCAGACCGCCGGCGCAGCCGACAAAGATTTCACCTTCGGTTTCAGAATCGAGATTGATGAGGATTTTGCCTTTCACAAAACCTTTTTTCAGACCGAATGCGCCTGTCATGCCCGTCTCTTCGTCAATTGTCACCAGAATTTCAAGTGGACCGTGTTCGACGCCTTCGGTGGTGACGCAGGCCAGGGCTGCACAAACGCCGATGCCGTCGTCCGCCCCCAATGTGGTTCTGTTGGCACGAACCCAGCCGTTGTCGATGATGGGCTCGATCGGGTCTTTCAGGAAGTCGTGTTTCTTGTCGCTGTCGGCTTGCGGCACCATGTCGGTATGGGCTTGCAAGATGACGGGCATCCTGTCCTCCATGCCCGGGGTGGCAGGAATCGTGAACAGCAGGTTTCCGGTCTCGTCCTGCTCTACCTGCACTTTATGGTCGGCTGCCCATTGCTTCATCCATCTGATGGCAGGTTCTTCATGTTTTGACGGATGCGGAGCATCGCAGAGGTGTCCGAAATTCTCCCACAAGTCGTGCGGATACAATTTTAAAAGTTCTGTATTCATTTTTTTAGGATTTAAGGTTTTCGTTGTTGTTGATTTTGGGTCTGCCCCAGAAACGCAGCAGTGCTGTTTCAGACAGGAAGCAGAGCAAGGAAAAGATGACGAAATAGAGCCACAGTTGCTTGCCATGCAGCGTGTCGGTGACATTCTTCGCTATGTTCTTCGTGCCGGAGGGGACAACTTCAACTTTCATGCCGGATGACTTTGCCATTTTGCGGAGCGCTTTGTCGTCGTAGAAGTCGAGGTCTGACTCCTGCCGGTCAAAGTTGAATGCGAGCGTTCCGCATACTGCGCCGTCGCGTATGAGGTCGTAGAAGCCGCTGCCGCCAATCTGGTCGTGAAAGAAGAGTGCCGTTTCGTTGCCGGAAGCCCGCTGCTCGGGGATGAATTCTTCTTTGGAACCGCGTGCCTTCAGCGACAGGACAGTTCCTCCGACCCCGCCGTCTATCTTCACCTTCTGCATCCGGTCTTTCCCGATGACATTGTAAAGTTTGTCCTGCATAACACTCATAATGCCGATATTGTGCATGGGCACGAAGAAGAGCGCATGGCGATGTACATTGCCGTAATCGTCATTCATAGCGACGGCGGAGAGAATGACTTTCCCTTTTTCGACTTGGAAGGCAGTCAGCAGTGGCGTGCCGTCTTCCAGCAACATCAGTGTTTCGCTGCCCTGTCTGCCGCCCTGTATCGGATAATGTTGCAGGACAGTAGGCATATCGAGATGGTCGTGCCTGTTTTCGAGTGCGTTCTTGAAATACTGGCTTTCCATATTGACAGATCCGCACTTGAGTTCTTTCTTTTGTATCGTGCCGTAGTTTCCGGTTCCGAGCGATGAGAAAAGTTGCAGCCAACTCTTGTCCATTTCTTTCGCAGGAAGTACCACTAACGTGCCGCCACCTTTGACAAGGGCGGAAATCTCCTCCTTCAGCCCCGAAGATAAAGAAGGAACTTCGTCCATCACTACTACTTGGCTGTTTTTCAGTTGAGTATAGTTAATCTGCTTAAGCGGCATTTCAAGATAGTTGAACACGGAATCCTTACCATAGAGGGCTTGCAGGAAACGGTTGCTGCCGTTGCCAGCGATGGTAGAGACATGCGTGTTTTCAGAGACGTTGTAAGTGAAGAACAACTCGTTGTCGAAAGTGACGGGGGCATCTTCAATGGTCACGCGGCCGCATTGGATGCCGGTCCCGTCAATGGTGTAGGTCAATTGGCAGTCGAGCGTGCTGCCGGCTTTGATATCGACGGCGGCAATGGCTTTCTGCTTGTCCTGAACGTAGAGTTTGACGGGCAGCATCTCGATGTCGCTGCTCCCGTAGTTGTGTATGCGGGCCACCAGCGTGACCTGACTGCCCGTACGGAACAGCGGCGAGAGGAACCATACGCTGTCAACGCCTACGTTGCTGCGGTCACTTACCGGCATCGGCACCAGAAATGCATGCGCATTGCTGTCTTGCAAGACGTTCATGTCGAAAGCGTTTTTCTGGAAATCGGAAATGTAATAGTGGATGAAGTTGTCTTTTGCAGAGCGGCTGCAAGTGTTCTGTTCAAAGGTGATGATGTCGCGGAAAGAGTGGCTTTTAGGCGAAACTTTGACTCTGTCGAGCATCTCCAGCATCTGGTCGCGGTTCAGGATATGGGTCTCTTCGCCGGAAAAGTCCTGGGTCGTAAGCACAAAGTCGTCGGAGAAGCCGAACGAGGAAACGATAGACTTTGCGGCGTCCACGGCGTCGTAAAGCAGCGAACTGTTTTCGGAGCCTGTCTCCATGGAGTAGGAGTTGTCGAGAAAAACGGTGATGAGGTTGCCTTTCCTGCCGGCCTGTTCCTTGGGTGCGATGGCGGGCTGGGCAAATGCCATCACCAGCGCAGCGATACCTGAAATGCGCAAAGCCAAAACTACAAGCTGCTGCACCGTCTGCTCGCGGCGCGTTTTCCGCTTGATGTCTTCCAGCATCTTCACATTAGAGAAATAAACGGTTTTGTAACGCCTGAAGTTGAACAGATGTATCACAATCGGCACCAGAACTGCGGCAAGACCGATCAGAAACAGCGGGTTAGCGAATGTCATATACTCTTAAAATGTTTTGGTACGTTTTTCTTACGACAACAAGGGAAAAAAATATGCGGCAAAGATAGCATATCTTTTAGAAAACCGCAAACGGAAGGGCAAAAAAAGGATGGCTTCCCGGCGATTGACAGCTGGCGGGAAGCCATCATGACAGTCAAGGCGTGACGCAAGAGGTATGTTTCGGCACGGAAACTGCCGTAAATGCCGAATCTTTAACGGTTGATGAGGTTCATATTAGGAATGGGCTTGTTGTACTCGCCGGCAGCAAGTTTGCCCTTTATCTGTCTGAAATGTTCAATCGTATAGTTGACATCCTCCATTGTGTGGGCTGCGGTCGGGATGACACGTAGCATGATGACGTCCTTGGGCACCACGGGGTAAACCACGATAGAGCAGAAGATGCCATGGTTCTCGCGGAGGTCTACCACAAGGTTTGTGGCTTCGTTGGTGCCGCCTTTGAGGTAAACCGGCGTCACGGGAGACATAGTACGGCCCAGATCGAAGCCTTCTGCGCGGAGGCCTTCTTGCAGCGAATGGGCGATAGACCACAGTTTCTCGCGGATTTCCGGGCGTGTCTTGATGAGTTCCAGACGCTTCATGGCTCCGATGACCATCGGCATAGGCAGCGACTTTGCGAATATCTGTGAACGCATGTTGAAACGGAGATGGTCAACGATGCCTCTTTCGGAAGCCACGAAGGCGCCGATGCCGGCCATGCTCTTGGCGAAAGTGGCAAAATAGACATCTACCCCGTCGATGACGTCATAGTGGGCGGCCGTACCGTTGCCTTTCGGCCCCATAGTGCCGAAGCCGTGCGCATCGTCAATGAGGAGGCGGAATGGGAACTCTTTCTTGAGGGCGCAGATGCCGGCCAAGTCACCGAGGTCTCCGGCCATGCCGAACACGCCTTCCGTGATTACCAGCACGCCGCCACCTTGCTTGTCGGCCAATGCCGTGGCCACCTTCAACTGCTCGCGTAGGCTGTCCATATCGTTGTGACGATAGACATAGCGCTTTGCCCAGCTCAGACGAAGACCGTCAATGATGCAGGCATGAGACTCGGAGTCATACACGATGACATCACGGCGCGTGGTCAGCACATCAATGATGGAAATCATAGCCTGATAGCCGAAGTTCACCAGGTATCCGGCGGGTTTGCCTACAAAATCCGCCAGGTCCTGCTCAAGTCTGATGTGATATTTGGTGTCGCCGGACATCATCCTGGCGCCCATAGGGGCTGCCATGCCGAACTGACGGGCACCTTCAGCATCTGCTTCGCGCACCTCGGGCATATTGGCGAGGCCGAGATAGTTGTTCAGACTCCAGTTCAGGACCTCTTTGCCGTTGAAAATCATATGAGGGCCGATTTCGCCTTCCAGTTTCGGGAATTGGAAATAACCGTCGGCATACTTCTGGTACTGTCCCAGAGGACCTCCGTTACTTTCGTGGATTCTTTCAAAGATATCTTTCATTTCTGTTGTGTGATTATTGGTTGTTTGTAACTCTAACTTATTGTCTGTTTTGACGTTGTGCATTGCGTTTCGCAAGCCGTTCCTCCATTTTCTCGTACTCCTCAAAGAACTGGGGGAGGCTTGACATGTCAATGCGCTTGTTCAGGATGATTTCATGCTTGGAATTAAGCACGAACATCGTAGGATTGCCCGATTCGTATATGCCGAAATAGTCGAGATAGTCGATGTTGCCCTTGTTGCCGCCTACGTTCACCCAAGGGTAATTGTTCTCTTTCACATACTTCTTCCAACGGTCTATGTCCGCATCGTTGCCAATGGCATACACGTCAAAATTGCGCGTGCCGGCAGCCTCGAGAGAGTCATAGACGTGGCGCAGATGCTTGCTCTCCTTTTTGCAGGTCTGGCAGTCGGGGTCGTAGAACCAAAGGATGGTGTAGGGTTTCTTCATGCTGTACGATGAGATCCAGCGCGTCACGTCATCTGTGAGTGTAGTGTCGGGGATGAAGAGTTCCGGTGCGGTCTTGCCGATAAGGATAGGTTTCAGACGGTTTATCCTTTTGCGGTATTTGTCAATGAGGTCTTCGTCCATCCAGTAGCATTTGCCGAGAAGCTGGTTGTTTTCAACGATGTGGCAGAAAACGGCGTCATGACCTATGACCTTGCTGGTCTCAAACTGGTAAGAAAGCCAATCGACGCAATAATGGTACATCAACGTGTCCGGTTCTACCTTGCCCAGAAAGATGTCGATGTATTTGTTGATGGTGTCTGACTCCTGATGATAGAGCAGTTTGGTGAAATAGTCTTTCATCTTGGGCTCAAAGGAGGGGATATAGATGAACCGGTGATCTGCAAGGTCAAAGTTGTCCCAATAGTGAAACCTGTAGTATGCGGCCTGCGACTCGTAGTCCATGCTCCCGTCTTCTTTCTTCATCTCCGGGATGTCGATCTGCTTGTACGACTTCTGCATCTTGGAAAACAGATAGTCGGGGTGGGCGGCGATGATTTCCTCGTCAATGAATTTCAGCATCTCGTCGTTGATGTTCCTGAGTTTGTTCTTGTAGAACTCGGCGCTGTCGGTGTCGCCCTCCGTGTCAAACACCTTGAACTTCTTGGACCATTCCATCGCCTGCTGCTGGGCATGGCTGGTCTTGCGCTGGAATTTGAGCATCTCTTCATTTTGCGGCGAATTGCGGATGACAAAGTTGTCAAGGTTGCCTGTCGTGTCGAGATTGTACTCGAAGTGCTGGTTCCCGTCAATGATGAAGTTCAGGTACAGCTTCTTGTCGCCCGATACCAGAGAGTACATACCGTCGTCATAGGCATTGCTGCCCTTGAACACGAAACGGCCGGGCGATGAGGGCGTGACAGAGTCTTTCAGAATCAGTTTCTCGTTGTAATGGATGACCAGATAGACAAGTTTGTCCTTTGAATCCTTGATGTTGAAGATGATTTCATGACCTTTCGCAGAGGTTGTTTCCGGCACGGCCGCTTTCCCTTTCTGCGCAGAAAGGCTTCCGGCCATAACGAGGAAAGTCAAAGTCAAAAAGATAGATATGTAATTCTTTTTCATTGTTATAAAGTATTTCAACTATCTGTTTTTTTCAAGCAAAAATTTAAGTACGTCTAACGTCACCTGCCTTGCTATTATTGTATGGCCGGTAGAATTGTCAACCAGGACCAAAGCCGGTGTCACCATTATGTCAAAATATTCGATGATGTCAACGGCCGGGTCACCTTTGGCTGTGGTCAGGTTGAGCCAGTCCCAGAGCCCATGCTCGTCGGAGAATTGCTTCCAGCGTTCGTAGTCGTCGTTTATCTCGACGGCAAACACTTCGAAGTCAAGGTCTCCCGCATGTTCGCGGTAGAGGTCGTGTAATTGTGGGGTTACCGCCTTGCAGTGGTCGCAGTCGGGGTCCCAGAACCAGAGCACGGTATATTTTGTGTGGATGTCGTCAGTGGAATATTCATTTCCGAGCGTGTCAAAAGCGGTTATTTCCGGAATCTTCGCACCGGGGTTGATCTTTCGCAACTGCTCGATTTTCCGTCGGTTGATGCGCTTGCGGTCTTCCTCCATCCAGTCGTCGCCGTAGCGGTCGTAAAGGTGTACCAATACGGGGTCATAGATGGAGATGTGAACGTCCATAATATGGAAGAAGTCTTGCAGGAAATACTCTTTCACGGCCTCGTTTCCGCAACGTGACAGAATGGAGTCCATAAAGGAGATGATTTGACCAGTCTCGTACAGAGTGCCTATCCGGTCACGCACGAGCGAGTATAAGGGCAGGGGCGAATGAAGCAGCCTCGGCTCGCTGAAGTCCATGTCGTAAAGGGACTGGCGCAGTAACGCATCATCTTTCGTCTGCAGTGTGGCGTAAGCCGCCGTAATGTACTTGGTCACAAAACTGTTGGGTGCGATGTCGCGGTATTCCCGGCAAACTTTTCGGATGTCGGGCGTATAGACCTTCATCATAGAGTTCCTAAAGGAATAGAGCAGTTGGTTCTCTTCAGAGTCTTGAATTTCAATGTCATTGACAATAAATCCGGTGGCAGAATCAACATGATGCGTATGGTTGAGGGTAATCTTGGAATCCTTGTTGAGTAAAATCTCGGCGATGACATCGGGATAGGGGTGAAGGGTGTCGTGCAGTTCAAGCAGATAGTCGCCGCAAGGCAGCTTTTGCTTTTTGCTTTTGAACACTGCCTTGCCGTGCTTCACAGTCGCGCTATCCATCAGACGGCTCTCGTGTCCGCAGAAGCCACGCAGGTAAAGCATCTCGCCTTCCGGCGTTTCCGTGAATACGGTGATGTTGTATTTTTCGGTCATCGGAACTGCGGTCTTGTGTCGGCACAGGCTCTGTGCGTTGAGCGATACGGACACACCAAAAAGGCAGGTTAAGAAAAGGCTACATATTCTTCGCGTCATGGGAATGGGGCTATATCATTTCGCGAATATGTCCCATGACTTCCTCGGCCATACTGTCGGCCTTGCGTTCGGTCACGGCCTCGGCATAGATGCGCAGCACGGGCTCTGTGTTGGAGGTGCGGATATGTACCCAGCCGTCTTCAAAGTCGATCCTGACGCCGTCGGCCCGGTTGGGGTTGAACTTGGCATACCGTTCGGAAATGCGGTCGAGGACAGCGGCGGCATTGACGTCGTCTGAAAGCTGTATTTTGTTCTTGGAGATGCGGTAGTCGGGGTAGAGGGAGCGGATCTGGCTGCAGCTCTTGCCCGAAACGGCCATATAGGTGAGGAAAAGGGCTATGCCGACCAAGGCGTCCCTGCCGTAATGCAGTTCCGGATAGATGACCCCTCCGTTGCCCTCGCCGCCGATGACGGCGCCGGTGGCCTTCATCATCTCTACCACATTCACCTCACCGACAGCCGAGGCGCTGTAAGAACCGCCGTGGCGGGCAGTCACATCGCGCAAGGCCATGGTGGAGGAGAGGTTGGAGACGGTGTTGCCGGGGGTGTGCTGCAGGATGTAATCAGCCACCGCCACCAGCGTATATTCCTCGCCGAACATCTCACCGCCGGGTTTCACAATGGCCAGACGGTCCACGTCGGGGTCCACGACAAAGCCCACGTCGAAACTGCCGGAGGACATGGCCTCGGAGATGCCGTGCAGGTTCTCGGGGAGGGGTTCTGGGTTGTGTGCGAAGATGCCGGTAGGGTTGCCGTTGAGAACCGTGACCTCCTTCACGCCAAGCCGTTCGAGCAGAGGCGGCAGTGCCAGTGCGCCCGTGGAGTTCACCGTGTCGAGAATGACGGAGAAACCGGCGCGGGACACGGCTTCCGCATTGACAAGCGGCAGTGCGAGCACAGCATCGATGTGTTCATCTATGGCATGGCTGTCGGACATATATTGCCCCAAACGGTTTGCCTCGGCGTAGGAGAAGTCGTGCCGGGTGGCGATCTCCTGAAGCCAGTGTCCCTCTTCGTCGGAGATGAACTCACCTTTTGAATTGAGCAGCTTCAGGGCATTCCACTGCATCGGGTTGTGGGAGGCAGTGATGATAATGCCGCCGTCGGCGTGGTGACGCGTCACGGCCATCTCGGTGGTAGGGGTGGTGGAGAGTCCCGTGTCGATGACGTTTACGCCCATGCCCTGAAGGGTGCCGCACACCAGCCGGCTTACCATATCGCCAGAGACACGCGCATCGCGGCCCACCACGAACGTGAGCGGCTTTTCCGGCGTGGTTTCCCGGACAAAAGCCGCAAAAGCAGCGGTCAGTTCTACAATGTCAGCAGGGGTGAGGTTCTGCCCTTGCATCCCGCCGATGGTTCCTCTAATTCCCGAAATCGATTTTATAAGAGACATAAAAGCGTGTTTTGTACAAAGTTTCGTGCGTTATGCCGCCAACGGCGGAACTGTTTTTCCAATCAGGCTGCAAAAGTAGCAAAATTTGCGGAACATATTTTTTTAATTGTTCCCTATGGGTAATAAGCATAATATATTTTTATATCTTTGCCCGCCTTTATCCCGAGGCAGGGGCAAAGGGTCAAAATGATTGAATAACATAAAAAACACTTGATTATGGAAAAAGCTCAAATGCGTGAAATCATCGCCAAAAGAGTTGCCAAAGAACTCAAGGACGGCGATATTGTTAATTTGGGAATAGGTCTTCCGACAATGGTGCCTGACTATTTGCCTAAAGACGTGCATGTGGTTCTCCAGACAGAGAACGGCATGATCGGTATGGGCTCGACGCCGGAACCCGGCCGGGAAGACGAAAACCTCATCAACTCCGGCGGCGGCTACATCACGGCACAGCCCGGCGCAGCCTCTTTCAGTTCTGCCGAGTCTTTCGCCCTCATCCGCGGCGGCCACGTGAACGCTACCGTCTTGGGTGCCATGCAGGTTGACGAGAAAGGCGACATCGCCAACTGGATGATTCCCGGCAAGCTCACCCCGGGCATGGGCGGCGCCATGGACCTGCTGGTCGGAGCGAAAACGGTCATCGTGGCCATGGAACATACGCAGAAAGGGAATCCCAAGATACTTCACAAATGCACGCTGCCGCTGACGGCAAAAGGACAGGTCAACATGATCGTCACGGAAATGTGCGTGATGGTGGTGACACCTGATGGGCTGGAACTCACAGAACTGCACCCGGAGTTCACCGTTGATGACGTAAGGAACGCCACCGAAGCAGACTTCACCGTTTCTCCGGGCCTCAAGCCGATGCAACTTGACTGAAGTTGCAGAGCGGAACCGGGGTCAAACCTGCTTCGCGAACCTCACGTTACTGACGAATTGAACTCACAGGACTAACGAAATACCAATATCAATACAATTAATTTAAATATGGATTTTAGCTTGAACAAAAGAGAAGAACTCTTCCTGCAGATGATTCGCAAATTTGCTGCTGAAGAAGTTCAGCCATTGGCCGCGGAAGTCGATGACCAGGAACGCTTTCCCGTCGAGACTGTCGAAAAGATGGCCCGCATAGGCATTATGGGCATTCCTATCCCCTTGGAATACGGAGGACAGGGCGGCACCAACCAAATGTACATCAAGGCAGTGGAAGAGCTGTCGAAAGTTTGCGCCACCACCGGCGTGATTGTCAGCGCACACACATCCCTCTGCATGAACCCGATTCTGGAGTTCGGCACAGAGGAACAGAAGAAGAAATACCTGCCTAGGCTTGCCTCCGGAGAATGGATCGGCGCATTCGGCCTTACGGAGCCCAATGCCGGCACCGACGCCGCCATGCAGCAGACCATGGCCGTCCTCGACGGCAACGAATGGGTGCTCAACGGCAGCAAGATCTTCATCACCAACGCCGGCTACGCCCACGTCTATGTGGTCATGGCCATGACGGACAAGTCGCAAGGCACCAGAGGCATCTCCGCCTTCATCGTTGAGAAAGACACTCCCGGATTCTCTATCGGCAAGAAAGAGAAAAAGATGGGCATCCGCGGTTCGGCCACCTGCGAGCTGATATTCGAGAACTGCCGTATTCCAAAAGAGAACCTGTTGGGCGAAATGGGCAAAGGTTTCAAGATTGCTATGATGACCCTCGACGGCGGCCGTATCGGCATCGCTTCACAGGCACTCGGCATCGCCCAGGGCGCCATGGATGTCACCGTAAAATACACGAAAGAGAGAAAACAGTTCGGCAAGCCTATCAGCGCTTTCCAGAACACGCAGTTCCAGATGGCCGACCTTCAGGCCAAGATTGAGGCCGCACGCCTGCTGGTCTATAAAGCAGCATGGAAGAAAGACATGCATCTCCCTTATTCCGTGGACGCAGCCATGGCTAAACTCTTCGCCGCCGACACGGCTATGGAGACTACGACAAAATGCCTCCAGTTCCACGGCGGTTACGGCTATACCCGCGAGTATGAAATAGAACGCATGATGCGCGATGCCAAGATCACGGAGATATACGAGGGAACTTCGGAGGTCCAGAGAATGGTCATTGCCGGACAATTGTTCAAATAATAAACTTACACCACAAGAGACTATGAATATTATAGTAACGATAAAACAGGTCCCCAACACTAATGTCATCAAGATCGATCCTGTCAAGGGCACGCTGATCAGGGAAGGCGTCCCCAGCATATTGAACCCGGACGATGCCGCAGCCCTCGAGATGGCGCTGCAACTGAAAGACAAGTTCGGCGCACACGTGACCGTCCTTACGATGGGTCCGCTCCAGGCAGACGTCATCTGCCGCGAGGCTTTCGCTATGGGCGCCGACCGTGCCGTGCTTTTGTCTGACCGCAAATTCGCCGGCGCTGACACGCTGGCCACTTCGTACGCGTTGTCTTGCGCAGTCCGCGAGATCGGCTACGACCTCATTCTTGCGGGCCGTCAGGCCATCGACGGCGACACGGCACAGACGCCGGTGTCTCTGGCCCAGCACCTTGACCTCCCGCAGGTCACCTATGCCATGAACCTCGAGTTCGACGGCAACAAACGATGCACCGTGACGAAAGAGACCGAAGAGGGTTACCAGATCCTCGAAGTGGATACACCTTGCGTGCTCACCGTGCTCTCCTCAGCCTTGAAACCCCGCTATATGACCGTGAAAGGTATTATGGAAGCGTACGACAAGGAAGTCGAGGTATGGAGCGCCGACAAACTTCAAGTGGACGAAAAACGCCTCGGTCTCTCCGGATCTCCCACACGCGTGAAAAAGTCCTTCGCCAAACCGCAGAAACAGCCCGGCGAAATCTTTGAATTGAGTCCCGACGAGGCCGTCGAACTTATCGTCAACAAACTGAAAGAGAAACATATTATTTAACCGAGAACCGAACAAAAATGGAAAAATCCGATTATAAGAACATTTATGTATTCGTTGAACAGCGCGACGGCATCATCCAACCCGTAGCACTGGAGCTGCTCGGTAAGGCACATGAACTTTCGGCAGACCTTAAGGAAAAAGTCGTCGCCGTGCTTGCCGGACACAACATCAAGGACCAGGCACAGATGCTTGTCGAGTATGGTGCAGACGAGGTCATCTGCATGGATGCCCCCGAACTTGAACACTACCTGACTGAACAATATACGCAGGCCATCTGCCAAATGGTGCAGGCTTACAACCCCAGCATCATACTGATCGGAGCCTCTACGATAGGTCGTGACCTGGCCCCGAGGCTTGCCTGCCGTCTGAACACCGGGCTGACTGCCGACTGTACCAAACTGGAAATCACGGAAGACATGCAGCTTGCATCTACACGTCCTGCTTTCGGCGGCAACCTGATGGCCACCATCCTGAATACGGAACACAGACCGCAGATGTCAACCGTCCGTCCGGGTGTGATGCAGAAAATGGAACGAGATGCCTCCCGCAAAGGCGAAATCGTGGACTTCAAGCCCCAATTCGACAGCAGCAAGTTCAAAGTCCGTCTGGTGAAGGATGTCAAGAAAGACAAAGGCGCCGTTGACATCACGGAGGCCAAGATTCTCGTTTCCGGCGGCCGCGGCGTCGGAAACAAGGCCGGTTTTGATGAACTTCAGGCATTGGCAGACGTGCTGCCCGGCGCAGAGGTGTCCTCTTCCCGCGCAATGGTGGATGCCGGTATCATCGACCACAGCCGTCAGGTCGGCCAGACCGGCAAGACCGTCCGCCCGGCACTCTATATGGCATGCGGCATCAGCGGAGCCATCCAGCACCTCGCCGGCATGGAAGAGTCCGACTTCATCATTGCCATCAACAAAGACAAGTTCGCCCCGATTTTCGGCGTCTCCGACGTGAGCATCGTAGGCGACGTCCACAAAATAATCCCGATGCTTACCGCCAGATTGGCCAAAGAAATCAGGAAATAGCAATGATCGAAATACGTCGCGTTGAGAAAAGCTATGGTGCCCTGCATGTGCTGAAATCCGTAGATCTCACGATAGACAGTTCCAAAGTGGCAACGATTGTCGGTCCCTCGGGGGCCGGCAAGTCCACTTTGCTTCATCTTATGGGCACACTCGACCGCCCCGATTCGGGTAAGATAATCCTGAACGGCACCGACATCTCCAAGCTGAACGACGACAACCTTTCGGAATACCGCAACCGCCATATCGGGTTCGTTTACCAGTTTCATCACCTGCTGCCCGAATTTACCGCCGTCGAGAATGTCGCAATGCCCGGACTGATAGCCGGACTCAAGAAAAAAGAGGCTATTCTCCATGCTGCAGAACTGCTCGACTTTCTGAAACTGACGGATCGCAAAGACCACAAACCCTCCGAACTGTCCGGCGGCGAACAGCAACGCGTTGCCGTGGCAAGGGCTCTGATGAACAACCCGGAACTGATCCTTGCCGACGAGCCCTCCGGAAACCTCGACACGGAGAACGCCCGGAACCTTCACCGGCTGTTCTTTGAACTTCGCGACCGATTTCATCAAACTTTCATCATCGTTACGCATAACGAGGAACTTGCTTCCCTGTCTGACTGCAAAATAATGCTTCAAGACGGCAAAGTCATCTCGCATTAGCCAATCTCCACGATGCCCAATAACAATAAAACACTGCCTCTCTTTATCCTCGTACTCTGCCTTGTCACAGACGGATGCAGCGTCATACAGTTTGCACGTCTTTCAAATTGCGAGTTCGAGATGGACCACGTGGCAGATGTCATCTGGGCCGACATCAACATGAGCAACGTCAACGGACTGTCAGACCTATCCGTCACCAATATGACGAAGGCAGCCAAAGCCATCAAAGACAAGGATTTCAATGTGTCCTGTAAAGTGATGGTCAAGGTTAAGAACAACACCAGGAATATGGCCAGGCTCATCGGATACGACTATGAACTCTACCTTGAGGACAAGTTCTTGGCCAAAGGCAGCAGCCACAACGTTGAATATTACGTCAATCCCTCCAATACTACCATAATCCCCTTCCCCGTCCAGGTCAATCTGGCCGATGTGTTGAAGAAAAAGGAGGTCGGCGACATCATACGCTGCGTCAGGAACCTTGACGGCTCCGGCAGCAACAAGGAATCGAATGTTGCCGTCAAGTTCACCCCATACCTTTATGTTGGCAAGAAACAAATGAAACTGCCTGCCGTGACCTTGCACCAAACCATCAGTTCCGAAAAAAACAACTGACTTTTCCGGAATTGCCCTGTACTGAAACAAATAAAAACAACATATTTCTTTTCATCTTTTAACATTATCAGAAACAGAAAAAAGCAAAACTATGATCCAGCGAATCCAATCTCTATTCCTGCTCGTCGCAGCCGTCATCCCCATTGTATTGCTCTTCATCCCGATGGGCTACGTTGACACGGCTGATGCGCAATATGTTTACAATTCTCTCGTCCTGAAACTCAACATCCCCGACGGCACGGCCGCCATACGCCTCTATTACGTCGCTTTCTGTCTCGTTCTCACAGCCGCCCTCTCACTGGCCGCCTTGTTCAGTTACAAGAAGCGCATCCGTCAGGTGCAGATTGTCTCTATCACGATGATTGTGTATCTCGTCACCCTGATGTTGATGCTATGGGTCTGCCCGGATATTATTTTCACCAAATACTTTTCCGCAAAAAGCGTGGCATTCACTTTCACTTTCGCAAACAAGACCCTGATGCTGATTTTGGTCTTTGTTGAAGCGATATCTCTTTTCATGGCCAACAAGTTCATCAAGAAAGACGAGAAACTGGTGCGTGCCGCCGACCGCCTGCGATAAGTTTACCGCACGGAAACCACTTTCTTGAAACGTCGGCTTTTGCCGTCAAGGTTCCAATACTGTACCGTCACGACATACATTCCTGACGGTACAGTCTGTTTATTGTCGTCCGTACCGTCCCAACGGAACAGCGCCTCATGGCTGCACAGTTCATTGTTGACCAAATGCCTGACCGGAAAGCCTTGTTGATTGAAAATCCTGACACTCAATCTGTTTTCACCATTGGACATAGAAACTGATATTTCGGCGTAATCTTCGAAACCGTCGTTGTCGGGTGAGATCACGGCGGGGGTGATTGCAAGCCATGTGGAGGCGGTTCCGTCCGAGGCTTGAGAGTTACGAAAACCTGGCGTAGCAAACCCCACAGTTGAAGAGGCAGAATGCCAATTGTCGCTCCGTTGTGTAGCCTGACTCGAAGACATGCGCTCTAAACTTACGCCGGCAGTAGTAAGCAGTTTCGGATAATGCATATCGATGGAATAGGAGAAACGGTCGATGGTGCGAAGGCTCCGGTCTGTCAGGAACACAACCCCGGACTCTGCCGCAAACGAAGGCAGAGAATCACACTCGTACAAGGCATTGGGGTCAGGGCAGTCATATTGCGACAAGGTGAGCGTTTTGTTCTTGCACAAGGCACAGTAAGCTTGCGGCATCAGCTGAATACCTTGAGGAGCCGCTATGACTGCTTTCTTGGGGATCGTATCGCCGCCGGAACCTATTTTCACATCTTTCAGGTCGATAATGTGGGAAGAATGGTTATATACTTCGATGAAATCGGCATCTGTTCCATCTTTCGCATGACTCAATACCTCATTGATGACAAGGTCAAACGGCTGCGGTTTCTCAGCAACGCCACAAGAAACGCAGTCCGGATAGGCGACAGCATTACCGGCACAGTCGCAAACGGCAGCGGGCAGGCAGACGCGGTACAACGTGCCGGACTGCAGCGGCATAGAGCAGGTAAGGTCAAGCGCCGTATAGAACGGCGGCACTTCAGACGCCTGCACGATGTTTGCATCCGGCTCAATGCTGAAGTCGCCGGGCGATAGGGGGAGTGTAGGGTATACGGACTCTGACAGGAACACACGCAAAGTCTTATTGTCGAGCAAGGTGACGCGTTCAATGAAAGGTGGGGTGTCGTCTCCTGTAGCACAACGTATCGAGTTCGGCGAACCTGGGGTCCCGCCCTCCGGTGACACGGAGGAGTCCCAATTGACAGAACTCAGGCATGGCAGGTTCTCGTCCCTCATCTCCAGAGACCAGCCGCCCGACTGCTTGATGGACTCCGTATGCCATTTCCGCTTGAACGCTACCGCATGGACGGCTTCGTCATTGTCGTCATAAAGCACGACGGTTTGGCCCTCGTCATTGATGCTCAACGACGACACCGCACAGACCTGGATAGGGATATTCCCAAATAAACCTTTGTTCTTCTCGGCGACCACAATAGCATAACCGCAACTGTCGAGAGTCATCTCCGGCAGGGTCTTCCGGGAACTTCCGACTTGCAGTTTCCATCCGGACAGCACACACGGCAGCGGCCGGCGGTTGTGCAGTTCGATATACTCGGCAACGGGCAAGCCTATCGCGGGCGAGGGCGTGGCCATGATCTCGCTGATGACGATGTCATAACGCTGCAACGTTTCTGTCTGACTTACAACGGTACTCAAGTCCGTAAGAACAAACAACAGCAGCAATGTGAACGGTAGGGCAGGGACTCTCATAAAAATAATTCGTTTTCATTTTCAATGTTGCAAAAAATAGTACTTTTGCAACATTGAAAACGTTACATTGTTAAAAATATTGTATAAATTGTAAACGGAAAATGAAAATTGCTTTGGTCGGGGCCACAGGCCTTGTGGGTGGAGTGATGCGTAAAGTACTTGAAGAAAGAGGGTTCGGCGGAGAAACGTTGATACCCGTTGCCTCCCCGAAGTCGTACGGCAAAACCATCCCATTCGGCGGAAAATCATATCAGGTAATCAGCGCAGAGGAAGCCATCGAAAAGGCTCCTGACATTGCGATATTCTCGGCAGGCAGCGGTCCTTCGCTCAAATATGCGCCTCTTTTCGCCGCAAAGGGGACGAAAGTGATAGACAACTCTTCCGCATGGCGCAGCAATCCGGACATTCCTTTAGTGGTGCCGGAAGTGAACGGCGACGTGATCGGCAGCAACGACAACATCATCGCCAACCCGAACTGCTCCACCATACAGATGGTGATGGCACTGTGCCCGCTTCACAGGAATTACGGCATCAAACGCATCGTAGTCTCTACATACCAGTCGGTGACCGGCTCGGGCATGAAAGCCGTGAACCAACTCATGAAAGAGCGGAGCGGCGAAACCTGCGAGAAGGCCTACCCGCATCAGATCGACCTGAACCTCTTCCCTCACGGCGGCACGTTCGAGGACAACGGCTACACCACCGAAGAGATGAAACTGGTGAACGAAACGCGTAAGATTCTCGGCGACAATAACATTCAGGTCACTGCAACCGTTGTGCGCGTGCCCGTCACGGGCGGCCATTCCGAAGCCGTCAACGTGGAACTGCTCCGCGACTACCGCCTCGGGGATGTCGTTGAAATGCTTGGAAACATGCCCGGCGTAGAAGTCCAGGACGACCCCACCCGCGACCTCTATCCGATGCCGCTCACCGCACAAGGACACGACGCTGTCTTCGTGGGCCGCATACGCCGCGACTTCTCACAACCCAACACCCTAAACTTGTGGGTGGTAGGGGACAACCTGCGCAAAGGCGCCGCCACCAACGCTGTACAGATCGCCGAACTGGTCAGGGACAAGTTCCTGAAAAATGTTCCCTTTAACCGTTAAAATCCTGCTGATGAAGAGACTGATCCTGCTCGCCGCCTTGCTGCCGCTGTACCTCGGCGCCACGCTTTCCGCCCAGAACCCGCACCGAAAAGCCATTGTCGGGTTCTATAACATGGAAAACCTGTTCGACACGGTCAACGACCCGCTGAAGAACGACGAACAGTTTCTGCCCGACGGCGACTATATGTGGACAGCAGAAAGGTACCGCGCCAAACTGGAAAACCTTTCGCGCGTGATTGCAGAGATTGCTGCCATGGACGGCGGACTTGCCGTGTTGGGCGTCTCTGAGGTGGAAAACGAACAGGTGATGCTGGACCTCGCCGCCACCGAACGGCTGAAACCTTACGGACTCAAGGTCTGTCACCACGACTCGCCCGACAGACGCGGCGTCGATGTGGCCTTTTTCTACAACCCGGCACGCTTCACCGTGATTTCCACAAAGGCCACTTCGCTCAAAGTGGCCGGCAATCCCGACTTCATCACCCGCGACCAATGGCTGATGGCCGGCGTGCTCGACCGGACCGACACGCTGTTCATCCTGGTGAACCATTGGCCCTCAAAACTCGGCGGCGAAAAGAAAAGCATGCCCTTGCGCATGGCCGCCGCTCAGCTTTCACGGCACATCGCCGACTCCTTGCAGCAATGCTACGTAAACCCCAAAATCATCATCATGGGCGACCTTAACGACAACCCCGACTCGAAAAGCCTGATGAACGGGCTCAAGACGAAAACCTCCGCAAAAGCGTTGTCGCCAAACGACCTTTACAACCCGATGTGGAAAATGTACCGCAAAGGCATCGGATCTTATGCCTACCGCGACTCATGGGACATGCTCGACAACATCATCGTTTCCGGCTCGCTGGTGAAAGCCGCCCCCGACACGTACCGTTTCACAGAGGCCAACGTTTTCCAGCGCAACTTCATGTTCACTATGTCCGGCTCCTACACCAACTACCCGTTCCGCACCTACGCCGGCGGCATCTATCAAGGTGGCTTCAGCGACCACCTGCCCGTATATATCATATTGTCAAAATAACCAAACATCAACATGGACAAAAGACTTGTCATAATCCCGACTTACAAAGAAAAAGAGAACGTCGAAAACATCATCAGGACCATCTTCGGGCTCATCGACGTGCATATCCTCATCATTGACGACAACTCGCCCGACGGCACCGCAGACATCGTGAAGGGGCTGATTCCAGAATTTGAGGGACGGCTGTTCATCGAAGAACGGAGCGGCAAACTGGGGCTGGGCACCGCCTACATACACGGCTTCAAGTGGGCCATCGAACGCAACTATGACTTTGTGTTCGAGATGGATGCCGACTTCTCGCACGACCCGCACGACTTGCAGCGCCTTTATGATGCCTGTGTCGGGCAAAACGCCGACTTGGCCATCGGGTCGCGATACTGCAACGGCGTCAACGTGTTGAACTGGCCCATCGGACGGCTGCTCATGTCCTATTACGGCTCCATGTACGTGCGCATCATGCTGGGAATCCCCGTCCACGACACCACCGCGGGCTTCAAATGCTACCGTGTGTCGGCGCTCAAAACCGTTGACTTCTCCAAAATCAAGCATATCGGCTACGGCTTCCAGATAGAGATGAAATTCAACATGTACAAACTCGGCTACAAGATCGTTGAAGTGCCCATCATCTTCAAGGACCGGACCGCAGGCGTGTCAAAGATGAGCTCCGGCATCTTCAAAGAGGCCATCTTTGGTGTCATCGGGCTCAGAGTCCGCAGCTGGTTCCGCGACTGGAAACGAGTATCGAACTGAACACGGCAAACGGAAAATGGAAGTCCCCTATAAATGTCACAAATAAGAAAAAAATAAGAGGTTTGTTGCTCTGTAATATTGGAGTCATTACGATTGGCTTGTCCTTCGGGAGTTATTCTATTGAGACATCAGATTATGAATTCCCCAAATTTTATGGAGGCGCTGCTTATACAGGCATACAAAATGCTGCAGCACGTACTTCACAAAATGTCGCAGAACTGAAAGAATGTTTGAAATTCGGTTTTAGCTCTGTACTATTGATAACAGGACTAAGCTTTCTTGCATTTGGTGCAACTTCGTTCAACTCAGAGAAGCAAGAAGAAAATACAGTTGAATAACTATCCGCTCTAATAGAAGTCGCACGTGGCTCTCAAGCCCTATTTAACATAATATAAATTATAGGACACACAAGGGCGAAAAAATGACCCGAAGTGGCTCAACAGCGCAAGCCTGCGCACCTCAGCCGTTGTCTTCTTGCCTACAGTCTCCTGGATATCTTCGGCAGAATCTCGTTCTTCCAGGATGTAAACGTGCCGTCCAGGATTTTCTGCCGTGCAACTGTGACAAGGTCGAGGTAAAAGTGCAGGTTGTGTATGCTGCCGATCATAGGGCCGAGCATCTCGTCAGACACGTACAGATGCCGCAGATAAGCCCTGGTGTATTCGCGGTCGGCAAACAGGTCGCTTTCGGCAGCAATCGGCGTGAAGTCGTTCTTCCATTTCTCGTTGCGTAGGTTGAGCATGCCTTCCCAGGTGAAGATCATGCCGTTTCTTCCGTTTCGTGTGGGCATCACGCAGTCGAACATGTCAATGCCCAACGCAATGTTTTCTATTATGTTGGTGGGTGTTCCCACCCCCATCAGATAGCGCGGCTTGTCTTTCGGCAATTGCTGGCAGCAGTAGTCGGCAATCTCGTATATTTCCTCGGTAGGCTCCCCTACCGCCACCCCGCCGATGGCTATGCCCTCGGGGTTCACGGATTCGGCATATTCGGCAGAACGTGCCCGCAAGTCGTGGTATATGCCGCCCTGGACTATGGGAAACAGCGTCTGGCTGTAACCGTACAGAGGCTCGGTCTCCTCCAGCCGCTTCACACAGCGCTTCAGCCATTTGTAGGTGGTTTCGACTGACTTCCGGGCATATTCATATTCGCATGGATATGGTATGCACTCGTCAAAAGCCATAATGATGTCGGCGCCGATGGCACGTTCTGTGTCCATCACGCTTTCAGGACTGAACAGGTGTCTGGAACCGTCAATGTGCGACTGGAACCACACCCCCTCTTCGGGGTTGATCTTGCGCCGGTGGCTCAGCGAGAACACCTGGAAACCGCCGCTGTCGGTAAGGATCGGTCTGTCCCAGCCGTTGAACTTGTGCAACCCGCCGGCATTCCGCAGCACCTCGCAGCCCGGACGCAAATAAAGGTGATAGGTGTTGCCCAATATGATCTGCGCCTTGATGTGCTCTTTCAAGTCCCTTACATGTACAGCCTTGACTGCCCCTAATGTGCCGACAGGCATAAAGATGGGTGTCCGTATCTGTCCATGGTCCGTGTTGATGACACCTGCGCGTGCGTGGCTGCCCGCATCGGCCTTTTCAATTATAAACTTCATATTGTTTGTAAAAAGCGCACAAAAATACATCTTTTATTCACTCATAAAACTACCTTTGCGTTTTGAAAAATTCTCAATAATGTTGAAAGAGAACTTATATTTGGGGGCGCTTGTCGTTTTCGGACTGATTGTCCTGCTTCAAGTGCTTTATTATTATGGTCTTTACGCCCGTTTTTCTTTCCGCAAGAAACAAGACAAGATTGCGGAACAGGATGTCCCCATTTCTGTTATCGTTGTGGTGAAAGATGCCGCCGGCACGCTGCTTAAGTTCTTCCCCCGTATTCTTAACCAGCAATACTCTGCTTTCGAGGTTGTTGTTGTGAACGACCATTCACATGACGATGAAACGGAACTGCTGGTCAAGGAGTACCAGTGCCAGTATCCGAATGTCAAGCTGGTCAACCTTTCGTCATCCGTTTCCACGATCCGCGGCAGCAAGTTTGCCGTCTCCATGGGCATCCGCTGCGCCACGTACGACCATATTCTGCTCACGGACGCCGCATGTGCTCCGGCTTCGCCGCATTGGTTGGAACGAATGGCAAGGCAATTTGCCGGGAAAAAGACGATAGTGCTCGGCTACAGTTCATTCGCCAAGCACAACAACCCGTTCAACCGTCTTATGCGTTTCGACAACCTGCAGAACGCCATCCAATATTTCTCCCTTGCGCTCGCCCACTCCACCTACCGCGGTGACAGTCGCAACATGGCATTCGACAAGTCGCTGTTTTACAGACAGAAAGGGTTCGCCTCCCACAACCATATCAGTTGTGGAATCGAGGACATATTCATCAGCAGGGCCGCCAAGCCCAACAATACAGCCGTAGCGTTCTCTCCGGATTCTTTCACCGTACTGCAGAAACCCGTCTCCTACCGGTCTTGGAGAAAGCACAAGACGGGGCTTTACTATACCAGGAAGATGAATACGCTTAAGAATCGCATCCTGCTCAACGGCATAGCTGTGCTTAACCTTTTGTTCTATGCCACATTAGCATTCGTCATCGTGCTTTTTCTGCACCGTCCGACCTTTCTGGCCGTTGCTTTAGGAATCGCAGCATTCCGCATTGTCAACCAATACATCGTTTACGGTGCGGCGGCAGGAAAACTGAACGAGAAACAAGTTGTCCCTTGCCTTCTGCTGTACGACCTTTTCTTTTCCGTCGCCAATCCGCTCTACTATCTGTCTGCGAAACTGAGTCACCAGAAATTCCAGCACTGACGCTATGGACAATCCGTGCACAACCGCCAAATCTAGAAGGGACTATGTGCTGTTGCGCCGGGCTCTGGACAACAACGACCAGAAAGCCTACGCCAGCCTGATGGCCATATACCGCGACAGCATCTATTACCTGCTGATGAAAATGGTCAGGAACAGCGACGACGCAGAGGACCTCACCCTCGAGACTTTTGGCAAGGCTTTCCGCTGTCTCGACCGCTATTCCCCGAAATACGCATTCTCCACCTGGCTGTTCAGGATTGCCATGAACAACGGCATCAACCACATACACCGCAAAAGCGGCACACCGCAGACCATAACCGTTTCCGGCATCAGCGACAGCCCTGACAATGCCGAAATGCTGATAGACAACATTGACACCCGCCGCGGCAATACGCCGGAAGATTATCTCATAGAGAAACAGCGGATGAACATCCTGCGCTGCGCCGTAAGACAGTTGCCGGAAAAGTACAGAAAGGTTGTCGAACTGCGCTATTACAGTGAGCTTTCGTACGATGAAATCGCCGTAAGACTCAACATATCGCTTTCCAATGTCAAGATACAGCTGTTGCGCGCCAGAAACATGCTTGCCCAGCTGATGGAGAATGTGCGGAGTGCCATTTGAAGAAAAGATTGTATTTTTGCACACTGTTAATGAAAAGAAAAGATGGAAGTAAGACGTCTATTTGATATTCTTGAGCGCAACATGACCGAATTCCCTGTGGAAGATGCCATTTGCGGAAAAGAAAACGGCATTTGGGTCAAATACAGCACGCAAGAATATGTGGACCGGGTCAACTACATTTCATACGGCCTTTTGCAGTTGGGCATCAAGAAAGGCGACTGCATTGCCACCATCACCGCCAACCGGCCGGAATGGAATTTCCTGGATATGGCCATCATGCAGATCGGCGCCGTCCATGTCGCCATTTACCCCACCATAAGCGAAGGCGAATACGACTACATCCTCCATCATGCCGACATCAAGCTGATATTCGTGTCCGGTTGGGAACTGCTGCGGAAGATCAACAACATCATCGAACACATGCCCGCGCTGACCGACCGCGTTTACACTTTCCGCAACCTGCGAGGATACCGCCACCTGAACGAGCTGATTGAGTTGGGGCGATCCAACCCGAGTCCACAATACCTACAGCAGATAAAGGAGAGCATCACCCCTGACGATGTGGTGTCGCTCATCTACACCTCTGGCACCACCGGGCATCCCAAAGGCGTGATGCTCACGCACGAGAACTTCCTCACCAACATCCGGGGCGTTCTTCCGATAATTCCCACCCTCGAGCACAACCGTATCCTTAGCTATTTGCCTTTGTGCCATGTCTATGAAAGGATGATGAACTATTCGTGGCAATATCTCGGCATTTCCATCTACTATACAGAGAACCTGGCTAAAATACAAGACGACATGGTGGACCTGCGTCCTGACATATTCACCACCGTGCCCCGTCTGCTCGAGAAAATCTACGACAAGATCATTGCTAAAGGGCGAAAACTCACCGGACTGAAGCGCAACATCTTCTTCTGGGCCAACGAGGTCGCCCTGGACTTCGACTTCAACAGGAGCAAGGCCTATATGCGCCGGCTCAAGTTGGCGCGCAAACTGGTGCTGAACCAATGGTACAAGGCTTTAGGCGGCAACCTGAACGTCATAGTCACGGGCGGCGCTGCCATCCAGCCGCGCATATCCAAGGTGTTCTGGGCTATGGGCATACATGTCTATGAGGGATACGGCACTACGGAGACCTCACCGGTCATAGCGGTCAGCGACGGCTTCAAAGGAGGCCTCGAGTTCGGGACGGCCGGCCACGTCTTGCCCGGCACCACTGTCAAGATTGCGGAGGACGGCGAAATCCTGACCCGCGGAGGACATGTCATGAAAGGCTATTTCAATGCGCCCGAACTTACCGCGGAGGCCATCGACCCCGACGGTTGGCTGCATACCGGCGACCTTGGCATGCTTTCGCCAGAAGGCCGCCTCCGCATCACGGGACGCAAAAAAGAGATGTTCAAAACTGCATTCGGCAAATATGTCGTGCCCACCGTCATTGAAAACAAGATATGCGAGGATTCTCTGGTTGACAACATTATGGTAGTCGGCGAAAACCGGCAGTTTGCCGCCGCCCTCATCGTCCCGAACTTCATCGACCTGCGTTCATGGTGCAAGCGCAAAGGCATCGAATACACCACCAACGAAGAGATGATCGAACATCCTGACGTGCTCAAAAAGTTCAAGAAAATCGTCGATTACCACAACACTTTCTTCGGCGACACCGAAAAGGTGAAACGTTTCATCCTGATAGGCTACGAATGGTCCGTCCAAACCGGCGAGCTCACTCCCACCCTCAAACTGAAACGCAACAAGCTGCTCGAGAAATACCACGACCAAATAGAAAAACTGTTCAACTGAAATAATAATTTCCAAGATGACCGCTACCGACAACAAAGACAAAGTTTTCCTTTTCAACACGATGACCGGGAAAAAGGAGCATTTCGTTCCGATTGTTCCCGGACACGTTGGCATGTATGTCTGCGGACCCACCGTCTATGGCGAACCGCATTTGGGACATGCCCGCCCTGCGGTGACTTTCGACCTTGTGTTCCGCTACCTTACACACATAGGGTACAAGGTGCGCTATGTGCGCAACATCACAGACGTGGGTCATCTTGAGCATGACGCCGACAGCGGCGAGGACAAAATAGCCAAGAAAGCGCGGATCGAGGAACTGGAGCCTATGGAAGTGGCACAATATTATATGGACAGTTATCATCGCGCGATGGATGTCCTGAACGTGAAAAGTCCGTCCATAGAACCGCGGGCTTCCGGACATATCATGGAGCAGATCGACCTTGTACAGAAGATTCTGGATATGGGATACGCTTACGTTTCAGAGGGCTCCGTCTATTTTGACGTGCCGAAATTCGACCGTGATTTCGGATACGGAAAACTGTCGGGGCGCGTACTGAGCGAGTTGCTGGCCAACACGCGCGAACTGGACGGGCAAAGCGAGAAACACAACCCTGCCGATTTTGCCCTTTGGAAAAAGGCCGCTCCTGAACATATCATGCGCTGGAACTCGCCATGGGGTGTCGGTTTCCCTGGCTGGCACATCGAGTGTACGGCCATGAGCACCAAATACCTGGGCACCCGGTTCGACATTCACGGCGGAGGCATGGACCTGCTGTTCCCGCACCACGAGTCGGAAGTGTGCCAAAGCACTGTCGCCAACGGCGTATCTTCGGTCCACTACTGGATGCACAACAACATGATTACCATCAACGGGCAGAAAATGGGTAAATCTCTGGGCAATTTCATCACGCTCAACGAGTTTTTCACCGGCTCGCACCAGTCGCTTGCACAGCCCTACTCCCCTATGACCATCCGCTTTTTCGTCCTTCAGGCACACTACCGCAGTACGGTTGACTTCAGCAACGAGGCTTTGCAGGCCGCCGAGAAAGGGCTCGAAAAGCTCTATGCCGCAGAACGTCATCTGGACACGCTGAAACCATCTGCTTCCTCTTCAGAAAATATCGAGGCTTGGGTGAACCGCTGCTACGAAGCCATGAACAACGATTTCAACAGCCCTATGGTCATTGCCGAGCTTTTCGAGGCTTCCCGCATCGTCAATGCCGTCAAAGACGGCCATGCCACGCTCACAGCCGAAGATGCAGAACGCTTGAAAAGCAATTTCAGTTTGTTCTTCCACGAGATCTTAGGCGTACGTCCCGAGAACTTCATTGTGGCCGGAAAATACGATGAGGCGATGAGGAAAGTGATGGACCTGCTGCTTTCCATTCGTCAAGACGCCAAAGCGAACAAGAACTGGGCGGTGTCAGACAAGATACGCGACGAACTGAAGTCGGCCGGCATCACCGTAAAAGACACCAAAGACGGTTCTGAATGGTCGCTTGAATAGCCTGCCATCTACCACATCAACATATCAACAAGAATGAAGAAGACGCTGCTGTTCGTGATTCTGCTGTTCTCCGCACTATGTTCGGGAAATGAGGTTGCCGCAACCCCCGCGAATGCAGCGACATGTTCATTCTCGGCATCCCTCATTAAGGGACACGAAAAGCAGAAGGAACAGGTTCTTATCATACGCGGCAGCCTCTTCATGCACATCTTCACAGACACATCACAAAGCCCCAGCCTTGCATCTCGTTTACCGTCAAGGCTGCTGAACGCCGGCATCTCGCAGAAGGTGCTGCTGACCGTCATACAGCGCAACATCCAGGCCGGTTGCCGTTTCTTTTCACTCAACGGTGTCGCACGCCCGGGCAGCAATCCCTGTCCTGCCGACTATTACATCCTTTTTCTAGGAAACATGAGGCGTTGAAAAATCGGCCGCCCCGCCTTTCCCCCATAAAATAAAAAGACTGTGTCTTTGCGAGACATTACAGGCAGGGGAAGGCACACATCATTCTATAATCTTTATTGTCTATGAGAGGCGAGACCGCGGCATAACCCGCTGCCACCTTATTGTAGATTGTTCCGATAAAACAGACACTTCTCCCAACCATAGACGTCAATAAAAACAAAAATCAACAAAACAAAGACAAACAAATGGAAAATTACAAACATATTGAAACAGAAATCCTCGAAATGCCGGAAGGCACCATTGCAGTCAAAAAGAAGAGCCCGTTTACAGCCATCGTCTTCATATTAGTCGGCATTCTCGTATTTGTGGCGGGGACTCAGAAGATATCCCCCCATGAAAGCCTGAACATGACGGTACTCACCATCGGCATCTGCCTTTTCCTGTTCGGCATCATAAAACTCTGCCTCGATTTGGGCACAGAGCGCTATGTTTACATCCCACAAAACAAGCGTCTCAAAAAACACAAAGTTTACATCTCAAACGAGTCGAAGATGAAACTGGCCAAACATCTTCAGGAAGACCGCGTCGGCAGATTGGACGCATTCAGCAAAGAGATGAGTTCGGGCAACATTCTTTACGTACTGACCACCAACAGCGACTACTGTCTGGCACAGGTACTTGAATTCTCGCAAGACCGTTATGAACCGGTGATGCCGATGGTTGTGCTGGTAGGCGAAAACGCCAAAAACCTGGACGATTTCATCTCTTCCAAATAGAGAAACGGCATGTTTCCGGATACTATGGGATGTCCCTGAAAGATGTTTTCGGGGCATCCTTTTTTATGCTACAAAACAGGCTGAAACACCTGTGCATATCGTTTTTTTATGTATGTTTGCAGCCTTAAAAAAAACAGAAAATACAAAAATGAAAAAATTACTAACATTTGGACTAAGCCTTGTGCTGGCAACCGCTGCCACGTCCGTGAAATCTCAACAAGAAATGACAAAAGACCAGAAAGTGAGCTATGCCATCGGAGCCAATTTCGGCACGCAAGTAAAACAAGACAAGTTGGAACTCGACACAGAAGCTTTCATGCAAGGCGTGCGTGACGGAATGGCAGGGCAAAACAAGTTCACCGAAGCCGAAATGCAGGAAATATTCATGCAGTTCCAGTTAGACATGCAACAACGCCAGGCCAATGCCGCATCAGAGGCAAAAGCTGCGGGACTGAAATTTTTGGAAGAAAACAAGAAAAACGCAGACGTGAAAGTCACCGATTCGGGGCTGCAATACAAAGTCATCACACTCGGCACCGGAGAGAAACCAAAAGCCGGCAGCAAAGTCACCGTGAAATACACCGGCACTTTGATTGACGGCACCGTGTTCGACTCCACCGACAAGAATGGCGGCGAGCCCATATCATTCGGCCTCGACCAGGTGATCCGCGGCTGGACCGAAGGTCTGCAACTGATGCCTACCGGCTCTAAGTTCGTGTTTTACATCCCCTCTGACCTCGCATACGGCGACCAGGGAGCAGGAGGTGTCATTCCGGGCGGAGCAACCTTGATTTTCGAAATAGAACTGCTCAGTTTTGAATAATGTAATTCGACATAAGAGGCAGGCATACGACCTGCCTCTTATGTTTTCTTAACATCCTATTGAAATAAATATGAGAACAAAGATTTTCGCAGCCATTATTTTCCTGTTTGCCTTCTGCATGAACTCGCAGGCACAGAAAGATTGTGATGTCATTGACTGTCCGGGACAGTGCGGACGGTTCATCGACCAGAACGGAGACGGGTTCTGCGACCATGGAGGGCTCTCGAAGCCCACAGCAGAACCGGTACAGAACGCGGATACGGCAAAACCGGAAAAGGTCGCCGCAAAGAAAAAAACGGTGGTCAAGCCCTCCGTCTCCACGACAGACATTGCGGTTGAAAAAGATGCGGAAAAAGCCAAGCCACAAGATCTTACAGTACAGACGGATACGACAACGGAAACAGAAGTTGTGCCCGCCACGGAAGAACGGCCGGCAAAAAGACGAGAATCGCCCTACGACCTTCTGCTGATTTCAGGACTCACCCTTGTCCTTTACGCGTTCAGTGCCATATTGGTAAAAGTCAACGTCCTGAAAAAAGCCACACACCGCAAAATATGGAACGTCGTGTTGCTGGTGACCGCAATCGTGTCGTGTCTGTCCGGATTCTTTCTGGTCATACAGATCAACTACGGCATCGCCATGCAGACAATGCGCACTTTCCGATATTGGCATGTGCAATTCGGCATTCCGATGACCATCGTGGCGGTAATACACATTCTTTGGCACATCAACTACTGGAAAAGCCTCGTTCACAGGGCAAAGCAGAAAAACAATTCATAGCAAATGGACAATCAGATAAGGATGGGGGGCTTCAACATATTGCCTCCCGGGGTGAAGAATCTGCTCATCATCAACACTTTGGCTTTCGTGGCCACTATAGTGCTGCAAAAGTCGTGCGACCTCACCCAATGGTTAGGGCTTCACTTCATAGCCGCCTCCGACTTTTATCCGTGGCAGTTCATCACCTATATGTTCATGCACGGCAATTTCAGTCACCTCTTCTTCAACATGTTCGCGCTGTGGATGTTTGGCGCCGCTGTGGAGAACCATTGGGGCACAAAGCGTTTCCTCATCTACTATTTCATCACCGGCATTGGTGCGGCGTTGACTCATTATCTGGTTCTCTACTTCGAAATCCATCCGCAGCTTGTATTGCTTGACGGTTTTCTGAACGACCCGTCGCTGGAGACATACCGCAATCTTGCCATCAACAACAAGGATGCCCGATTCACGCAAATGCTCACAGCAAATCTGAGCGTCTTGCAGCAGAATCCGGGTATGCTCAACCAAATCATAGAAATCACGGACAATGCACGCGAAACATTCCTCAATGGCTTCAACATCATTGGTGCGTCTGGGGCCGTATATGGCATCTTGCTGGCATTCGGCATGCTATTTCCTAACAACTATATATACATCTACTTCCTTCTGCCCATCAAGGCAAAATGGATGGTACTGCTTTACGGTGTGCTCGAACTGCTCACCGGACTGGGCGCCTCTGACGGCGTGGCCCATTTTGCCCACCTCGGCGGTATGGTGTTCGGTCTGGGCGTTATACTGTTGTGGCGGCGCAACGAGCGCAATCACAGCGGCTGGATAGAGCCACAACGCTCCCGCAGGTTCAACTTCAGGAAGCGGCGCCGGCAGGACGGATATCACGACTCTTGCAGTTATGACAGCCGCCCTATGAGCGACGAGGATTACAATGCCCGCAGAGCATCTGAACAGCGCAGGATAAACGAAATCCTCGACAAGATATCCAAAGGTGGCTACGAATCCCTTTCCAAAGAAGAAAAAGACTTCCTTTTCAAGCAATCAAGGAAATAGCCATGGCCAAGAAAAGAATCGATTTCATCAAATCAGCCGCCAAATTCATGCTGTTGGCGTTGACTTCCGCAGCCGCTATAGCCTTGCTGTTGTCCTATCTTGCCAAACTGATTCCGCCCTCTGTTTCGCACCTGATTGCCTACTGCGGGCTTCTGTTCCCCTATTTTCTCTTCGCCAATATAGGATTCGCGGTGCTTTGGCTCTTCATAGACTATCGCTGGTCGCTACTGCCAACCGTCATCATCCTTATGAACATCAACAATATAGACCGCCATTTCCAGATGCGCGCTCAGGAAAAGCCCGAGACCTGCGCAAACTGTTTGAAAGTGATGAGTTACAATGTGCGTATGTTCAACATGTTCGTAGAAGACCGGGATGAAAGCAACGTCAGAATCAAGGATTTCCTGAAAAAAGAGAGACCGGACATCCTCTGCATCCAGGAGTATTTATACGATGCGTCAGGGCGAACGCACCGCGACAACACGACACAGCATATACTTGAAGCGCTCGGGCTGCCTGACAACAACAAAACGTACCGCACCTATCTCTTGCCGTGCGGAATCAGCGGATACCAAAGCGGACTGGCCATCTTCAGCCGCTACAGAATCATAGACTGCGGCATTGTCGAGATGCCCGACAGTTCGGCCAACAAGACCATGTATGTGGACATCCGCTACAACAGCGACACCTTGCGCATATACAATCTCCATCTCAGCTCTATGAGGCTGGATGATGAAGACTACGCTACAGGGAAGGCCATACTGCACAACCATACGGACACCACCTCAAATATGGACTACAAAGTCCGTAAACTCAACACAAAAATCGCATCCGCATTTGAATCAAGACAGTATCAGGCCCGCAGCGTACACCGCTCCGTGGATTC
The DNA here is from genome assembly GCA_963620035.1 of Oscillospiraceae bacterium. GTDB lineage: Bacteria > Bacteroidota > Bacteroidia > Bacteroidales > WCHB1-69 > F23-D06. The sequence continues at coordinate 14,342 of CAVEXN010000004.1, read as the reverse complement.
GTGCCGATTTCCTGTTATCGTATGCGGAGACTTCAACGACTCTCCCGCCTCGTACAGTTACAACAAGATTGCACGCAGGCTCAAAGATTCATTCCGGAGCAGCGGAAAAGGCACCGGCTCCACCTATGCAGGTGAAGTATTCCCCACCTACCGTATCGACTATATACTACACGACCGCCGGTACAACGATTTCGGCTATACGGTTTGCCGGGAAATGGACGTTTCAGACCATTACCCTATCTATACATACATCTCAATCATCAACAAGAAATGACCCCTTTCATACACCAGTCAAAGCATGCCCTGCATTTGACCGCCATGCTGTTTTCCTTAATGCTTATTTACGGATGCCATTCCGCAAAGCCTGAAGAGACATCCGAAGAGCCAGCCGTGCTGAATGAGGAAACCGTCATTTCATTGGCCAAACGCATAGAAAAAGGCATCCTTGACGGCAAGGCAGCAGCGCTCGACAGCCTCATCGACAAACAGCACATCAAACGGGTCGTTTCCGAGAACTCCATCGTTTACAGCGGTTTCGATGTGGAGGGGGGACAACGTTATTTCGACGACTGCCTCAAATTGGGCAGCCAACACGTCAAAGCCGTCAACAACGGCGGAGACTTCGCCTTTGTGCGGCATTATACCGACGAGGGGAAGCATCATATCGTATTCCGGACTTACGACAACTACAACCTCAACTTTTCGGACTTCATTGTGGATACGGCCAACGGGAAACTGATGATTGAAAACGGCTTCATCTACAACACCGGCAGCACGCTTTCCGAAAACATCGAAAAGGGCATGCTCTACAACTTGATGCTGAAGACAGACCCGGACGGTGCCGCACAATGGCTCCAAAAAGCCGAAGAACTGCTCAAAGAGGGGAAATACCGCGAGTCACTCAACCTACTGTCCACCCACAAGAATGAAATAAAGGAATACCCCCTGTTCTACCAGCTTTATATTGCCGACCTCTACAAAACCTCTCCTGCGAAATTCATCAACAACCTTGACCAACTCAAGGAGGATGCCGACCCGCGTTACCTCCTGCTGCACAAATTGCTCTATTATTTCAACAACGGAAAGGTTAAGGAGACTGAAGAGACTGTAAATGAACTTATTCCTTATACCGGCGATGACCCTGTCTTCCTGCTGTTCTATGCCAAAGCTAACCTCTATGCCAAACGCTATTCAGATGCACTCTCCTGCCTTGAGATGGCCGAGAAAGCCTTGCCGCTGCTTTGGGACTTGTGGTACAGCGAACTGCAGTGTTTCAAAGGACTGAACGACGAAAGCGGCTTTCAAAACTGCTTGCGCAAAGGAAAGGAGGCTTATGGTATGAGCGATGAAGAACTGCGGCAAGTGATGAAATAGCCGCATAGGGATTGCACTCAATAGTGCGCAATCATTTCCAGAATGATTCGGTCTTCGTTGTTTTCCACGCCGGTCCGGAAGAAATTCTTCTCGTAGTTGACACGAACCGAAGCCCTGACCGGCTGCTCTATGAACATCAGCGTAACCCCTGCCGTGATGCGCTGCCTGAATTGTTCCCATTCATAAACGCCCTTTTCTGACTGTTTGCCGGTACAGTTGGGAGTGATGGCATCATAGCGTCCGCCAATATGGATGCTGTGCAACATCTTTTTGCGAAGCGGTATCTCATAGAACGCAAGACCATAGAACGCATGGGTAGAAGAGAACTGCGCACAATTGTATCTTTTGTAGAGGTATTCCGTCTCAAGATGCAGACCTGCAATCGTATAGGCCAAATCGACACCTATGTGGCGCATTCGCATCGCTTCGGGTTGAATGGATGCGTAATCGAACGACAAAGTGAAGTCACTGAAAAGCGAGACCGTGCCTCTTAAAACGCCGTTCACGCTCTTCTGCAACTGCCGCTGGCTGCTGAAACCTGAACTGTTGAAAAGACCGGCCCTGACCTCGAACGGCACTTTTCCGTCTCGTTTGTAACCGATCACGCCTCCTACATCGCTCCACGCCGTGATTTTCTGGGTGAGAAAGGATTTGTCGGAAAAATAGGTGCGGTAAGGCGACAACAGGTTCTCAGAACTGAAAGGCAGTTTGTCGTAGCCTATCAGAAACGACAACCCTTTCACGGGTTCAAAACGTGCGAAGATTGCGACAGGCGAGAACTTTCCGCCGTAAGAAAGATCAACCAACGCCATATAAGAAAACATCGGGTGTATGTTGCCGCTCATGCCTACCCTGCTGTGCCGCAGTTCAAAATGGCCGGAGCCTGATGAGGGGCTGAATTCGTAACGTCCCATAACCGTAGCTGTAAACTTAGGCATAAGGCGTTCCAAGTCACGTTTGGGCGCTACGGTATCGCCAACCGACACAGAGACGGAATCAATTTTGGCAGACAGCGGAAATGCAGCAGCAAGAAAACAGCAGAACAATGAAAACTTCTTCAATGCTTTGTGCATACCCGTCAATGATAGCGCCAGTTCCCGTTGATGTCGCCGCCGTAGTATTCGTTAGGATCTTCGGAATAGATGTCCGTCTGTGGCTGTATCGCCTTGACCAACTTCATTTTCCAGTTGCTGTCGTGGAGTTCGCCGTATTTGTTGGAATGAAGCAGTTCATAGTCGTTGCCTATCAAAGAGGGGTCGTAGAATACGAACTTCACGTTTGACTGGTCATCAAGGTAGTAATAATGCCATATTTCGTAGGGTACAGTCGTTGGGTCTGATGGGATTTCCTTGATGTCGTTCGGCTGTCCATACTGGAGATAGACGCGTCCGCGGTCGGTGCGGTAGCCTTTCACCTGTTTGCTTCCGAAACGTTCCTGGACAAAAGAGACCATTTTCTCATACTTTTTCCAAGCGCCTTCAGGGTCGTTTGGGTTGCGGGCCAGCCAAAAGGCATAGAAATAACGCTGCAACTGATCCGTCTCCACTGACTTGAGGCGCTGGTCATAGAACTCCCGCTCCATATTCGAGCTGATTGGGTAGAGCGACTTTATGTCGTCTTCCAGTTTACGGCGGTCGGTCATATCCGTCACGAAAGTGCGGTTGACATCCACATTGTCATAATTGGCCAGGTCAAGTTTCACGGAAGGGTTGCTTTTCTGGAAGAACACCTTGCTGACGAGCAGCAGACTGTCACCGTCATACAGTTCAACGGCCAGATTGTAGTTGCCTGAAGGCAGTTTGAAAACGTTGAACTGGTCGATGACAAGCATCACATCATCGGTTTTCAGCCGCTTGGTGATGATATGGTCAGGCATAGCAACCATCCTGTTGGAAGCATATTCCACAAAGCACTTGGCGCTCAATTCCTTGTCGCCGAGCAGACTTCTCGTATTATAAACCTCAAGGGCAAAAGGAAGTACATATTGGCTTTCGGGGACATAGTTATAGTAAGATGGCGGCAGATAGTAGCCATACTTTACATAGAGCCCGGGCGATTCAGGTGCGCGCATGTCCTCGAAGAGCGAAATCCGGGAAGAGGAGATCCTGTCTTCCGGGAAATTGATGACAATGCGGTCGATGTATTTCAGTTGCGCTGCCGTGTCGGCGTTTTTGTCCGTGAGATAGAAATTTAGGAAATAGTCGCCGTTCTCGACAGGAAGGTTCTTGATGTCGGCAAAATCGGGCACGTGGGCGTCGGACGTGTCGTCCAGCGGCTCGCTGGCCAGCACATAGTGCAGCGTTTTGACAACAGAGTCGTTTTTGGCCACATCCACACGTATGTCAACTTCGGCACCGAATTTCCCTTGTTCGTCCTTGACATACTGCACCGAATTGCCGCCAATGATGAATGTGAACTCGATATAGGGCTGCCTGTTTCCTGTGCAATAGGCTTTGTGGCTGATGAAAGCCTTCATGTTCTGGGCGGCGGCGAGCAGTGAGAGCCCTGAAAGCAAGAGCAAAATAACAAAGCGTCTCATTGTCATTTCAGTTTTCTGTATAATTCATCGGCCAGACTGTCGGCGGGCAGTCGGTATTGCTGCATCGTGTCGCGTTCGCGTAGCGTCACCGTGCCGTCCTCTTTCGTCTGGTTGTCAATCGTGATGCAAAACGGCGTGCCGATGGCGTCCTGGCGGCGGTAACGTCTGCCTACGGCATCTTTGTCCTCGTACTGCACCATGAAATCTTTCTTCAGTTCTCCGAATATTTCCTGGCCTATTTCTGGCAAACCGTCTTTCTTGACCAACGGAAGCACAGCGGCTTTGTAGGGAGCAAGACGGGCGGGCAGTTTCAGCACCACACGCGTAGAACCGTCTTCCAACGTCTCTTGGTTGTATGCATGGCTGAACACCGCCAGGAACATCCTGTCCACGCCGATGGAAGTCTCGACAACGTATGGGACATAGTTTTCGTTCGTCTCGGGGTCAAAATAGCGGAGTTTCTTACCGGAGAATTTCTCGTGCTGCGAAAGGTCGAAGTCGGTGCGGGAGTGGATGCCCTCCAGTTCTTTGAAGCCAAAGGGGAACTTGAACTCGATGTCGGTGGCGGCGTTGGCATAGTGTGCCAGTTTCTCGTGGTCGTGGAAGCGGTAGTTCTCTGCGGGGATGCCCAGGGAGGTGTGCCAATCGAGGCGTGTTTGCCGCCAATAGTCGAACCATTTCAGTTCCTCGCCGGGTTTGACGAAGAACTGCATTTCCATCTGCTCGAACTCGCGCATCCTGAATATGAACTGGCGCGCCACGATCTCGTTCCTGAAAGCCTTGCCGATCTGGGCGATGCCGAATGGGAGTTTCATCCGTCCGGTCTTATAGACATTCAGGAAGTTGACGAAAATGCCCTGTGCGGTTTCGGGGCGCAGGTAAATCGTGTCGGCGCCGTCGGAGACAGACCCGAGTTTTGTGGCGAACATCAGATTGAACTGCCGCACGTCGGTCCAGTTGCGGGTGCCGGACACCGGGCACACGATACCCAACTCTTCAATCAAGGCACGAAGCCCTGCCAAGTCATTGGCATTCATCATCTCAGCATAGCGTCCGGAGATGTCGTCAATCTGTTTCTGATATTGCAGTACCCGGCCGTTGGTCTGGCGGAACATAGCCTCGTCGAAATTGTCGAAGCGTTTCCTGGCTTTCTCTACCTCCTTGTTGATTTTATCCTCAATCTTCTGGATGTGGTCTTCAACCAGCACATCTGCGCGGTAGCGTTTCTTGGAATCCTTGTTGTCGATGAGGGGGTCGTTGAATGCGTCCACATGCCCAGAAGCCTTCCAGATGGCAGGATGCATGAAAATGCCACTGTCCAGACCGACTATGTTGTCGTGGTACTGCACCATCGCTTTCCACCAGTACTGTTTGATGTTATTCTTGAGTTCCACACCATTCTGACCATAGTCGTAAACGGCGCTGAGACCGTCGTAGATCTCGCTGGAGGGGAAAATGAAACCATACTCTTTGGCATGGGCGACAATCTGTTTAAAAAGTTCTTCGTTATTAGCCATATTATGTTTCTTTTTTTATTCAAATGTCACTGAAAACTGGAAAGCCTTGGAACGCAACGACTGAATGCTGCCCTTGCTCACGCCCTCTTGCTGGAGTTGGTTGAGCAGACCTACCGAAAACTTCAGTTCTGTGCTCAGTTTGAAATAGGTGCAGTAGAAATCGATGCCTATGCCGGTCAATGCCGCCACATCATTGGCGGTGACGAGGAGCACGTTCTTTTGGTAAGCCAGCTTCTCGGCTTTCCCGTACACAAGATTGCGGCTGTACTGCGCGCCGGCAAGCACATACACACGCATGTTGTTCATAATTCTGGAAGACTTGAACTTGAGCATCAGCGGCAGGTCGATGAAGACGATGCCGTTTGCGTTTCCGTTTGCGAACTGGCGGTCCACGCTGTTGGTCTTGCGCATATAGTTGATCTGGCAATCCGGGAATGAGAACGTCGGAATCAGACGTAGGTCGAAATACTTGCCCAAATGCAGGTCTGAAACAATGCCCAGACACATCATCTTTCCGGCTTTCGAGTTCACGATCCGTGTCGTGTCATAGTCAACATTCGTAGTGAGGTCAGGGTTTGTGGCAATTATGTAATTGTAGGAGCCGGCACCGATCAGGAAACCGAAATGGCAGATGCGGTCGTCGTATCTGATAAGGTTCGGGGTGCCGAACGGGCGCGACTGTGCGGCGGCAAACATCGTCCCCAATGACAAAACAAGCGCGAAGATAATGTGTTTCAGTCGATACATTCTATTCAAAAGGACGAGTTATAACGTGCGGGGAGCCTTTTTATTATCTAAGAAATGCGGCTTCCCCGGTTTTTATAGATCTCGTTCTTCAGTTGGGAAACATTGATGGGCACCACACCCACATATTCGCAGACTATGCCGCCTGCCAAATTGGAGGCCAGACAGGTGGAGGCGATGCTCTCTCTGTGCAGCAGGAAAAGCGTCGCCACAGAGATGACGGTATCACCCGCGCCGGAAGGGTCACTCACTCTTCTGGTAAAAGCATCCTGATGGTAGAAGATGTCCTTCTGGCTGTCATAGAACGCGATGCCCCGGTCGGACATCGTAATCATCACCATGTCTATTTTCTTCTCTTCTGCGAATTGCTTGGCAAGGGTGTGGATGTTCTCAACGGTGAGCATGACATTGTCCTCGATGTTGAGTCCAGCCGAAAGTTCTTTCAGGTTCGGTTTGAAGAGATTGACATTCTCGTAATTGTTGAAGTTCCGTTTCTTAGGGTCAACGGCGATGAAAATGTTCTTCTTATGGGCAAAGCGTATGATTTCCTCAATCAGGTCTTTGGAGAAAAGACCTTTGTCGTAGTCTTCGAAAATGATGGCATCGATGGGGTTATGGTCGATGACCTGCTCCACGGTGGTCAGGAACTGCCGTTTCTCGCGCTCCTTGAGTTGCTCGTCGCGTTCATCGTCAACACGCACGATATGGGCATTGTTGCCGATGATGCGGTACTTGACCGTAGTCCGGCGCCCGTAAATAGGAATGAGGCCCAGAGAGTCAAGCTCGCACTCCTCCATCAGGTCGTACAGCACCTTCGACTTGTTGTCGCTGCCGATGACAGAACAGAGGATAGGGCGCGCGCCGAGCGACTTCAGGTTAAGGGCTACGTTGGCGGCCCCGCCAAGCCGGTAGCTGCGGCTTTGTGCGTTCACGATAGGCACCGGGGCTTCCGGGCTGATGCGCGAGACCTTGCCGTTGATGTAGCAGTCTATCATTACGTCACCGATTACAAGCACCGTGGCTTTGCTGAAGTCATCGAAAATCCGATTGATCTGTTCCATATCCATACATACAAAAATTCGGCGGCAAAGATAGCATAAAAATCCCAATTGGTTTCCGGCTTACGTCTTTTAATTTCCGGGGGTCAACGTTGCATACGTTTAGCGTTCACACGTTGCTGGAATTTGTCCTTGTCTATCAGGAAACGTTCGTGGATGCCCTCGCCTATCAGCCCGCACTCGTCGTACGCCGCCACCTTGAAAACCAGCCGGCGACGGTCAATTTCAACCAGTTCGCTTTCGCAACGCACCTCCATGCCTTGTGGCGTGGCGGCACTGTGCGAAATGTCGAGGTGTGTGCCCACTGTGCTTTCACCCTCCTTGAGGAATGGCTCTACACTCAACGCGCAAGTCTTTTCCATAAGCGCGACCATCATGGGCGTGGCGAACACCTGTACCAGTCCGCTGCCGATACGGGCGGCGGTCATTTCTTCTGTAACAATCTGTTCCTGCAATCCTTTGATTCCTTTTTCCAACATAAAACAATAGTATTTGAACGTTTTTTTCTGTGACTGCGAAAGTAGTATTTTTAAGGGAAGTGTGCGAATTGTGCGGGGCTAATTCCTAATCCCTCCAACTCCAACAGTTTCTGCTTTGCCTCCAGTCCTCCGGCGAAGCCTGTCAGCGAATGGTTTGCGCCGATGACCCGGTGGCACGGGATGATGATGCCGATGCCGTTTGCCGCAATGGCTTGCGCTACTGCACGTATGCCTTTTGGGTTGTTTACGCTCAAGGCTATGTCCTTGTAGGTACGTGTTTCGCCGTACGGTATTTCAAGCAATGTTTTCCATACGCTTTGCTGAAACGCGGTGCCCGCGGGAAGCAGCGGTATATCGAACCGCCTGCGACAGCCGGCGAAATATTCGTCAAGTTGCTGTTTCGTTTGCCGGAGAACCTCTGATGGTTGTTCCTGGAAACCGGCTTTCAGCAGGCGGGCCAGACGACGTTTGCTGCGTTCGGCGCAGGGCTTCCCGCTCCAGTCGCAAAGACACAACCTGCCGACAATGGAAGCAAGAACCATTTCGCCGCAAGGAGAACGGTAATACTGGACATTGGCAATCTTATTGGGTGTCATTGTCAGAAATCGTTGTCAATGCCGCCCCTCCGTTTCTTTGGACAATTGTTTGTAATGCTCCGCATCGTCAGGCGAGAAGCAGCAGAAGATGACATTGCCCATGTATTTCCTTTCAAGAAGATATTCCTTGACAACTTGAACTGCAATTTTAGCAGCTCGCTCTTTGGGGAAGTGGTAAACACCCGTACTTATACAAGGGAAAGCGATACTCTTGATGTCATTTTCTGCAGCCAAGTCAAGTGCTGTCCGATAGCAGGAAGCCAACAGTTCGTCTTCATTACGTTTGCCACCAGTCCATATGGGACCAACGGTATGTATTATCTTTTTGCTCGGCAAGTCGTAGGCTTTGGTTATCTTGCTCTGTCCGGTCTTGCAGCCGTTCAACGTCTTGCACTCTTCTATCAGTTCTGGACCGGCAGCCTTGTGTATGGCACCGTCCACGCCACCACCGCCCAGCAGACTCGTGTTGGCGGCATTGACTATTGCATCAACTCGCAGCCGGGTAATATCACCGACCACTACCTTTATCGAATCATCCAATTGTGTCGTATACATATTATTCTTGTCAGTCATAATCATAGTTGTCGCAGCAAATGTCGTAATATTTTTCAAACGTCACATCATATTTTCTTCCATAGTAGTATAAACAATTAGAGATTGCCTGTATTTTTTCAACGCCTCTGCCTTAGAATTAGTTATTAATTTCCGGCTCTGCCGCCATCACCATTTCCTCTTCCGGCAACTCATACCGCTTCACCTTGTGGTCTTCGAGGAAGATGTGGTTGAGTGTGTATTCGAGTGACGGCAGTGGCTGCGCTGTTCTTTCGTCAGTTTGTCCATGTACTTCCCAGATGATTTTGATGCTCTCGATTGTCGTTTTTGCAAGAAATCGTCCATAAAGGTATACATCATCTACCTTTTAAGGCGTTTTCTTGCAAATTGCACTATACGGAAGGAGTGATGGTTAGTCGCCACGTTCCGTCTTTTTCTGCGCGTTGAACATATCCTTTTGTCATAAGCTGCTTGACCTGCTTGTTGACAGCAGCCACATTTATGCCGACTTCTTCTGAAAGTTTCTGTATCGTTATGTCTGGGGTAGTGTACATTAGATTGAGAATCTTACTTGTAGACTCAGCCCTGAACGCAACTCGTTCCCCGTCAAACCACCAAACATTATCGCCACGTTCCGTCAAAAAACGGATATTGTAGTCCACCTCTTCTACAAAGAGATTGGTGAAGTAGGTGAGGAACTGTTGAATGTCACGTTTGGATGCGTGAGCTCCCAATGAAGGTGTCGCACCAACAGTGAGGTCTGTCTTATGGAGAGCTTCCAAATATTCGCCCTTCTTTCTGCTCCTCACCACAATCATCGGATAGTCGTGACGACATAGGATATAGTTCACCATCATTCTTGCTATTCGCCCATTCCCATCCTCAAAGGGATGGATGCGGATATAGCGGTAATGGAAAATCGCGGCCAGTTCCACAGGGGAGAACTTTCCAGACTGCTCTGCCTGATTGTACCAATTCACGAGATCCGCCATCAATGCCGGCGTTTCCTCGGGGGAGGCATACTCAAAGCGGTCTCCATAGCGTGTGATAACACTATTAGGACGAGTCTTGTACTGACCAGCATGAATTACATAGCTTGTCGTTTCGCCGCCTGGCAAGTTGCGGTACACTGTATAATCCTCCCTCAAAAGGGTATGGTGCAACTGCCGTATGAAGTTCAGAGTGAGAGGAATGTCTTTCAGCATAGCCTCCTCCCTCATCATCTTCAGTCCCACGTTGCTTGCGGTCATCTCCTGCACGTCCTTCACTTCCGCCTCACCGACAATCTTGCCAAAGAGAAGCAGAATCTCCGTCTGTCCATACGTCAGCGTATTGCCCTCGATATGGTTGCTGTTATAGTTGAAGTCGATGGTAAACCTACGGCTCAGCAATTCCCTGTCTCGTTCCGGTAACGGCTGTAAGGCTTGCCAACGGTTCATTATGTTTTGTACTTTATCCATAGTCGTTCATTTTTTATCTGCTACCACCTTTTAGTGTGGTATATGATTTAATCTTGAGTATTATTGTTTGCCTCAATTTTTTGGTTCTTTTGTCAGTTTGTCCATACTCAACCTTATACCTTTAGTTCTAACAAGCAGCCTTCCAATTCATCAAATGTCGTATCAACAAACGTGTTAAACGCCATTTTGCTCGTATCTACAGGCTGATAGCAAGAGTATTGCCGACGCACGAAACGCAGTTCGAACGCCAGTCGGATGTCGTTCTCACCCTCTTCACCATCCTGTTGTTTTGCCTCCTTGGCAGAGATGGTGCGCACTCGTGTTATCTCATAGACATCTCGCACGCCCTGGCCTTTGATGTAGGGCATGAAGAAGTGGAGGTCTTGCAGGGCAATGGTTGTCGGGAACTTACTGCCAGTGTAGTAGAGCGTTGCCGTTCCATCGAGGAACTTGTCTTTGGCGGCTCTACCTCGGTTGTTGTCACCAACCAAGCCGATGAGGACACGGTTGCCGACCTCGACAAATGCTCCCTTCTGAGGGATGACGTTGGCAATGGTCTCGTGGCTCTTTGTCTGGATGAGCTGCCCGATGAACTGTTCCAACAGTTGGCGGTTGTGCTTGTCCTTCGGGCGCAGAGGAAAGGCTCCGATGTTCACCTCCTTGATGGTCTTGTAGAACTTCGACACTTCCACATCTGCCGTCTCGCCGTCACCGGGGAAGAGGATGTAACCGCCTATCACTTCCTTCTTCAGCGCATGGCTGTCATAGTCCTTGTAATAGATGGCATCACGGTAGCGGTGCATCTGGTTGATGGCATCGTCGGGAGGCGTATCCACTCCGTTCTGCCGTCCGTCTATGCGGTACTTGGCATCGAAGAGATAGGTCATCTTCATGCCTTGCTGCAGGTCGTTCTTGGTGAGTTGCAGCACGATGTCGGGTTTCTGCGGAACGGTCGGAACCACCAAGTCCTTCATGCCTACATTGTCATTCTCGCTGTCGGTGTTCTTGGGGTTATACACGAGTTCAGCCAACTCCACGTTGTCTTTCTTGAACAGGATGCGGGAGTGCTCGCCTTTGCCCAACTCCCAAGTGAACACTCCGTTCATCTCCATGCGGTTGCGCTGCTCCACATCCTCGTCTTGCAGATGCAGCTGCTCCTTCACGATATGGCTCACTTCTATGAAGCACCATATCTCATAGAGCGTGGCGATGTCCTTGGTTTGCAGTCTGTACATACCATCGTAGAGCGAGTAGCCACGGCGCAACAGGTTCCATGTGCGGTACACCTGACTGTAGCCAGTTGCCTTTTGCAGCACCATGCTCTCCTGACTCATGCCTTTGTATCTGCCCACGGTGCGGAAGAATGGGTTGCGCCCTAAGTGCTGCAAGGTCTTGAGGGTGCTTGCCATCTCTTGTTTCTTCACATCAGAAATGGTGTTGATGCCTTCGATGCGGCGTTTGAGAGCTTCGTACTTGCCTGTGATTTGCGCCAAGGCAAACTTTAGGAAACGGTTTTCCTGTGTGTCGTTGGTCTGTATCTGTTCCTCCAACCGATAGAGGTGTCCGCTTTCCTGTCGGTGCTCCGCCAGTTCGTTCTCTATGTTTCGGGGAACGATGGTCAGGCGGTCGGCACGCTTGTAACTCTCATGACCGTGCAACCTGTGTCGTGGTCGGTCGATGATGCTCTTGCAGGCACGGATAAACTTCTCCTGTTCTCCGGCAAACACGCTCCACCATATCAGTTCGGGCGTGTCTCCGTTTTGGTCGGGCGAGAAGCCGTGAAAAGTGCGGCGCATATAGTCGAGCGAGAGCATACGATACTCTGCCTCTATGTCCTCGATGATGCTGCGCCAATGCTCATGGTAGTCGAGTTTGGTGCTTAGCACCTCAAAGGAAAAGGTGAAGCGGTGCGTCGCTCCGTCCTTGGTCTTGTAGATGAGGTTTATCTCACTGCGTCCAATCTCGTTGCCGTAGTTCAAAAATCCGGCAAGGATGCCACGACGGAAGGAGAACTTGTCGTTCTCGCCTTGCAGCTCGGAGCCGAACTGCGCATCCTTCACGTGGTCTCCGAACTCTACCCAAATGGGATAGTCGGCATTGTCGAAGAACACTGCCGGGGCTTGTTCTCCCTTCTGTATCTCCTGTTTGCCTTCCTCCGTCTCCCGAACTACTGACACGACTCCGTCAGTCCAGGAGTAGGTAGAGAGCAGCCCTTGCTCCCCGATGTTACTCTTGGCTTTCGTCCAAATGGCATCGAACTTACCGCACTCGATGCTCATCTTGAAGTCCGCATGTCTGATGGTCAGAAGTTCCATGTGCTTATTTCAGTAAATTTCGGCTGTCACCGCTTTCCAAAACTTTCATTTGCTGTATGGCAATTTGGTTAAGCTTAACAAGCCGTTCTCCTTGTGCAATGCCTTGGTCTATAAAAACGGCGTTAAGATTTTCCATATTCGACAAGCATATCAACTCGTTAATGGTTGCATAGTCACGAATGTTACCTTTCTTGTCCGCATTCGCATCTCGCCATTGCTTGGCGGTCATACCAAACATTGCAACGTTCAGCACGTCAGCCTCGTTCGCATAGATGATACTTGCTTGTTTGGGTGTTACTTCTTCAGGGATGATGTTGCGCTTGATGGCATCTGTATGTATGCGATAATTGATCTTTGACAATTCACGCTTTGCAGTCCACCCCAGTTGCCGTTGCTCCTCTTCCTTTAATCGTTGGAACTCCTTGACAATATAAAGCTCAAATTCTACAGAAATCCAACTTGCAAACTTAAATGCTATATCCTTATGGGCAAAGGTTCCACCATATCTCCCTGCTTTCGAGACGATGCCAATAGCATTGGTAGCCTTAATCCATTTCTGGGGCGACATGGTAAATGCGTTTAGACCGGCTTCCTTTCTAAACCCCTCGAATTCGATGGGGTTAAAGCTTGGATTGTATAAGCTTTCCCATATTCCAAGGTATTCCACTGTATTGCGGTTGCGCATCCAGTTGCCTATAACTGCAGTCGGGTCATCACTTTTGTATTTAGCGATGTCTGTTAGCGATATGTAATCATTGTCATTGTAACTTATTATCATCACTTGAGTGTCGTGAACGGTTATCTTGTCCATTGTTATTTATTCTTTAGCTCCAGAAACTGGTATATCCCGACTGGAGGCGGTTCTTCATCTCTTCCAACTTGGCTGCGCTTACCGACTTGACAGGATGGTCTTCGTCGGTGATGGCGTTCAGCCCGTCGGTGATGGTCTGGCTCAATGCGTTCAGCAGACTGTCCGTTACCTTTGTGTCATCACCCTCGATGCGAGACAGTATCTTCATACTCGTGATCTCGTCGAGCGCACGGGCGATGACATACCCTTGTGGCAAGTCGTTGCCATCCTCGTCCTTGTTGTATGGCAAGTTGTTCACCACATAGAGAAGGAACTCGTTTCGGGTGCGGTAGGCAATCTTGAACGGAGTGCCTTCCAGCACATCGTTTATCTTTTGCAGATAGCCGAGTGCTGTGTCACAAACATCGGTGTAGTCATTATAAACATCCACGCCTTCCACGGCAGAGCCAACAAGCTCGGCTTTGCCCAGCATGCCGATGCTCTCGTGCCGTTTTGTCAGACCACCGTGCAAGTTCACATCATTCATCTCGATGGTCATGGCACGGTCGAGCACCTTTCGGGAGAAGGAGAACGTGGTCTCGTCCATGTTCACTGTTCCCACAACGATAAGGTTCTGGGGGATGCAAATGCCATCCTTGTTGAAACGCTTTCTCACATCTTCGTCCGATGTAAGAGCAGCCGTCAAGTCAAAATACCATTCTGCATCTTCCTTTTTCAGGATAGGGTCGGCAGTAACTTCCCCACCCCCACCGCACTTGCGAGACTCCACCACGCTCAGATATTCCGCGAAGTATTGCTCCACGGGAGCTAAGTTCATCTCGTCGAGGCAGAGAAAGTAAGGAATTTCCCGGTCTTCCCAAGCTTTCGCTACGAACTTCAGGAAATCGCCAGCCACAA
>CAVEXN010000003.1:0-117864 GCA_963620035.1 Oscillospiraceae bacterium | reverse complement strand
CAAAGATAGTATTTTTACGAGATTTTAGACTTTGGAACTTAGATTTTAGAGGCGCTACGCTTAATCCCTAATTCAACAATTGTCATCAAAGATCTCTCAACCAAGCCCTGAACTCTAATCTCTAAATTCTAAACTCTAATCTCTAAGTTCTGAAACAGGCGTTACGCATATTGTTCCAACTTTCATCATAAGTCTCAAGTCTTACGTAAGCCCTGGCCTTGTGCGTGGGACGAAAAAGTCTCAACCGGCACCAACACTTTCCTGTCACACCAGTTTCAGCAATTCCTGCGGATGGGCTATGATGTAATCGGCGTGGACCTCTTCGAGTTCCAGACGGGTACGGTATCCCCACAAAGCGCCTGCTGCCTTGAGTCCGGCGGCATGTGCTGTCTGCACATCCACCGACGTGTCGCCCACATAGAGCGTATCCATTTTTGAAAATCCTGTATTATGCAAGATGTCGAACACAATCTGCGGATTGGGCTTCGTAGGAATCCCCTTGCGCTGTCCAAAGATGGCCGCGAACCGGACATCCGGGAAAAAGTCGGCCATCAGCGGTGCTACGGCCTCGTGAATCTTGTTGGTAGCCACAGCCATCTTAATGCCTTTTGTCTGAAGCGACTGCAGCGTGTCGTGCATGCCGTCATACACCAGCGTCTTGTCGTACATGTGTTGCGTGTAGCGTGCCACGAACGCTTGGCGGCAGTGCTCAAACACAACGCCTTGGCGGTGTTCTTCCGGCAAAATGCGATGGATGAGCACCGAGATGCCGTCGCCGACAAAATAGCGGTAAGCATCCAAGGGATGTTCGGGAAAACCGTGCTGGCGGAGCACATAGTTGGCGGCATCGGCGAGGTCTTCTAGCGTATTGAGGAGCGTACCGTCAAGATCAAAGATTACAAGCCTTGCCATTATTTGCGGTATTGGTCATAATCAAACGGGGAGTCGAATTCCTTGAGATATGGGCCCGCCGTGTCCTTTTCGGAGATAAGGAGCGACTGCACCTGCCAATCGATATTGAGTTCCGGGTCATCGAACCTCACATTGCCCTCGGAGGCTTTGTTGTAGAAATCAGAACATTTGTAGAAGAAAAGCGTATTGTCCTCGAGGGCGGCGAATCCGTGAGCGAAGCCGGCGGGGATGTAGAACTGCACAAAGTTGTCGGCAGTTAGCAGCACCGAGAACCATTGCCCATAGGTGGGGCTTCCCTTGCGGATGTCGAGGGCTACGTCGAGGGCGGCGCCATGCAGCACACGCACCAGTTTGGCCTGCGCAAAGGGCGGCTTCTGGAAATGGAGGCCGCGCACTACGCCCCTTTGCGAACACGACTGGTTGTCTTGAACCCAATGTTCGGCAATGCCGGCCTCGAATAGCCTTTTCTCATTATAACTCTCCATAAAATAGCCGCGGACATCCTGAAAAACATCAGGTTTCAGCACCTTGAGTCCATTGATTGGTGTTTCTTGTATTTGCATATTATTTTTGATTTTTTGTCCTGAAAAAGGCAAGGTCAGTCTTCCGAATCTGCCGCCACAAAACGCTGGTACCGGGCCAAAAAACGCGCCTTTGACAAGAAACCGATATAGGACTTGTCGCGGCGTATCACAGGCATATTGAAATTTCCCGTGCGGTTGAACTTTTCCAGCACCACAATAGCGGGGTCGTCGTCATAGATGAACTCCTCGGGCTGAATCATCAGGTCTTCCACATGCACCTTATCGTAAAGATTCTGGTTAAAGACTGTCTCCCTATGGTCATCCATCACCAGCAGGCCGGCGAAAATGTTCTGGTCTTTCACAACAACAAAGAGATTGCGTTTGCTTCGGGCGATTGTTTGGACGTATGTCCGGAGTGTGCTATGAGCGGGTATAGTCTGAATGTCGCGGTCGATAGTCTTGCGCCAATCGAGTTTCTTGAGGGCAAAACGGTTCTTGTCGTGCGTCTTGAGGTTTCCCTTGTCGGCAAGCGGCTTGGTATAGACCGAGTATTTCTCGAACGGGCGCACGCAGATGAACGAGCAGGCGGCGGTAATCATCAGAGGCAGCAGCAGCGTATAGCCGCCGGAGATTTCGGCAATGAGAAACATCGCCGTCATCGGGGCAAGCATCACGCCGGTCATCACGCCGGCCATGCCGGCCAAAATAAAGTTGACGTAAGGCAAGTCCACGCCTAACAGATGATGCGACACCGCCGCCACAAAGAAACCTGTAAAGGCTCCCACAAAGAGCGTTGGGGCAAACACGCCGCCGATGCCGCCGGCGGAGGTAGTGAGCGACGTGGCAAACACCTTGAGCAGGATGATGCCCGCAATGCCAAGAAGAAAGATGGCAGGATGCACAACACATAGCCTGCCTAACAGCGAATTGCCGAAAAGGCCTGAATACTCGCCGTTGAGCAACAGATTGATATTCTCATAACCCTCGCCGAAGAACACGGGGAAGAAATAGATGAGCACGCAAAGCAGCAGGCCGCCCGTCAATGCCTTGATGTAAGGGCGTTTGATACGCTGCATTTGCCGGTCAACCCAGCGTGAAGCGCGCAGGAAATATACCGACAACAGCCCGGCAAGCACGCCTAACACCACATAAAAAGGAATATTGGAAATGGCGAAAGTCTGAATGCCGGCAATGTTGAACATCACGTTGCGTCCTAAAAAGAGCATCGACATCACCGTACCTACCGCGGCGGAGACCAGCAGCGGCAGCAGCGACGCTCCGGTAAGGTCGAGCATCAGCACCTCAAAGGTGAAGACGATAGCCGCCAACGGCGCCTTGAAGATGGCCGCCATAGCCGCCGTAGAGCCGCAGGCCAGCAGCAGCGTTGTCTGTTTAGGGTTGAGCCGGAACAATCTGCCCACGTTAGAGCCGATAGCGGAACCTGTAAGCACCATCGGCGCCTCAAGACCGACCGACCCACCGAATCCGACCGTGAGCGTTGAAGCCACCATCGAGGAATAGATGTTGTGGAAGCGCAGTTTGCCGTCACTCTTGCAGATAGACTTAAGCACAATGCTGACCCCATGGCTGATGTTGTCCTTGACAACACGCCGTACAAAGACAAGTGTAAGAATGATGCCGATGGGCGGGAAGATCAGATTCAGGAAATTGACCGACTGGTCGGCGAAGGTGCTGTTTACCGTTCGGGTAGTAATATAGAGCAAGTTCTTGATGATGATGGCAGCCGTAGCGCCTAATATGCCGATGATAGCGCTCAGCACAATCAGCATAGCACGCGGCCCGAGACGTTGTTTGAGCACATACCTGAAGCGCACCAAGCCATATATGAGACTGCTCTTTTTCATATTTTCTTCGGGCGGCAAATATATAAAAAAACAGAACTTAGAGCTTGGGACGTAGCGTTTAGAGGGGTTACGCACGTCGTCCCCTCCTCAATTCTTAATTCAGTAATTCTATAAATGTCAGTTCCTGAGGCAACGGACGGAGTGCCCGTATTCATTGTTGAATGGCATGTGGGTCACGTAGGGGTATTCGTTGCGGAAGTAGCGGCTGTACGCAAAGCCGCTAATGTCTTCGGTAGAACTCCAGAAGTACGCGCCGTAGCTGAAGTTGCTGAAGTTGCCGTCGTAGATGCCCGCCGGGACGACAGCAAAGCCCGTAGCGTTGTTTTCGGAGGGGTTGTTGCCGACCGCACAGAAGGCGGAATTGCTGCTCCAGCCCGTGGCAGAGGCGAGCGCCTTGGCGATGTATCCGTTGTTTCCGCCGCACAGGTACTGGTTTTGGGAATTGACATAGCCGGTGAGTTGCGTCCACTCTGCGGAGCTTGGCACGTGCCAGCCCGCAGGGCAGACTCCCTGCACCCCTGACGGGTTGGCAGACGACGACCCCGATCCGTTCATCACCGCCGCCCAGTTGTACAGATAGCCGTAGGTTGGAACATTGCTTTCGTAGTCGTCTGGAGCATATCGGTAGGCCGTTGTCTCGCTTATGTCGGTGCCCAAGGCGATGGGAGTGCCGTCGCTGTATTTTGTGGTACGCAGGTTCTCACTCATCCAGCACTGGCTGCCTATCTGCACCATGCCGTAGGCGTTGCCGTCAACATCCCGGAAACCAACGTCAAATATCAGTTGGTTGCCATAGCTTGTGCCGACTCCATTGGTTGCGTAAGCGCATACATAAATTGTGCCCGGGACCAGGCCGGAAAGGTTGCAAGTGTAATTGTCGGCAGTACCCGGGTCCACTACCTTTCTGTCCGCAACGGTAGGGTTCGGCGAGGCACTATAGCAAACGCCGCGTTCCGTCAAGCCGCTTTCGCCATGAACCTCCACGACGGCGGAGACAGTGGCGGCAGAACCGCAAGAAGATGCCGTTGCCGTTTCCGTGCGCACGGTCGGCAACCCCTCTACATCCTTGAGACAACGGACCGAATGCCCGTAGCCCTTACTGTCGTTGTCGCAGTACACGCCGACGTTTCCATAACTGAGGTTGCGGTCTCTTGCACTTAAACTACTGACCTCGGTAGAACTCCAGAAATCCGCATAGTCGAGGAAGTGGCTGTAGCTGCCGTCGTAGAAGCCCGACGGGACTGCCGAGAAGCCCGTGGCGTTGTTGCCGGAGGGGTTGTTGCCGGGCGTACAGGTGTTGGAACTGCTGTTCCAGCCCATGGCGGAGGCAAGCGCCTTGGCGATGTATCCGTTGTTTCCACCGCAAAGGTACTGGCTTTGGGAACTGACGTAGTCGGTGAGTTGCGCCCACTCCGCATCGGACGGCACGTGCCAG
The DNA here is from genome assembly GCA_963620035.1 of Oscillospiraceae bacterium. GTDB lineage: Bacteria > Bacteroidota > Bacteroidia > Bacteroidales > WCHB1-69 > F23-D06. Next base: position 113,128 of record CAVEXN010000003.1, on the reverse strand, counting down.
CCGGCAGGACAGATGCCCTGCACCCCTGACGGGTTGGCAGTCGACGACCCCGATCCGTACATCAACGCCGCCCAATTGTACAGATAGCCGTAAGCGAGAACGTTGTCTTCGTCGTTGTTCGGGGCATAACGGAAGGCAGTTGTCGCACTTATGCTTGTGCCCAAGGAAACGGGGGTGCAGTCGCTGTACCTTGTGGCACGCAGGTTCTCCCGCATCCAGCACTGGCTGCCGATCTGCACCGTGTTGTAGATGTTGCCGTCAACGTCGCTCACAATGGAGCGGCCGCAGACAAAGGAGTCGCCAGCTGTCTGGGCACTGCACAGCGGTGTCTGTGCAACGAGACAAACCGCAAGAAAAACAAGAATGATTTTGTAAAAAACGCTCATTAAATGTGTTTTATCCGAGGCTTCTGTCATTATCCCTTTTGCGCCGGCTTTCCTGAACCCGGTGAAGCCCCTTGGACGGAATCCAAGGAAACCGACGCGGCAAAAATAACGTTTTTATGACAAACCCACACCTTTTTATTGCAAATATAATATATTGTATATCAATAAATTGAAAAAACCGCCCAACAGTACAACAGGGTCGTTGATTCCTTCTGTACGTTGTACGCTTGCCCATTTACATTTGAAATTGGCAAAAGGCTTCTTCTGTATTTCAAGTTTCTTATTTTCCATTGTCATCTTCTTTGTAAAGATTAAATTGTTTTGCTATATTATATGCCAATTGTACAGGCACTGCATTTCCTATTTGGCGATATATAGAAGAATTTGTACCCTTGAAAAAGTAATCCAAGGGAAAACTTTGAACGGTAGCAAGTTCCCTACATGTCATTCTTCTGAGTCCATTCGGATGAGGATGAATAACAACACCGCCCTTGTTGTCTCCTCTGGCTGTAACTGTTGGTGCTGGTTTGTTAGGGTCTAACAAGCGATGTCCAATGTAGCCATTGATATTCAACTTGTACTTAAAGTATGTATGTTTGAATACATTGTTTTTGCTCTAATCCAGTGCCTGCCCCTCTGAACCTTGTGAAGTCCCTTAACCTGCCTGTCGCCTGTCTGCCCTACCTGTCGGCAGACAGGCGACAGGTAGGGCAGACAGGTCAAAGTCCAAAGGAATCAGTGCTGCAAGTGTACTGTTTTTGTTGATTTTTCGTTCTTTCTGTCACTATGCACACGGCTACTGCACAAAACAGAGTTTAGAACTTAGAGGCGTTATGCGTATTGTTCCGTTTCCATTCTACGAAGTTGAGCCTCTCCGAGGCTCCGTTGACTTGGGGCGCAGTTGACTCCGACGGGTGCACCGCCCCCGATTGGGTCTCTCCGATGCCCATGGTCAGAACTTCAAATTGAGACTATAAAGGCTTCTTACATTCCTAATTGAATCACTTCCCGCTCTTCCGTCTGTTGCATTCTTTGCACAGCATCTGGCAGTTTCCGGCAACGGTTCTGCCGCCGTCGCGCCACGGCGTGATGTGGTCAGCCTCCATCTGCTCGATGTTGAAATGCTTGCCGCAAATCTTGCAGATGCCGCCCTGCTTCTCGTAAACCTCGCGCCTGGTGTTCGCATCGAATGCGCGGATGCCGAGATGGTGTTCGTCGCCGTCTAAAATGTAGGCGAAAATCCCGCTCTTCTTCTGAACATCTGAATCCAGCATAAGCCGCTCCATCTGTTTCCCTATGAATGTCGCAGTAAAATATGTATCCTTGTGCCGGTTGAACAGCATTCCCCATTCAACGCCCTTCATCTCTTTCTTGTACCTGCGACCGAACAGCTTGTCAACCCAATGCACCACATCCTGAAAATACTGCCACAACTCGTCTGAATCCGTGTCATGCTGGTGCTTTGCCATATATTGTTCTATAGTAAGGCTTTGAGCATCGCCAATCCATTTCAGCGCGGTTTCGAAATAATCCTGTCGGATGGGCGAGCCCGTCATGAAGTCTGATGCAATCTTGTAGGACACACAGCCCGTCTTTGAAAAATGGCGCTTGGCCTGCGTAACCCAGCTGCCTGAATAAATCGCATTGCGTATCTCCTGGTTGGTGAGTTTCTCACCCGCTATGTTGATGGTCTGAAACCATTTGAGTTTCTCCTCGTCCGAGCCCTCGCACACATACACCTGCAGATTGCAATCGAGAATCCGGCCCTGCTGCTCCTTGGTCATATTGCTGAAGCCGAGCAGGTTGCCATCAAACTGCATCATAAACTCGCCGGCGATGAAGGAACAGATGGAGATGGTGCGCTGCTGGCCGTCCAGTAGTTCGTATCGGTCGTCGCCGACACGCACCCAGTACATAACGTTCAATGGGAAACCATGCCACACGGTGTCCATAACGGCGTTGCGCTTCTTCTCGTCATAGACGAACTCGCGTTGGTATTTCGGGCGTATGTCCAGCCGGCCACCGTAGCCGGTGATGCCCTCCTCCTGAATGCTCAAATCGCTGTAACTCGCACACAGTTCGCGTATGCTTATCTCTTTCAAATCTATGGTCATGACTCCTGCGGTTTTTTGTTGCGGATCAATAATCTATGATATGTTTTTTGGCACAACTTGCCTTTGTACATTATCTGACGCGATTTATGCTCCTTGAAATATGAACACCTTATGTAACTATCCAAGTCTATTGCAGGCTCGCAGCAATCCACTATTTCAAACTGCTCTGGATTATACTTATCCATGAAAGTGATGGGAACTCCCATTACTCCATCGTAATCAGCCGGAATATCCGTATATGTTTGCACATTTATTGCGTCATAATTTGCATAATGAGGATTTTCTATTGGGTTGAATCTTTTGTATAGAATTAAATCGTCATTATGTTTACTTACAGGAAGGTTTGTAAACCAACAAGATGCTGAAACTCTTGCAATCCTCTTACCATCTTCAAGATGGTGAAATTTATCAAAATTATCCGGCACTTGAAAGAACATACCCACATTGAAGTTGGTATAGCCGGTTCTGATTTTGTCTTGCTGGAACATACGGAACGTCTCTTTGTAAGTCAGTGCGTTCGTGTTGCCGATGATAAGAAATTGTTTCTCATTATCTTCCAGCAGTGCAAGATATTCGCGGAATAGGGAGAATGGCGGATTAGTGACAACGATGTCCGCTTTTTTTAATAGTTCAACACATTCGGGACTGTCGAACGATCCGTTTCCTTTGAGCCGAGACAGCACATTCTTTTCATTTTGAATCAGATACTGCACATCTGCAAGGTTGATTGCCCCGTCGCCGTTATAATCCTGAACTTCGGTTATCTCCACTTTGTAGGCAATCTTTTTCGGGTCTTGCTTCTCTTCTCCAAAATCCAGCAACAACTCATTCCCGGATATAGGCGAGCCATTGTAGCAAGTGGCCATAAGCTTTTTCAAGCCTAATTGATTGAAATTAAGTGCAAAGTACTTGAAGAAATTGCTCTCGTAGGGGTCGTCGCAGTTGCATAGCACTCTCTTCCCTTTGAAATACTGCTTGTAATACTTGAGTTCCTTGGCGATGTCGTCCAACTGGGTATAAAACTCGTCTTTTTTTGAAACTCTTGCTGCATTAAGGTTCTGTCCTGCCATTGATTGATAGTTTTATTGCAAGCTATCAATCCGCCATACGCAATAAGAAAGGTGCAAGACCACTTACTGCGTTTAGCTGAGAGGCGGCCTCGGATGGAAACCTCTGCCGATTTATAAGTTACTCGCACCTGTTCGGTACAAGCATCGCTTATTACAATCGACAAAGTCTTCAATCAGGAAAGACTGCCAGATATTATTTCTGTATGTTTATTTCCAAAAAGTTTCCGAGGCTCTTGGCTAAACGCGAAATAATAGCTAATGCTTTATTATTACAAAATTATACTAAATACTAAAATCTATACACTGACCGCTAAATTTAGTTCTTACTCGTTAAAAACAGCGGCAAAGATACACAAAATATCCACTTACATAAAAAAACAAAAATGACATACACGGCTACTGCACAAAACAGAGTTTAGAGTTTAGATTTTAGAACTTAGAATTTAGAGGCGTTATGCGTTTTGTTCCGTTTCCATTCTACGATGTTGAGCCTCTCCGAGGCTCCGTTGACTTGGGGCGCAGTTGACTCCGACGGGTGCACCGCCCCCGATTGGGTCTCTCCGATGCCCATGGTCAGAACTTCAAATTGAGACTATAAAGGCTTCTTACATTCCTAATTCTTCAATCCCACAACATGGGAAAAAGAAAGAGGACTTTATGGCGGAGTCCTCAATCTTTCAACAAATACATAAAAATATAATAAAACAACAACCTTTAAAACGATGTCATAGCAAAAGGCTTCCTATTTGGAATATCAGGAATGCCGCAATCCAGGCGACTCCCGTATTATAGAGTATGGAGAAAGTGGCCCACTTGAGACCGGCCTCCCGGAACACGGCCGACAGGGCGGCCACACATGGGAAGTAGAGCAGAATAAAGATAAGGTAACCATACGCCACCAACGGTGTAAACACGGGCTGGCCTTTCAATTCGCCGGAAGTCCACACCTGCGTCTTCAAGCTCTCTTTCAAAGCAGAAGAGTTCTCGTCGGCTTCTCCGTCGGCGTGGTACAGGACACCCATCGAGGATACAACCACCTCTTTGGCGGCAATGCCCGTAAGCAGCGACACTCCCATCTTCCAGTCAAAGCCGAGCGGCCGGAACACCGGCGCGATAAATTGACCTATCCTGCCAATGTAGGAGTTCTCGGTCTGCACCGTGGCGCGGTCGAGCGTCAACTGCCCAATAGCAACATCCTGCGCCTCGGCACTCAACGTGCTGTCGGCAGCAACCTGCTCAATCTGTGCTGTATAACGATCAAGTTCCGCGCTGTGCTGCGGAAAGTACTCCAATGCCCAGATAATGACCGTTGCGCCCAAGATCACCGTTCCCATCTTCTTCACATACTGCACACTCTTGTCCCACATGTGTACTACGGCGTTGCGGAGAGTAGGTATGCGGTAGGGCGGCAACTCCATCACAAACTGGTCAGACTCGTTTTTGAAGGCGACACGCTTCATCAGCAATGCCGTCAAAATAGACATCAGAATGCCGAGAAGATAGATGCTGACTAAAATGAGTCCCTGATGTTTGTCGAAGAATGCCGAGATGAGCAGCAGATATACCGGCAGCCGGGCCGAGCACGACATAAACGGCACGGTGATGATGGTCAGGATGCGGTCTTTGCGGTTTTCGAGCGTGCGTGTGGCCATGATAGCGGGCACGCTGCACCCGAAACCGATAATGTACGGGATGAAAGACTTGCCGTGCAGCCCGATGCGGTGCATCAGTTTGTCCATGATGAACGCCGAACGCGCCATATATCCCGTATCTTCCAATATAGAGATGAAGAAGAACAGAATCAATATGTTAGGGAGAAACGAGCAGACGCTGCCCACGCCGGCAATGATGCCATCTACGAGCAGGCTTTCAAGAATGCCTTGCGGCAGCACCGCCGAGGTTATCTTGCCCAGCCAGCCGAAGAACATCTCCAGCCATGCCTGCGGATAGGCGCCTATGGTAAACGTCATCTGAAACATAAACCATATGAAGAAGATTAGGATTGGAAAACCCAACCATTTGTTAGTCAATATGTTGTCGATGGAATACGCCAATGTTTCAGAGCGGTTTTTGGTAGAGACGAACGTCTCCTTGAGCGCGCCGCGGATGAAGCCGTACTTGGCGTTGGCGATAGCGGTGGCAGAGTCCTCACGGTATGATTTCTCAATTGAGGATCTGAAATCCTCGGCGGTATTCAGAATCTCAGCACCGCCTTTCATTTTCCCCACTTCGCCAATCGTCACTTTGTCGTTCTCCAACAACTTGATAGCCATATATCGCGACGGGTAGTCGGGCTCCACCTCCATCTTCACCTTTAGGGCTGCAATGCCCTTTTCGATGTCGGGTCCGTAATTGATATGGATATGTTTTGAAATACCCTCGCGGTTCTCGTAAATGTCGATGATGTGGTTGAAGATTTCCTCAATGCCGGTGCCTTTGGTGGAAACCGTAGGGATGATAGGGAAGCCGAACATCCGCGAGAGGGCCGGGACGTCAAGTTTGTCGCCGTTTTTATCCAGTTCATCGTACATGTTGAGTGCCATAATCATAGGCACATTCATGTCGATAAGCTGTGTGGTAAGAAAAAGGTTCCGGGCAAGGTTGGAGGCATCTACTACGTTGAGCAGCACGTCGGGGTGACTGTCTGCAATGTAACGGCGCACATAGAGTTCTTCGGGGGTATATTCCGTAATTGAGTATGTGCCCGGAAGATCGACAAAGTTGAGCACATAGCCATTGTGCTTGGCAACGCCGAGTTTCGAGTCAACCGTCACGCCGCTGTAGTTGCCTACCTTTTCGCGGAGACCGGTAGCCCTGTTGAAAAAGGAGGTCTTGCCGCAGTTGGGGTTGCCCACCAGCGCGATGGTTATCTGCTTGCCCGCAGGCCCCATAGCCTTGACCACCTCTTCGGTGACGGTGCCGTTGAAGCGATACATGTCAGCCATCTCTTCGCTCATACGTGCCACCTCGATATGCTGCGCCTCAATGCGACGCAATGACACGTGGCCGCCCATAATCTCGTACTCTATAGGATCCTGCAACGGTGCATTCTTCACTACCCTGACTTTCTCACCGCGCACAAAGCCCATCTCCATCAGTCTGTGCCTGAATCCGCCATGACCCGCAAGGCGTACTATCACGCAATTATACCCCGTTGGGACATCTGCCAATGTAACACGTTGATTTTCAATTTCCGACATTATTGCCCTCTTTTTATTCAATCACGCAGCAAAAATAGGACTATAAAAAAAGGCGGGCAATCCCTAAAAGTGGGTATTTTTTCATCTTCTATCATATAAAGTGTAAATTGCTATCTTTGCCGGCATTTTTGTCCATAATCTCACTTTCTCTATGATAGCCATACAGAAAACTGTTCTTGACAACGGCCTTCGCATTGTCGTTCACGAAGACCGCACTACCCCACTTGCTTCCTGCAACATTGTCTATGGTGTCGGCTCGCGTGACGAGAACCCTGCCCACACCGGACTGGCGCACTTGATGGAGCATTTCATGTTCACGGGGTCGCGCAATGTACACGACTACGACAAGGTTTTGCAAAAAGCGGGGGCGGTCAACAATGCCTACACGTCGCAAGACATAACCCACTACTATGTGATTGTGCCCGCCAACAACATAGAGACGGTGTTCTGGCTGGAGTCTGACCGTATGCTGGCGCCGGCGTTCCGGCAGCAGTCGCTCGACATCCAAAAACAAGTCGTGATTGAAGAGTTCAAGGAGAACTACCTCAACCGTCCATACGGCGACTTGGCGATGCTGTTCAACGCCATAGCATACAAGCGGCATCCTTACGGCTGGCTGCCCATCGGGAAGAGCGTGGAACAGATCGAAGCGACGGATATGGACATGATACGCGATTTTCATCGCCGCTTCTACTGTCCTGCCAATGCGGTGCTCACGGTAGCCGGCAACGTGCGCTTTGACGAGGTGGCGACTTTGGCAGAGAAGTGGTTCGGCGACATACCCTCTGGCGAGGTTGTGCCGCGCGATTATCCTGAAGAAGAAGTGCCACAGTCGGCGGAACTGCTGGTCGTGGAGCGCGACGTGCCCTCGGACGTGCTGCTGAAAGGTTGGCCGATGTGCCGCCGCATACACCCCGACTATTACGCATTTGACCTGCTGTCAGACCTCCTCGGCACGGGGCAGTCCTCGTACCTGTACCGCAAGTTTGTCATCAACCGCCGCCTCTTCACCGACATCTCCGCCTCCATTATGGGCACAGTTGACGAGGGCTTGTTCCTTGTGAGCGGGCGGCCGTCAGAGGGGATCCGGATTGAAGATGCCGACACCGAGCTGTGCCGGTTTCTGTACGGCCGGACTTTTGTTCACGACTTTGCCCACGACCTCCAGAAAGTGCAGAACCGGGCGGAATCCATCTTGCTGAACAACGAGATCAAGATTGACGAGCGCGCCATGAACATCGCCGTGGGCGAAACCATCTCCAATGCAGAATATTTTCTGAACGAACGGGCACACTACTTTGACGTGACGGTTGAGCAACTGGAGCGCGTCGTGTCCGACACGTTAGTGCCGGAAAAGAGCTTCACGCTTTATTACAAGAAAAGATAGTCCTCCCCAAATTCATCATCTTTTGAGATCCGCTTATTTGTACGTTTCTTGGATTATTGCATTTCCACAGATACCGCACGAACTTAGAACTTAGAATTTAGAGGCGTTACGCATCACACATTCCTAATTCCTAATTAAGTCATAAACCAGCAGGTTTATAAGAATTGTATGTAATGTACCACCTTTTGGGCAAACTCTTCATAATTGTTGTATATGACGGCAGATGAGAATATGTCATATTGCATATTTGATTCTCTCACAGTCAAGTTGTAGAGATTTGAGTAATAATCAACGTATTGGTTTTTCGTTTTGACTTTATCTCCTACCGGTGGCAATTGCACTACATACAGCAGTGTTTTGACGGGTGTATGTATCGATATCTCAAAATTGTCTTTGCTGAGCGTGATGTACTTTTCCGAATTGTGCTTCGTGAAAGTCTCCCATTTCTGAATAGAACCATCATTTTTATAATAGGGAAGTTCATCCGGGATGATAAATATTTGAAAGTAAGGGATATTTGCACAGCGAATATTCGCAGTCTCGCCCAACATATTTTCAAAATAGTTGTTTGAGTTCTGTGAATAATTCTGCATGACAAATTTTACGCCTACACCGGCAATGGGATTATTCTCTTTCAGAATAGCTATGTCAACGGCTTTCTCAATGTAGCGTCCGTTCAGTTTTAATTCTCCACTAACGCCGTCAATTCTAAGAGATTTGACGGAATAGCCATCACCTAAACGTTCTTGTAAATCCTGCGAGATGTTCCCGTGCAGGATTTTCAATTTCTCGTTACTGCGTGAGCCTGTGGAGAGAAACTTCTTAAAAGAGTTCCCAATCGTTTCCAGAAATTCTTGATTGTCCATATTCTTCAGTCAATTTAAAATTAAGATATTGTTCAAGGTCTTTTGAAGCGAATGTGTAATAGCCGCCGCTTTTGTAATTTTTCAGCAGTTTGATATAGGAAATGAAATCGTCTGAACAAATCAGTGCTATTATGGTTTCCCAGTCGATTTCAGTCAATATGTAAAGTCCGCTGTAAATGCCGCATCCGTCCGGAACAAATTCTGTTTTGAGGCTGTTCTGGTCTTTTACGATGGTATTGACGGCATATTTCCGCCGTGCCACATCTTTCAAAGCTTGCGTTCTGCCGAAAAGATACCAACCGCTCTTGTTTTCAATGTCACGGCCGCGTGACAATTTGTCTTTGTGGTACAACAAATGTTCGTAGGCTTCCCGATGTTTCTTGAAATCACGTTCCGGAATCGGATTTCCATTCCTGTCGTACGGGTAAATACATTTGCTCCATTTTCCGGTCGATGCCTTCAGAATGTCTATCGTTCCCTCTGAAAAGGGAAAATCGCCAATGAAAATCTTGTCGGCAAGCGTTGCAAATCCATTCTTTACCGACACATATCTGTAAACATTCGCCGTTTTGATATTGTGAAGCCATGTCAGATGTTCCTTGCGTGAAAAGTAGAACTTGCTTCCTGTTCGTTCTGATGCCGCACCAAGCAGAATGTGTTCATACGACAAGCTGTCATGAAACACTTTGTCCTGTTTCTTTGGGTCAAATGTGTAATAGTCGATATGGTTGGACTTTCCTGCATTTGAAAAACGGGAGATAATGGTGTAGGTGGTGGCTTCAAAAGGCTGGAAATGCTCCAGGTCAATGACACCTGACAAGTTTTGTTTGGCCGCAATATATTTGCGCAAATTTTTGCCCGCCAGACTGCCAAGCCACGAACTTGGCGTGATCAGACACATAGTTCCCCTGTCGGCAAGCATATTGAAGCCGATTTCAAAGAAAACGAGGAATAAATCCGTCATGCCGTTCTCTGAAAATTTCAACTTTTTGACAGATGCGTAAATCTCCTCAAGGTTGTGGACTCTGACGTATGGCGGGTTGCCGAACACGAAGTCTATCTTATTGTTGAACTTATTGGTTTTCAATGCATCAGCGTTGAGAATATCCCATTTTACGCCTGTGATTCCATACTGTTCAACTGCCTTGTTGAGATTGGAGATGCATTTCCGGCATTCTTCAGTGTCAATTTCGATGCCGTGTATGTACTGTGCGAGGTCGCGGCTCAGATTATCCGAATCTTGGTTTTGCGCAAGAAAGATCTTGCAGTATCGTCTGACGATTTCAGTAAGGAAAGCACCGTCGCCGCAACTGTTGTCAATAACGTGCTTTTGGATGATTGAAGAATTATCATAACCGCCGAAGTCAAGAATGAGGCGGACGATGAAATCAGGTGTATAGACCCTTCCGAATCTTTTTATTGCTTTTGTCATTAAGATTGATAGTTCTGTGCATGCTATCAATCCGTGAAGGAACAGCCGCAATGGTGCAGACAAAAAAGGTGCATCCTCTCCTCGCGTTCAGCAGGAAGCCTAGGAAGAAACCTGCCCCACTCTCTCGAAAAGAAATGCACCAAAGTGCAGTTTGTATAGGAGAGTGGTCGTTTTGTATGATTAGAATTCCTGCATAGCGCGATGCTATTCCGACTTCAGAGAAATCAGTTTCCTAGGCTTTTTTCTTTGAACGCGAAATAATAGCAGTGCTATTATTAATAAAAATAAATATGTCAATGCATCGCCTTTACGATGCCGGTATCATCATGTTTTGTGTTTTTTGTTTGTTAATCCTTTTCACGGCGGCAAAGGTAATGTTTTTTCAGACATTTATTAAACAAAAGTATTCAGAGTGCGGATGTTGAGCCTCTTCGAGACTCCAATGGCTTGGGCGCGTCTTGCTCCACGCTCTACTACAAGAAAGGATAGTCAGAACAATTCCGGACATATAGCGCAATTGTTGCGGATTTCCGAAACGGCATTCCGGCAGTGTGCGGTTTCAGCCGGATGGAGACGTTCAATATCGTTCAGCAGACGTATGACCGAGCGTCCTACGGTCCAAGCAAGATTTACGGGCACAGCGTTTCCTATCTGCTTATACTGTTCGCTGACGGTGCCCGCAAATTGCCAGTCATCGGGGAATGTTTGGATGCGGGCATACTCGCGAACCGTAAGCGGGCGGGTTTCTATGGGGTGGCAGCGTTCGGTCTGCTTCTGGCAAGGCGAGCAGGTAAGCGTAAGCGATGGTTCGTCTAAAGAGAGACGCCTTGCCATTCCCGTCTTGCCACCTTCCAGATGATAACTTCCGCCCATATACTCTTTGGCCACAGTCTCGGGCAAATTGCGCCAGTCGCCGCCTTGGGGCACCAATGCCAGCACTTTCCGTTTCTTCTCGGGATAGTTAACACCGGCAGACTTTGGGACATCGGTATCATAAATCACGCCGGCATAAAAGGCGTCTCGCAGGGTCATAACGCGCTTGTAGGGCGAGGGCCACCTGAAAGACACGTTTTCGGCCACATCGTTGCGGACAGCGAGGAGAATAAGCCTCTCGCGCTTTTGTGGCACTTGGTACATAATGGCTTTCAGCACACGAGGCTCAACTAAGGTATAGCCCAATTCAGATATTGCGGCTTTGATAGTTTCAAAGGTGCGTCCGTGGTCATGAGAAACAAGCCCTTTCACATTCTCGCCCATAAAGACACGGGGCTGAATTTCAGAAACCGCTCGTGCGAGTTCAAAGAAGAGCGTGCCGCGCGTGTCGCTGAAGCCGCCCTGCTTGCCGGCGTATGAAAAGGCCTGGCAAGGGAATCCGCCGGAGAGAAAGTCAACATTTCCGTGCAGCGGCTTGAAGTCTATATTGCGCACATCTCCCTCTATGACGCTCCATTCAGGACGGTTCTTCGTCAACGTAACGCATGCCGAATGGTCCGATTCGTTCAGCAGGACATGGTGGAATCCCGCCTTTTCCATACCCAAAGCCAAGCCGCCGGCGCCGGCAAACAGTTCCACAGAATTGTATTGGCGCAAGGGTTCTGTCAGCATCTCTTCATCCCAAAGGCTTCGGTTCATCTCTTCCACCTGAGGAATGGAAGCCAGTTCTTCCATCATAAAACCACGCACGCCGTTCTTGAAATGCTGCGGAAAAACGCCTTTGTCGCCCCAGGTTCGCACCACACTTACTGAAGTGGCAGCCAATGCAGCCAAATTGTTTTCTGATATGAACGTCATCCTCAAATGCCTCCTCTCTTTCTTATCTCGTCAGCAAGGTCGTTTACCTTCTTCATAATAAGCACACTTCCGTCAATGCGATCTTCTTCCACGACTGCGGCAAATGCTTTTGCCAAATGATTGTAAAAATCATGATCTCCCGTAATCCTCTGCCAAAATTCCGCCCCACAATATACAGGATAAGAAGCATTTATTATCCTGTAATGTTGGGACAAGTCTGATGGTTCACCATAAAGAACGCCAACTATCATATCATCAATCTGCAAAGGCATACGATCTATGCGAGACTTTCCTATCAAGTTCTTGAAATGCCCCAAAATAGTTGCGATATCGTCTTTATTGATTGTATTTGGTCCGGCCTTGCACTGACAATATTTTCGGCGGTTGTCAAGTGCGTCAACAAACTCTATGTCTATACCGTCAATGCCTGACGCATTGCCGACTATCTGTTGCAATTGTGAGATGAAGATCTGCACTTGTTGTCCGAAACTGGTGTTTAGGCTTGTTCCAAGAACTCGCGGATAAACCAAGGCTTTCGCTATACTTTCGGGTTCAGTATTACCGCAAAGAAATGCGGCCAAATAGTTTATCAGAAAAGGGTTGATATTAAAGCTCTTCAGGCTAAGGCTCTCAAGGTTCTTTATATGGTTTGGGATTATTGTTGAACGGAAGAAATCTTTTCCGCTTTCTATGATCTCCTGTTTTTGTTTTTGGTTCATCGTTGGCTGCTGATAGTATGCCGGCAAAGGTAATGTTTTTTCCGACATATAATGCTGAATAATCGTACTTGCACGGCTAGCGCACGAATCAGACTTTAGATCTTGGATCTTAGATGCGTTACGCATATTGTTCCATCTTTCATCATACGTCTTAAGTCTTAAGTCAGCCTGAGGATTGCGCGCCGGACAAAAAAAAGGGAGACGAAAGCCTCCCTTTTTTCATTATTCGTATAACGGTTTACCGTTTGGTGAAAGGTTTGACAACCACACCCTTGTCGGTAACGATCCGTACAAAGTACATGCCGTTAGCCAGACCGTCGGCAGAAAGCACAGCCGTGTGGTCGTTCACTTGCTGCACGTGCAGGGTCTTGCCATAAACGTCATAGACCTCAATCGTCTCAATCATGCAGTTGCTGTTGGCTATGGTCACATAACTGCTGGTGGGGTTAGGATAGAGTTTGGTTTGTCCAAGCAAGTAATCCTCAACGCCATCGGGCAAGGTTGTGAAGTTCACCGTGTTGGAGTGCGCACTCTCAACGTTGTCGCAATTGGCCACCATATAAGCCTCGTAAGCACTTTCGGCCATCAGATCGGTGAGGACGTACGGAGACGGTGCGGTGATATTCACGGTAGTCCAAGCGTCCGTGCCTTTTCTGTAATAGAGTGTCCAGCTGTCGGGAGTGCCTTCCTGCGTCCAGCTCAACGTTGCACTGTTCACGTCAACGGCAGAAACTGTCAAAACGGGAGCATGGCACGTGTCGGCAGGTTGAGGTTCAGGACCGGCAACGGTTGCTACCATAACACTGTCGAGGTAGATGTAGGCGTCGCCGTAACCATAGTTGCTCGTGCCTTTGAACACGATTCGCACAGTCTGGTTGTTGTAAGCCGAAAGGTCATACGACTTGCGGGTCCAATCTGTTGCGCCTACAAGACCTGCCTCAAGCAGGGTACGTGTGCCGGCAACCTCAATATAGACGGAGAAGTCGCCGGCTTCGGGGTTCTTGTAGTAGAATGAGAGTGCAACATTCTGCGTGAGGTTCAGCAGCGGAGTCTTGAGGTAGTTGACAGCGTGCTCGGCATTGAGGTATGAGTCGAACCTCACGCAACCGCCTTCAATACCTTCTGTTTCAGCCGTATAACCCCAAGGATTAGATACGTCGCCCTCGGTTTCGTCGTTGTCCCAGCAATTAGGGATGCTTCCAGATGTGAGGTTGTTGAAGAGTTCTACGAACGGGAGGTCAGAAGCAACGCATGCGGTAGAGAATGAGACGGGGCCGGTCCAAAGGCTGGCATCGCCTGCGCCGCAGTCAGACTGTACGTAAACGTCGTAAGCGGTATTGGACGTAAGACCCGTCAAGGTGTAAGAAGTAGCGGTAACTGCTACCATAGTGCCAGAGCCCGGTGTGAAACCGGCAGGACCGTATTCAATGTTCCAAGCGGTAGCTGTTCCGTTCTCTGTCCAGGAGATGGCTGCGGAATTGTCTGTGGTGGCGGTAAAGGAAAGACCAGAGGGTCTCAAACACGTGATAGGCTCATCCACAACCAGGTTGTCAATGTGCAGGTCGTTGTCGCCATTGGAAACTGTTGACTCTCCGTAGAACGCGATACGAATGTTCTGTCCGGCATACTGTGCCAGCGAGATGCTCACCTGGTCGCCCATGTTGGAGATGTGGTTGAATACATAGTCGCCCGTGCCGTTATTGTTCCAGACAGTAGCGTTGTTCATGTTCCAGGTTGCGCCGCCGTCGGTTGAAATCATCACGATGAAGCGGTCGTCAGGTTGTCCTGCCGTGTCTTCAACCGGGTTTGCATTGTTGTAGTCGGTCAAGGCAAGGTCAAACATGAGCGTCGGGTTGGTCAGTGGGGTCAAGTCGATTTCGGGCGTTACCAGCCAGTATTTAATACTTGAGCCATAGATGTTAATAGCGGCATGTCTCAAACCGAATACGGAAGTCTTGCTGAATGTCCAGCCAATTGTCGTTTCTGTAAGGTTGGCCGTGTGTGTTACCGTATCTGAAGGGATGCCGCTGTAGCGTTCCCAGCAGCGCGGCAGCGTAGTGAAGCTGTCGAAGTCTTGGCTGTACGGAGCGGCTATGGGAGCGCATTCGGTATAGGTTTCCACAATGTTGGAATAGAGCGTGTCCGTACTGCAGAGGGAACCGATGCGCACTTCATATCCCGTAGAAGGCGTAAGTCCTGTAATGGTGTAGTTGTCTGCCATCGTGTTGGTGGCTTCAATCCAATCAGCCTGAGCCGTTGTTCTGTATTCCACCACCCAACCGTTGTCGCTGGAGTTGTCGTTCCAGGCCAAGTCAATTGATGTGGCGGTGGCGCCGCTCATAATAAGCAGCGGGGCGGTGCAGTCGGATTCTGCACAACTCGTGACGAATGTAATGTCGGGAACAATGTTAGATGTGCTTGAACTATTAGCTGCGGGACTTGAGGGAAGAATGTCGGAGCCGTCTTGATACCAATAGACCGTGTTGCCCGTCGTGGGGGTGTGTCCTCTCCAGTTAAAAGCAGAGTAGCCACCAGTGTTGTTGTCAACAGCGACAACAAGATTGCTGGTGCCGTCATAGACGAACGGGGTAGTGAATGGGATAGTTACCCAACCGCCGGAGATGTTCATCGAGTGGGCAATGGCAACCTGCTGCATGTTGGCGACAGGTATGAAGTTGGTGGTGCTCAATGATGTTTCGGTCGTATGTGCGATATAAACATCCACGATGCGCGGCATGCCGTTCTGTGAGTTGGCATAGAAGGCTACACCCCTGATGGTGTCCAGACCTGACAGATCTGATGCCGGGTAGATAGTCTGGGAATAACCATACTTGAAGTTGGCGGAAAACGGTGAACTGTAACTGGTCTGCGAACTCGTACCTGAAATCTCGATGCCACAAGCGGAAGTGGTGAATGTGAGCGTGCGGAGTGCAGAGGTGTCAGCATCGTTGTCGCAAAGGGTACGCAACTGCACGTTGTAGGTCGTGGCACTCGTGAGACCGCTTAAGAAGTAATAGTTGTCGGATGTGGTTGCCGTTGTCCAGGTGGTCTGGTTGCTTTGTCTGTAAGAAACCATTACAGAGGAGACGGGCAGTCCGCCCGTGAAGTCCTGTTCCCAGGCGATGGCCGCAGCGTTTGCGCTGACGGAAACCACCTGTGCGTTGACTACCGGTGCGCAACTGATTCCTGTGGTGAAAGAGGAAAGCATACTCCATTGTGAAGTGGCTCCGCCGCAGACTGCGCGAACCCATACGTAATAGGAGGTTTCGCTCCGCAGATCCTGGAATGCCATCGTAGTGTCGAATACGGTTTCCGTGACGTTTGTGGCGGCATCTATCTGGTTGCTGATACCATAGACGATTTCATAACTGTCGGCTTCTGGGCAGCCTGTCCAGTGGGCAGTCGCGCTGTTGTAGGTGACATCGGTGAACGTGATGTCGTTAGGACGGGAACAAGAAGGCATCTCTCCCACTTCTACGTTAGCAATGTGGAGGTCGTTGTCGCCGTTGCTGACCGTTGACTCGCCGTAGAAAGCGATACGGACAGTCTGTCCGGCATATTGTGCCAAAGAGAGTACAACTTGACGTCCTGTGTTGGGGATTTCATTATAAAGGTAGTTTGCAGTTGAGTCTCCCCACACGGTGGCGTTGTCAGCACTCCAGGTGGCGCCGCCGTCGGTAGAGACGATCACCATGAACTTGTCATCCGGAGCGTTTTCAGCAACATCTTCTCTGTTGTAGTCTGTCAAAGCCAAGTCAAAGACGAGAGCCGGATCCGTGAGAGCGGAGAGGTTTATGTTCGGTGAAACCAGCCAGTCGCATCGGTTTGTTCCATAATTGTTCAATCTAGGATGACCTATGTTGAATACATTAGAAGAATTGAACTTCCAATTGCTGCCAGAAACAAGAATAGCGGAGTCGGCGAATACAAGGGAGGCAAGTCCCGTGTATTTCTTCCAGCAAACTGAAGGGCTGTTGTTGAATCCGGCGAAGTCTTCCGTCCAGGGAGCATCTTCTGCATCACATTCTGTCGTGAATGCCTTGTTGATCATATCGCTGGTGGCATCGCCGCAGTTGGTTCTTACATATACTATATAGTCAGTATTGCCGGAAAGACCTGTCAAAACGTGTGTCGTGTCGGTGATGGTTTCCCATACGGCATCGGCAATGTCTGTGACGGTATCGGCAACGCAAAGGACATCCCATGCCGTTTCGCTGCCGCGCGGAGTGATCGTGACATTGGCAGCAGAAGCGGTGATGCCGGATACGGCTACGCCGTTAGGACGCAGACATGTAGGAATGTAGTCGATGTGGATATCGTCAAGATACATGCTGAAGTAAGTTACGTTGGGGGTATCAATCTGGCTCCTGTATGCTACATAATGGCCGTTGCCGGAATATTGCGAGAAATCGACTTCATATTCTGTCCAGGTGGTAGAGTTTGCGTTAATGCTGTCAACCGGCACAAAGGTAGTGGCATCGGCAGGGTCGCTCATAATACCGACAACAACGAAGCCGCTGCCGGAAGATTTTTTGCACCAGAACCGGGTGAAGAGTTGGTTCATTTGCACACTGTTGTCTATTTCAGGAGAAACGACATACGAGGTTATGTTCCCACTGTATGTTGACTGATAGAAATAGAGTCCGTTAGGTGCACTATGATTCGTTGTGTTGATGTACGGATAGTTTGTGCCAGTAGCGCGGATGCGGCCCCAGCAGTCAGGGAATGAATAGGAACCGTAGTTGGTAGGATAGGAGTCAAAGTTTTCGTCTAACGGGAGGGAGACTATGCCGCAATCGGTTTTTGCAGAAATAGGTGTTGAAACAGCCGAGGTGTCGCCTTCAGCGCAGTATGCTCTCACCGTGAAAGTGTATTCCGTGTTATACTCCAGCCCCGTAACCGTAGTGGATGGCGTGCCGGAAACGTTGACGGAGACAGGGGCTTCCGTGCCGGAAACATATTCGACTATCCAATCGGTGGCCGTTCCGGTTTCTGTCCAAGACAGGTCAACAGAGGAACTTGTGCTGTTAGAGGCTGCCAGGTTTTTGGGTTTCAGACAAGTAATAGGTTCTGAAACCGACAGATTGTCGATGTGCAATTCATTATCTCCGCCTGATTGCGTTGATTCTCCGTAGAAGGCGATGCGTACCGTCTGTCCGGCAAACTGTGCCAACGGAATGCTCACCTGCTCGCCTGTCGTGGAAATATAGTCGTAACGGTGTGCGGCCGTAGCGGTGTTGTCCCAGATGGTGGCTGTGGACATGTTCCAGGTGGCGCCGTTGTCTGTAGATACCAGAACAATGAAACGGTCGTCCTGCTGACGGGTAGAGTCTGGAATCGGGTCGGAACTGCCGTATTTCGTTAGAGCCATATCAAATGTGAGCGTCGGTGTGCTAAGCGAACTCAAGTCAAAGGCAGGCGTAATCATCCATGCGTAACGGTCTGTTCCATAGATGTTCAGAGATGCATGTATGAGTCCGAAAGCGTATGTGTTGGTGAATTTCCAGCCGTTTGAGGGAGCAGACAGGTCTGAAGTGTGTGTAACCGTGTCAGATGCTGCACCGGAATAGAACTCCCAGCACGGAGAAACCATTGTAGAGAATGTCTCAAAATCCTCGGCATACGGAGCAACTATGGCATCACATGCTGTCCAAGCGGAAATTGTTCCTGTATAGAGTGTGTCGTCGGTGCAGATAGAACCTACTCTGAAGTTATAGTATGATGAAGTGTTGAGGTCAGTAATGGTGTAAGCGGTGGTGGTGACAGAAGAAGCTTCCGTCCATTCGGTCTCGGAGTTCAGTTTGTATTCCACAACCCATTCTGTCTCGTCATCACCGGCAACCCATACAAGGTCTGCGGTGGTGGCCGTAACGCCGGTCAGCATAGCCATCGGGGCAACGCAGTCCGGGTCAAGGCAATTACCGATGAAGCGGATGTCCGGCACAAGGTCTGACACACCGCTATAGTCGGCATTGGGGTTACCCGGCTGCGTGTTCGTATAATCACTGTACCAGTAAACGGCATTACCTTCGGTAGCATTGTGAGACGCGAATTGGAATGAACCATAACCGCCTGTGTTGTTGTCAACGGCCACAACAATGTTGCTGCTGCGGTCATATACAAACGGAGTGCTGAACGGAATGACAACCCAACCCGTAGTGCTCACGTCAAGTGTATAGTTGTCTGTTTTTTTAGACATATTGCCGACAGCAATGTAGTTGCTGGTGCTTAACGTGGTTTGGTTGGTGTGTCCGATATAAAGATCGATAGTACGGTTTCTGGTATTCGCTGTCTTGACATAGAAAGCAATGCCAGTAATGGTGTCCAGTCCTGCGAGTTGGGTGGCCGGATAGATGGTTTGTGAATAGCCGTAATTGTAATTGCTGTAGAAAGGCACATAATAACTATTCTGGGAGTGGTTGTCGCAGATTTCACCACAAATTGAGGTGGACACCGACAGAGACTGCACGGAAGCGGTATCGTTGTCATTGTCGCAAAGCGTGCGGAGGCTTACATTGTAGGTGGAGCCGGGATTAAGACCTGTAAGGAACCAGTAGTTCTCGGTCGTGGTTTCGGAGGTCCATTGGGTCTCGTTAGCCAACTTGTATTGAATCAGCACGGAAGAGGGTTCCAGACCTACATTCTCGTTCAAGTCCCATGTGATGAGAGCTTTGTCCCCGGTAACCTCTGCAACTTGGGCATTCAGTACGGCTGCGCAACGTGCCGTAGTGGTGAATGTAACCGTCTTGACAGCGGCAGTATCGTTGTCGTTGTCGCAGAGCGTACGCAAACGGACAGTGTAAGAGGTGGAGGGGGTAAGGTTGGTGAGATTATAATATTCATTAGTAGTAACATCTGTAGTCCAGTCATTGTCGCGGGATGACTTGTACTCGATTTGAACTGAAGAGGGGAGCAGACCGATGGTGTCAACCGTGCTCCAGGAGACGAGGGCCTGGTCAAAGCCTATTTCCGAAGCGGAAGCATTTACCACAGGATAACAGCTGACCTGTGTAGTAAAGTTGATGGAAGTGGACCAGCGGGCAGAATCTGTGCCGCAGATGGAGCGTACCCAAACATAATAGCGTGTGTCGCTGTTGAGGTTTGTCAGCGCAAAAGTAGAAGAAGTGGCATTTACCACCACGGCATTCTCGTCGCGGGTGCTGCCGGTGCTGTATGCTACCTGATAGCCCGTGGCGCTTTCGCAGCCCGTCCAGGAAAGGTCTGCACTGTTGTAGGTGATGTTTTCGGCCATAATTTCGCCGGCTGCCGTACAACTGGGGGCTGCCGAAACGTTGATGTCGTCAAGAAACCAAAAATAGTAAGTAGACAGCGGCTGATGGCGGAAAGCGATGTAACTGCCTGCCGGCGCACCCGTAAAGGAGACCGTGAATTGCTGACAACCACTGAATTGACTTACATTGTAAGTGGCTACAGGCGTAAAGGTGGTGAAACCCGTCAACGAGGTTACATAACCTACCTGAAAAGAACCGCAACTCGAATAAGTGACTTCCGGTTTTGTGCTGAAAGTCAGCTCTACGGTGTTGATTTCCACATTAAGAGCCGGCATCGCCACAATGTTCTCGGTAGAACCGGAGAATTTCAGGCTGTGGGTGCCACCACAGGCATACGTTGAGGCTGTCTGTACGGCCACCGTTCCCGATGAGGAAATGTGTGTCCACCCGGTCGGCAAACCGGAACTCAGACTCTCAAAGTCCTCGGTGTAGTAACTTTGAGCCTGCAAGGCCCACGGCAGCATCATCAGCACCGAAAGCCATACTAAAAGATTTTTTTTCATAACGATTTTAATTTGTTGATAATTAGTGTGTTATAGTTACAGTCAATATCTGGTCTACCAATTTTTTTAGAAGCGGCAAATGTAAAAAAAAGATTGACACCTCATTTTTTTCTTTGGGGACAAAAATTGTACTTTTGCGCTCCTAAAAGAGCGTTACAATGATGACAGATTCTGAAATCACAGACAAGATATCCCTAATGCGGCAATTCTTCTGCAATGGCGGGACCCGAAGCGTTGCGCAACGCAAGGTTATGATAGACAGACTTTACACGAGCATACAGCGGCATGAGCAAGACATTGCGGAAGCCCTCGCTGCCGACCTACACAAGTCTGACTTTGAATCGTATGCTACAGAAACTGGCATCGTGCTGCACGAGTTGAAGACATTAAGGCGGAATATGATCAAGTGGTCAAAGTCCAGGCACCGTGGCACGCCGCTTTCGCTGTTTCCTTCGCGCAGCCGCATCGTGAGGGAGCCATACGGGGTGGCTTTGGTGATTGCGCCGTGGAACTACCCGTTCCAGTTGCTGTTCAACCCGCTGGCGGCGGCGGTGGCGGCAGGCAACTGCGTGGCACTGAAGACTTCGCCAAACGCACCAGCCACCGCCGCCTTGGCCGAGACCATCGTGCAGGAGGTCTTCCCTCCGACGTGGGTCTCCGTATTCCACGGCCACCGTGACGTGAACCAAAAACTGCTGGCGGAACGTTTCGACTATATCTTCTTTACGGGCAGTCCCGCTTTAGGGCGCATCGTGATGGAGGCCGCCGCCAAGCACCTGACTCCTGTGACGCTCGAACTGGGCGGCAAAAGCCCTTGCATCGTCGATGAAGATGCCGACCTCAAGGTTGCCGCGCGCCGCATTGTGTGGGGCAAATGCCTCAACAGCGGTCAAACCTGCATTGCCCCCGACTACCTGATGGTGCACCAATCGGTAAAGACTGCTTTCCTGCAAGCTTTCAAGGAGGCAGTGCGCGACCTGTTCGGGCACAACCCGCAACTGTCGCCCGACTATCCGCGCATAGTCACAGACAAGGCTATGCAGCGGCTCACAGGCTACCTCAACACCGGACGGATTGTAGTCGGCGGCCGCTTTGACCTCCAAGACCGGTACATTGAACCTACCGTCATAGAGGAAGTACCGACAGACGCGCCTGCCATGCAAGAGGAAATCTTCGGACCCATATTCCCGCTCATAGAGTTTGAACAGACCGATGAGGTCATAGACTTCATAAACCGCCGCGAAAAGCCGCTGGCACTCTACTATTTCACCCGGAATCCAGAAAAGGCCAAGAAGATGCTGCGCGAAACCTCATCCGGCGGGGTCTGCATCAACGACACCGTCATCCACTGCGCCAATGCCAACATTCCGTTCGGCGGCATCGGAAACAGCGGCATGGGACGCTATCACGGCAAGTACGGGTTTGACACTTTCTCACACGAAAAAAGCGTGATGCGCTCTCCGGGCAAGTTAGACATCAAAGTCAAATACCCACCCTACTCCGGGAAACTCAAGATGGTGAAACGGCTGATGTGTATGGTACTCCTTGCCGGCGGCCTCCTTGCCGGCACTGCCGGATGCAACGGCTGCCAACGACAAAACAAAGTGTCACTGCCCCAGCGCACCGAAGAACAGAAAAACGAGGCCAGAAACGTGAACCTCAAGACTGTCCGCTATGAGCAAATGCTCTTCTCCATCGACAGCAAAAATCTGTCTGAAAGCGTCCGCAAACTCCACGGCCAAGTGCCCGAAATCCTCATCGCCGACAACTGCTGGAACAACCAGACTATGATGGCTGGGCTGAAAGCCTACCTTTCCGACCCCGTCATCAAAGAAATCTACAATGCCACACAAAAAGAGTTTCCAGATCTTGACAAGGAAAAACAGGAGCTGGACAAAGCTTTCGGGATCTATCTCTCCCATTTCCCGGACGACACCTTGCCCGTCGTCTATACTATGATGTCGGGGCTCGACTTCAACGTACCCTCTGTGTGGGGCTATGGCAACGACCTCTTCATCAACCTCGACATGTATTTAGGCAAAAACTACGCTAATTATGCCAAAGCCGGCATGCCGAAATATATTGCCCAAAGGTGTGAGCGGAAATTCATCGCTACCGACTGTTTCACCAAGGCTATCGCCTACCGCCACATGACAGACAAGACCCCCGTCACTGCACTTGACTATATGATTGCGGAAGGCAAAAAACTGTTTCTCACCCAGACCATGTTCCCGAACACGTCACCGAAAGACATTATCGGCTACACCGACGAACAGTGGAAATGGATTACCGGACACGAGGCCGCTGCTTGGCAATATCTTATACAGAAAAACAAACTCTATTCCAAAGAAGACAAGACCATACGGCAACTGGTGGACGAGACGCCGTTCACGCGCGACTTCGGCAACCAGTCGCCAGGGCGCGTGGGATGCTATTTCGGATGGAAAATAGTGCAGTCGTATATGCAGAACCACAGCGGCACTACCCTGCTGGAACTGATGCAAAATCCGGAAGCGCAGAATATACTCTCCGAATCCTATTACAAACCCGCCTTGCGATAAAAAAATAAATATATTTTTAATATTATGCCAATTTGATAAATTTTATTATCTTTGCCGCAAACTTTAAAAACAAAACACTATGTCTGGAATCAACAAAGTAATCTTAGTAGGAAACTTGGGGAGAGACCCCGAGGTGCGCACCTTTGAGAACGGCGTAAAGAAAGCCTCCTTTACGTTGGCCACGTCGGAGACGTACAAAGACAAGAACGGCAACCGCACAGAAGTCACGGAGTGGCACAACATTTACTGCTGGCGCAATTTGGCAGAGGTTGCCGAGAAGTACCTTACAAAAGGCAAGATGATTTACCTGGAGGGCAAATTGCGCACGCGCAATTGGGAAGACAACGGCATGCGCCGCTATATCACCGAGATTGAGGCGGGCACGTTCACGATATTGAGCCCCAAAGGTCCGGGAGACGCCAACTCGCCGACAGAGCAGCAGATGCCGAACAACACGCTTGAAACGCCATCGGGCGACCAGTTCGAGCCATCGATGGCGGACGGCACTGACGACTTGCCATTCTGAAAAACAAAGGCTTTTTTGAGCAAAGCAAAAGGGCGCGTCACGGTTGCGGCACGCCCTTTTCTGTTTCGCAATAGGTCTCGCCCGTGCAGACGACAAGATCCGCACGGCGGCATTTTTCTTCTTGTGGCATCTGCTTGTCCATACGCTGAAGCACCTGCTCGCGCTTGATGCCCGGGGTGCGTTTCAGTACCCTTTTGATTCGAAGTTCCAACGGAGCGTCCGCAACTATCACTTTATCGAAATGGACATCAAGGCCTCGTTCAAACACCACCGCCGACTCCATCATCACTGCGTTGCCCGGCTGAATTTCAGCCCATTGTTCAAAACGCTGCATCACCGCAGGATGCACCAACTGTTCCAACCGTGCCAATTGCTGTCCATCGTTGAATATGATGTCGGCCAACACTTGTCTGTCAACTTGCCCCGTCGCATCAAGTATCCGCTTTCCGAACAGCGTACACAACTTCCGCACAAAAGCCTCGTCGCGATAGAGCGCCTTGGCCTCGTCATCGGCATAAAACACCGGAATGCCCATCTGCACAAAGTGCCGTGAAAGGTAGGTCTTGCCTGTGCCTATGCCGCCCGTGAGCGCTATTCTGTATTTTGTTGCCATTACGATATGAGCAAAAGGTCTGTGTTCATACAAAGCCATTGACGCATCTCGTGCATTCACCGGCTCATGTCTTATTGCAAATAAAAGGTTACGACTTCCGGGGCATCAACCGATGCAAGTTCTGAACCGAAATTGTGGTGCGACAAATAGTCGCGCAACTCCTTGTTCGTGAATGTATAGACAGAAATCTTCTTCTTAGGCTGTATCAAATCCTTTACGGATATGTATAGTTCCTTGTCCTTCCTGATGAATGGCGGAGCAAGATATTTGAGTCCTTTCTGGTTGAATGTCAGCGTCAGCACAGAGTCGGACACCGTTACCGATTCTTTTCCTTCCGGAAGGTTGTAACAGTGGATCTTATAATTGTACGTCACCCTGTAATCCTTAGAGAAAGTAATGACGCACCATATCCCTATAGAAATGAATAGACACACCAGAAAGGCGGCTGACGGGAATCTGATTTTCTGCCTGATGCTCATTATTTTTCCTGCTTTTCTTGGGTCTTGGAAGTCTTTTGATTTTTAATTTGTGCTTCTGAAATGGAAATGGCATTCTTGTCAACTTCGATGCGCACGTCGGGGGCAACCTCTATGACAAAACTTTTTGCTTTTTCGTCCGTAATCTTGCCGTGAACACCGCCGATAGTAACAATGTGGTCGCCTTTCTTGAGACTGTTTCTTGCGGCTTCAATGTTTTTCTGCCTTTTCTGCTGAGGTCTGATCATGAAGAAATAGAACACCAGAATAATCAGCAGGATGAAAATAAGGCCGGAGCCGCCACCGCTGAAGAGTTTAGAGCCACCAGGGGCTGCTTGCAACAAGGGAATCATCTGATACATAAGTCTGTTTTAATTTTGGTTATAAAAATAGAATAATTGATGTCGTTTACTGTTTTGAGGATGACACGTTGGCCGTGATGGTCAGGATTGTCTCCGCGGGATAAGTGTTGGCGCCGACCAAGATTCGTTTTGTCACTTTTCCGTCCTGCGAATGTGAATCGAACGTGACAACAATCTCCCCAGACTCTCCCGGGCGAATGGGCGCTTTTGGCGGCGTTGACGTGGTGCAGCCGCAAGTGGCCTCCGAAGAGTAAATGATGAGGTTCGACTTGCCCGTATTCTTGAATTTGAAAGAATAGGTGAGTTTCTCGCCTTTGACCACCTCGCCGAAATTGTACGAGGTGCGCTCGAACTGGATAACGGGCATTTTTTCCATTTCCTTTTTAGAAATTCCGGCGGCGGTTTGAGGTATATGCACATCCGACACTTTGAAATCACCTTCCTGTGCCGGTTTCTGCTTACAGCCGGCCATCAACAGCAAGCCGAATGCCATAAAAAGACAGATGTGGTTTTTCATCTTATTTCTGATAAAGTCCTGTTCCTGTTTTGTTTATTTTCCCTTGTTCTTTGAGGTCAACCAGCAATTTGTCGAGCACCCCGTTAACAAAGCCGTGACTCTTTCCTGTACTGTAAAGTTTGGCCAACTCAATGTATTCGTTCATCGTTACCTTAATCGGGATGCCGGAGAACTCCACGAACTCGCAAACGGCCATCTTGATCAACAGTATATCCATACCCGTGACGCGTTCGAGTTCCCAATTGTGCAATTTCTCCTCAATGATTCGTTCATATTCAGCATCGTGCTTTATGGTTTCTGCAAAAAGTTTCTTTATGAACCCTTCTTCATCCTGCGTATCCTTGTAAAGCGGGAAAATCTT
Organism: Oscillospiraceae bacterium; assembly: GCA_963620035.1. Lineage (GTDB taxonomy): Bacteria > Bacteroidota > Bacteroidia > Bacteroidales > WCHB1-69 > F23-D06. The sequence continues at coordinate 86,952 of CAVEXN010000003.1, read as the reverse complement.
GTTTTCGGCTCCGGCTTTCTGTTTGAATCGTTCAATGTTCCGGTACAACATGGAGAGGGCCTCCTCATAATCGTCCAGCCAATTGGTGTCTTTCTCGCTGAAATACCAGTGCATATACTCGTCAGGGGCGAGCACCTTCTCTATGATGGCGAGCACCAGTTTGCGGTCTTCTTCGTAACTTCTTTCCGGATTGGCCATAAAGGTTTTATACTCCTCCGTCTCCTCTATGATGTGGAAAAGGCGTACAATGACATCGGTGTCGTTAGACCAGTCGATGCGGTTGTTGGCGAACAGCCGCTTCAGCACGGTGTTGTCCTCAATTTGTTCAATTACCTGGTTTTCTACAAATTTGAGGTTCGGGTTCAGGTCTTCTGCCGTGGGGTTATGCTTGCCTTTCAGGTCCTCCAACTTGTTTTTCCGGTAGTAGGTCAATTCGGGAAATATCGAGAAGAACCACAGAAAAAGCGTATAGCAATTCCGTACCGTCTTCACCAGTGCTGTCTGTGCGTTCAACGGGTCCTCGAACGGTTTCATGCTGTAAGCATAGAGAGCCTGCATTGTCTTTGTCCTTAAATATCTTCTGCTGATCATCTTTTCTTTTTGTGACAAATATGACAAAAGTGCTGCCTGATTTTATTTCAAAGTGAAGAAACTTTCTCCGAGGAACTGGTCGTCAGTGAATATCTGTACTACATACTTGCCCTTTATGGCCTTGTCGTCGGGCTCGAGGTTCCAATTGATGGTCACGTTCTGTGCCTTGTTGTCGTATTGCACCACCGTCTTGGCGGAGTACTGCAGTCTCTGTCCGTTATGCACGAATGAGTAATGGTCTCCGGAACCCGGGGTGAGCACTTTGCCTTTGCTTTCGCCTTCGCCGGGCACGGCGATACGGCAATACACATTGACCGGACCGGCATCAATGAGTGGGTTCTCGCCCAGTATGAAAGTAGTCTTGATACGTTTCACGCGCGACGCCTTCTCGGTCGGCTCTTCCGTGCCTTTGTTTTTCACCATATAGCCCGCACTGCGGATGTTGTAGGCTTTATAGACGGCCGCATCCGTGATTTTGGCGGTAAGGTCGTCGTTCGACTTCTGGATGTTGGCCTTGTCTTGGCGTTCTTGCTCAAGGGAGGCCTTCACCGTCGTGTTCTCCTCTTTCAGCGTCTTGTTTTCCTGATAGAGTTTGTCCATCTCTTTCACATACTCCTGCGAAATGTTCTGCAGACGAGCCAACTGGCGTTTGATTTTTTTATAGTCGGCCTGGGATTGGATCAGTTGTTCAATCTCTGCGGCATTGGCCATAATGATGCTGTCTTTTTCGCTGAGGCGTTCGGAAAGGCTGCCGTACTGTTCCTTTATCTTGGCGTGTTCAGCCAGCAAGGAATCCAGTTCAGACTGTAGTTCCCTTTTGCTGTTTTCTACTTGCACATACTGCTGGTTGAGCACCGGCTTGGCAAAGAAACCGAAGTACAGCGTTGTCGCAAAAAAGACGGCCGCCAGAATTCCTAATAGTATCACCCATTTCTTAAGCGGATTCTGTTGGTCCTGATGTGCGTTCTGACCCGGGATGTGTGTGGTCGTTTCCATATTTACTTGTTTATTTGTTCTGTGTGAAAAAATATTGGATTCTCTGTTCTGATTCTATTGCTGCAGATAGGTTGACAATTCTTTGGGCAAATAAAAAGTGTTGTTTTTCGGCATATAGACGATGACCGAAGAGAGTTCTATCTTCCGGTTTTCTTTACGGCTTTTGAGATACACACAATTGTCGAAGCTGTTAGCTGTAAGCATTCGGTTTTTCCCTTTGACGGTAAGTTTGTATTGTGCTGGCGATAGACTGTCTATCTTCGTCTCAAATCCTTTGAACACAGCGTGATGGTCGGCATAGATTTTTTCGGTCAGGTTCGGCAGCGAGTCCTCAAGCCCGATCTGGCGACACAGATACTGGTGCATCTGCACGTTCGTTACGCAGCCCGAAAGCGCATCGCCGTGAGGATGGTACATGGCATAGAAAACATTCTCGCCCGTATGCCCGAACGTAGTGAATCCGAAGTAAGTGCGGCCGTACAGGAACTGCGAGAGCATTCGCGAAAGCGGGAGGTTGTCTTTTCGCTGCGCCTTGGGATGTTTTGAAAGATTATAGTCGCTTGCCGACTGCAAATAATCGATATCGGCCTCGTTAGGGGTGATGTTGTAATACTTTTCAAACAATGCAGGCCATTCCGATGTCTGTGCCGTTTTCATCATTTCAGCCATCGTCCAAAGCGAAAGGTTGTAATGGTCGATGGGCGACATCAGCTGCTGGAGTGACAGTTTGTCGTAATTGCGGTTAGAGCGTGCGTTGCCTAAAGTGATGGCGCTGTTGCCGTGGTCAGGCAGGATGACCACGAGGGTTTTCCCGTCGCGGCGCGCAAAGTCGAGCGCCACGCCGCAAGCCTCGTCAAAAGCCAGAAAGTCCGTGATGGTCGCTTTGGCGTCGTTGTCGTGTGCTGCCCAATCGATCTTGCTGCCTTCCACCATCAGGAAAAAGCCGTTCGGGTTTTGGGACAGCGCCCCGATGGCTTTGGCGGTCATCTCTGCGAGCGAGGGGAGGCGCGACGTGTCACGTTCCATCTCGTAGGGCATACTCTCAGGTTCAAAGAGAGCCCAGAACGGGGCTTCCGAAAAGGTGCGCATCTGCTGCATGTTGTCCAAAGCCACTTTGTAACCCTCGCATTCGAGGAACGCACGGTTGGCAGAATCGAGGTACTTGACGCCGCCACCGATTACAACGTCAACCTTGTTGTGTACCATCTGCGGGATAATGAGGTCGTAACGGCTGCGCTTATAGGAGTGGGCGGCACAATCGGCCGGGGTGGCGTGCGGAAATTCGCATGTGAACACCAACCCCGTTGACATATCAAGCAACTGTTTGGAGGCCTCCAGCAGTGTTGCCAGCGGCTGGTAAGCCTTGGCCGCATCTACCGGCACTATGTCGTGGTCAGTTTTCACAGGATATACCGATACGAAAGAAGTCTGTGTAGGTTGTCCTGTCATGTAGCAGGAGGTGGTTGGGGCCGAATCGCCAATAGGCGCGTCTGACGAATGGGTGCGTACCAAACCTCTGAAATAAGGGTCCATGCACAGCGTGTTATGCGAAGAATCAAGATAGGTTTGATACCACCGTGCTGCCGACACAAGGCTCGTAGAGGTGCCGTCCGGAATCATAACAATGACATTTTTGACGGAAGCAGGCTGAGCCGAAATCGCCAATGCCGTCATTATCAAAATGTTAAAAAGAACGATTCTTTTCATTATTATGCACGTTAAGAGAAGGCAAAAGTACTAAAATAGTAGAAACGCACCATCACTTGAAAACTTTTTATATCTTTGCGCCCTTAAAAAATGTGAAAAATCATTTTCATGATAACGCAAGATTTTTTACCTGTAGTTCCACGAAGCAAGAAGACCCGCATGCGCTACCGTGTGGCCGTGATAGGGAGCGGAAGTTGGGCTACCGCAATCATCAAGATTATCTCGTCAAACCTGGAGCACATCCATTGGTGGGTGCGTGACGAAGAGGCGGCAGAAAGCATTGTGCAGTACGGCCATAACCCTAAATACCTGAGTTCTGTATTCATCAACCCAGAAGACGTGCGCGTCAGTTCCAACCTCCGGACGGTAGTGTCAAAGGCAGACTATGTCATCATCGTCACGCCGTCGGCATACTTGCACCAGACGCTGATCCCGCTGCAGCGCAGCCAACTGCACAAACGCAAGATTATCCTTGCCGTCAAAGGCATCGTGCCGGAAACAATGCAGCTGATTAGCGACTATATGCAGACACAGTTCAAGATCCCCGTCGAGAACATGTCTATCATCAGCGGTCCGTCGCACGCCGAAGAGATTGCGCAGGAAAAGTTCACATTCCTGACCGCAGCCTCTGTAAACCAAGAACTAGCCAAAACTGTGGCCGGTTTCTTTACGAACCGTTACTGCCGCACCTCCGTGTCCAGTGACATGATGGGGGCCGAATTGTCCATTGTGCTGAAAAACATCTACGCACTCGGCGCAGGCATCTACAGCGGCTTGGGCTACGGCGACAACTTCATTGCGGCATACGTGGCCAACTGCGTGAAGGAAATGAAGAGTTTTGTCTCGAAAATCTACCCCAACGAGAACCGGCACATTTCCGATTCCGTTTATTTGGGCGACTTGCTCGTGACGGCCTACTCCACTTACAGCCGCAACCGTCTTTTCGGCATTATGATCGGGCATGGGCTCTCGGTGCGCGTGTCGCTGCTGGAACTCCGCATGGTGTCAGAGGGCTACACGGCATGCCGCTGCGTACACGAAATCAACAAAAAATACCTGGCAGACATTCCGATTGTGGAAACCATTTACGGCATTCTCTATGAAAACAACAATGTTTCCTCGGAAATGAAACGCATTGCCGAGCATTTCGTATGATTCGTTTCGTCAGACACCGGGACATTGACCCCGTAAAATGGGACTCGACCGTCCTGTCCTCGCGGTTCGCGTCACGGCTGGCCACTTTCGGACTTTTGAACACCCTGACCGCCGATGCAGGCTGGGATGCCTTGATAGAAGACGACTATGCTGCCGTCATGCCTCTGCCGCGCCGAATCAAATGGGGGGTGCCCTACATTTATACCCCGTTCTTCATTTCCGGTCTCGGCATTTTTTCGCCCAAGACCGTCGATGCCAGCAAAACCTCAACGTTCTTCTATGCCATCCCGCGCAAATTCAGGCAGGTTGACCTCATTCTGAACACAGAAAACGACACATCGCTGTTGGGCACAGACATCCTGCAATGCGTGTCTCACCGACTGGGCCTGCAGCAGCCCTACCCCACCCTTTTTCAATCTTTTTCTCAAAACACGAAAAGGAACATAAAGATTGCACTACGCCATTCGCTGTCCATAACAGAAAATCCGGACATCCTGGAACAAACCATCAGACTATTCCGGAAATACCGTGGGAAAAGCAAAGCCGTCAACTTCAGGGACCGCGATTATGATACCTTGCGCAAAACCGCCGTATTGTTGCTCAAGGCGGGCGCACTCGACCTGCGCGGTGCCATAACCCCGACGGGTGAACTGGCGGCGGGCGCTTTGTTTCTGAAAGAACCCGGACGTACCCTATTCTGGTTTTCCGGGCGCGACGGAAGCCTTTCGTCCTCGTGCCCCATGTTTTTCATCCTCAATGAATACATTAAAGAAAACGCCGGAAAGAATCTCATCCTCGACTTTAACGGTTCGTCAGATGAGAATGTGGCACGGCTATACCGCAGTTTCGGGGGAGCACCCTATCAGATACCTATGATTCATCACTCCGCCCCTTGGGCGGGACAATGGCTCATAAAACGATACCGTAACCTGAAAGGCTAAAAGCGCACGGGCTGAATTTCATTGTCCACCACTTCTAAAAAATGGACGTTCACATTCTCGTATCCACCCGACGGCCGCTTGTAAAAACTCAACGGATAGGCCAACGGTACCGTCTTTACCCGGTCAAGGTCCTTGTCGTGCATTACGAAATCGATGAAAAAGCGCGTCACATCATAGCCCTGAAACGCAAAATTGTCGAGTGTGGGCGGGGCACTGAACCGCTCCTTGTACTTGTCAATGAACAAAAGCGTAGCCTCATCGGCCGGATCCACATAAACATCGGAGAAAAAATGGATGTTCAAGCGCGAAAAATAACCCACGTCGTATGTTTTTGAAGTGAGCCATTCTTCGGGCACTACCAATACATATTTGCCTGAAAACGCCCCGTAAAGCAGTGCATCTGACAGCATAAGCATACGGGCGGCATCGTTGCTGAAAGACACAATGAAATATCTGCCCTCTGGCTTCATGGCGGCAATCAAATGGCTTTTGTTTTCCACTGCAATGTATGCAATCCCCTTTTCTTTCAAATAACGGGAATAGCAAGCATATTTACTGTTTTGGGCAGAAGAATCTGACACCAATATGATATGCGCGTCGGGGAACTGTTCGGCCGTATAGGCCAACATGGCGGGGCGGGTGTCGCAAGAGGGTGTCGATTTGAACACATATTCGTTGTCATTCAAAATGTCTGTTCTTGTCGTGAACGGATTGACAATCGGTATTTTGTACTGTTTGGCATAACGGGCAGCCACGGCAAATGTCTTGCTGAAAAACGGACCTATTATTACGTCAACCTCACGCATCAGAGACTCGTCTTCCATAATGCTCCTCAAATGATCCACATCTTCCGTAACATCGCATACCACTACCCGCAAAGGAACGTCATTGTTTTTTGAATAATCATCTATCGCCACCTGTGCGCCAGCCCAAAACCCCATCAATCTGAAAGCGGGGATATTCCGTATGTCATCGCTGCTGCGAATAGACGAAAGGTTGAGCCCTGTATATTCATTTGAGTAGAAGGGAATCAGAAACAGGATGGTCTTTTGATGTTCTTGGGCAACAAGAGGGAAACAAAACAACACAAGCAGGAGAGATACTGACAATTTTTTCATCATACACTATCAATTATCGTTCAATTTTATAAAAATAAACAGCATTGCCGTAAAAGCCCATAACGAGGATCCTCCGTAACTGATAAACGGCAACGGGATTCCGATGATAGGCACAAGTCCTATAGTCATGCCGATATTGACAAAAAAATGGACCATAATGATGCCGGCAATGCCATATCCGTAATATCGTACAAACGGGATCCTGTTTTTTTCCGAAAGTTTCAAAATTCTAACAATCAAAGAGATGTATAGGGCAAAGACAACCATCGTGCCCATAAACCCCCACTCTTCCCCTATGGCACAGAAGATGAAGTCGGTGCTTTGTTCCGGCACAAACTTGAGTTTTGTTTGCGTTCCTTTCAGGTATCCTTTACCGAAGAATCCGCCCGATCCGATTGCGATTTTAGACTGGTTCAGGTTAAAGTCGATGCCTTTGGGGTCTGACGTCTGTCCTAAAATTGAAGCCACGCGGCTTTTCTGGTGGGGTTCGAGCAAATTTTCATAGAGCACATTAACCGAAAACACGAACAATACGGATGCGGCAAAAACAATGATGTCTCTTCTCATTTTCTTTTTATGCAGCCGGTCTTTCACCATAAAGACGATGAAAATGACCAGCAGCAAAGCAATGGCGTATATCTCATTGAACTTAAGGGTAAAAACCGAAAGGAAAGCCGCCACGAGTGCGAGCAGCAGCAGACCTCCGCTGAGTCCTTCCCTGTAAAACAGAATGATGAACGATGCAAACACCAATGCCGAACCTGCATCGTGCTGTAGCATAACGAGAACGACCGGCACAAGCACTATTCCTGCGGCAATCAGCCACACATAGCGTTTTTCGGCGCTTGTTTTACCCTCGTTGAAAAACTTGGCAATCGTCAATGCCGTTGCCAATTTCATGAACTCTACGGGCTGTATGCTGAAACTGCCTATTTTGATCCAAGCCTTCGCCCCGGAAATCTCCTTTCCTACAAACAACACCAATATCATCAGCAACAGGCAAAAAGCATAGAAATAATAAGCATAATGCTGTATTATATTCTTATCGACCAACAATATGACAACACTTATCAACAACGAGGAGCCTATCCAGAGCAACTGTTTGAAATAGGGTTTTGAAAAATCGAACAGGATATTGTTGCCATCGGGGACGTAGCAGGTAGAATAGACAGTGATCCAACCAATGAACACCAACGCAACATAATAGACGACGAGTCTGGCGTCAAAGTTGTTCGTGTTTCTTTTCTTCAGGTCTGCGTACATCTCTAAGATTATCTTAAGTGCATTTCCTTCATCCTTTTTTCGAGGTCTGCGCGTTTGACTTCACCGGTAAGGTACTTTTCGGCCATGAGGCTGGCGATAGGACAGGCCACGGAGGCCCCGAAACCACCGTTTTCAACCAAGCAGAAAATCACAATTTCAGGGTCATTGGCAGGTGCTATCAGGGCAAAGACGGAGTGGTCGGCGCCGTGGGGATTCTGTGCCGTGCCGGTTTTTCCTGCCACCTCGATGCCGTCGATCTTTGCGCCGCGCCCGGTGCCGCTCGTCACCACCAATTTCATACCCTCCAGGACGGTTTCAAAATGGCGTGGCTCGATGTCTGAATAGATTTTCTCGTTAAAAGCTGTATATAGATTGTCTTTAGTGCCCGTTGCACGCACCACGTGTGGCTTGATATAGTAGCCTTTGTTGGCTATGACAGCCAGAAAATTGGCCATCTGCAACGGCGTTACCGCAGCCTCACCCTGTCCAATGCCCATAGAGACCACCGTGTTGCCGTTCCAACTACCCCGGTATTTCTTGTCAAAGTATGAGGCTTCGGGAATCCGTCCTTTCGTCTCGTAGGGGAGGTCGGTATCATATTTCTGGTCGAAGCCCATAGATTGCATATAGGCAAGCCATGCGGTGTAAGCCTCCTGTATATTCTTGTATTTACGGCGGTTGGACAAGATATTGTAATAAGCCCGGCAAAAATAGGTGTTGCATGAGCGCTGGATAGCCGTGTATATGTTGAGTCCGCCGCAGTTGTGACAATGAACCGTGTGGCTGCCGATGTGGTAACCGCCGCCGGAGCAAGAATATATCGTGTTGGTGTTGACGATGCCGTCCTGCAAGGCTATAAGCCCGTTAGCAAGTTTGAAAGTAGAACCTGGCGGATAACTGGCCTGCAAAGCACGGTTGAAGATTGGCTTGTTGGGGTCATCAAGCAACTTTTTATAGTTTTTAGGGCGTGCCGTGCCTACCAGCAGATTAGGGTCATAACTTGGCGAGGATATGATGCATAGAATCTCGCCCGTCTTGGGTTCGATGGCGACAATGCTGCCTCTTTTGTTATTCATCAATTCTTCGCCATAGCGCTGCAACTGCATATCGAGCGTACTCCAGATGGAGGTTCCGGGCACGGCCACTATGTCTTGCGATCCGTTGTCATAACTGCCCACCTCGCGGTTATGGGCATCTACCAGCACCACACGCTTGCCCTTTTCGCCCCTGAGCAGATGCTCGTAGGCCTTTTCAATGCCGCTCTTGCCGATATAGTCACCCATGTTATAATAACCGTCTTTTTCTATGTCATTCTCATCCACCTCACTGACATATCCCAAAATATGCGCGGCAATGGGGTTGGGGTAGTGCCGGAGCGTTCGTTCCTGCACAAAGAATCCCGCAAACTCGTACATCTTTTCTTGCAAGAATCCGTAGTCCTCTTTTGAAATCTGCTGTTCAAAAAGCGAAGGCACAATCATTGAATATCGTTTTGCTTTCTCTATCCGACTAATAACCATATCTTTGGTAATGTCAAGTACACGGCACAATTCAGCCGTGTCAAATTCGCTGAGTTCGTTAGGCACCACCATCAGGTCGTAGGCGGCATCATTATAGACTAACAGCGAATCGTTGCGGTCGTAAATGAGTCCGCGCGCCGGATGCTCTGTTATGTAGCGCAATGCGTTCCTGTTCGCTTTCTCCTTGTATGACTTCTTAATTACCTGTATATTGAAAAGAGAAACCAGGTAAACAAGCGTCAGCAGACCGAGCGCAACCAGGATGATATAGTAACGACGCTTTGTCAGCATGCCTTTACGCTACTTACTTCGGTGCATCAGTTTGGCCACCAATTGCCTGAATGTTTCTTTATTTTCTTCTGCCGTATTGACGTCAGCGATATTCCGTAGGCATTTTTCGGAATAAAAGCGAATCATATGCTCCGTTTCACCTCTTACATCCAATTCGTCGTAAATATCCTTTACTGTTTTGAATTTTTTTTCAAAATGCAGGGTGGGGGAGGCGAATAGTTCTATCAGTTGCTTTTTCTGTGATTCGTTGGCAAGTTCAAGCGCTTTCAGGTAGAGGTAAGTCTTTTTGTTGTCGCGGATGTCGCCGCCGATGGTTTTGCCAAAAGCCGGCGTGTCGGCATAAACGTCAAGCACATCGTCTTCCAGTTGGAAAGCAATGCCGAGGTTGAGGCCGAGGTCGTAGAGAGCCTGTGCGCTTTTTGCGTCAGCCGACATATATAAAGCGCCGGCTTTCAGGCAACCGGCAAACATGACGGCCGTTTTCAGGCGAATCATCTTGATATAGTCGGCAATGGAGACGTGAGTCTGTGTTTCGAAGTCAAGATCATACTGCTGTCCCTCGCAGATTTCGAGCGAAGTGGCAGAAAAGACTTCTGCAATGTCAATGATGGTCTGCTTGTCGCAGTCCAGTTTCAGCAATTGCTGAAACGCCATAATGGCCAAGGCGTCGCCGGAGAGGATGGCAATGTTGCTGTTCCATTTCTTATATACCGTCTCTTTTCCGCGGCGCAGCGGGGCAGCGTCCATGATATCATCATGAATGAGCGTGAAATTGTGGAGCATTTCAAAGGCCATCGCTATAGGACGTGCCTTTTCCATGTCGCCGCCCAACATTTCGACGGCTAAAGACACCAACTGCGGACGCAGGCGCTTGCCATCCTGAAGCAATATGTATCTTATAGGGTCATACAAATTGTGCGGTTCTTTGCCTTCAAGAATCCGCCGGAATTGATCATCTAAAGTTTTCACTTTTTTTACTTAATAAAACTTGCAAAAGTACAAAAATTAGCCGTCTGATGCCGGTTTTTTTTACGTGAACTGGATTACAGGTTCAGTTTCCACTTTCCGCAGAGCGTTTTCCGAGAAGCAAATAGGGATTGTTTATTTGCTGCAAACGGGTTCTGAATACGCCCTGTGTAGTGTCCGGAATCTTCAATGTATAGGATTTTCCACCTGCAACGAGGAGTCTCTGACTCTTGATCCACGGGTTCAAGTCCCGGATTTCACGGTAGGTGGCGTTCAATTGACGGGAAAACACTGTCAAGTCAAGGATAGAAGCCGTGACAATTGTATCGCGGCAGGGTACCGGTTGGTACATTTCGGCAGGGCATATCCGTATGCCGTAGGCCTGTGGGTTTTCAAAAATCAGTTTGAACGCAAGGATGCGGAATAGATAACGCGACGTTTCGCTGTTGAGCCAAAGGTCCCAGTAGTTGTCCGTCTGCTGGCTGCTCAAGGCTTTCTGCAGGCCTCCCTCTCCCCGGTTGTACGCGGCGGCGGCAAGAGCCCAGCTTCCAAACTGTGCTTTGCAGCTTTTAAGATGGCGGCACGCAGCCCTGGTCGATTTCTCGAGATTGCAGCGCTCGTCTATTTCATCGCTGACCACCAGGCCGTATTTCCGAGCCGTGGCGGGAATGAACTGCCAATACCCGCCGGCAGCGGCCGGCGAGGTTACATTCTCAAGACCGCTTTCGGCCACACACAAGTATTTGAAATCTTCCGGAACGCCCTCTTCTTCCAGAATCTGCTCTATAACAGGGAAAATGCGCGATGAAAGCTTGAAAATCCTCAAAGTCTTGGAGTGTTGATAGCAGTTGATAATGAGTTCCCTGTCCAATGCCTCATAAACCCAATATTTGTCTAATGGCACCTTTTCACCGGCAAATGACAAAGTGTCGGGGAGTGGGGGAGAGGTTACCGTGTTTTCATAGTATGCCGGCTTCTGTTCCCGGGTTCCGGACACTTGAGCCTTGGCAAACCACAAGGTGCCAACCGCTGCCAAGAGCATCAATACGGTGACGGTTACAAAGACTTTCCTCATTGTCTCGCTTATTTATGAATTCAAAAAAAAGAGGGCAATCAACCGGACAGACCACCCTCTTTTTCTTTATCGAATTTTTATTGTAAATTTTTGATTTTCTGACACGAATAATTATTCAGACTTTTTATCTTTCTTGACATTAGGGAGTTCAAGACCGTATCCTTTGCGCTTGTCCTCAATCTTCAACCAAATACCCATGATGAAAGCGACTACGCCAAAGGAAGCGAAAATAATCATACATGTGGTGTAATCGTAGAGGAGGGAAGTTTCAGTGTGCAAGACATCGGCTCTGAGGCTTCCGTTGGCAATAGCCTCTGATGCGGCTGAACGGGCATCTGCAATGCCGGGGTTGGAAGCGTTGAGCACGTTTCCGATAATTTTAGGCACAAAGCAAAGGCCAACGTTCTGAATCCAGAAAATCAGCGAATAGGCACTGCCTAAAATTTTAGGCTCTATCACCTTCGGGACACTCGGCCAGAGCGAGGCGGGCACCAACGAGAAAGAGACGCCTAAGACGACAATCAGCAGCAAGGCAAACCATTTATACGGAAAAACCGGCAATAAGAATGCAAATGAAAGGTGGCATATAATCATAATCAACGCACCGTACATAAGCATGGAAGCGCCTTTTCCCTTATAGTCGATGAAAGAACCGAGGAACGGGGTCAGCACCATGGCCAAAATCGGGAACCAACGGAAAAGGTTGGCGGCTTCACTCGACTCTATTTTCAATGTACATTCCAGAAAGTTTGTGGCATATCTCTGGAACGGGAAGATGGCGGAATAGTAAAGCACGCAAAGCAGCGCGATAATCCAGAACATCTTGCTGGTGAAAATGGCTTTCAGGTCACTGATATGGAACTCGTCTTCGGAAGAATCTTCGGAAACATTCATTGCGTTTGCTCTCAGTTGCTTGTCGAACTTGTTGTCCATAAGGCTGAAAACGATGAAGTTGATGAGTCCGATAATGAGGAGCACAGTGCAGAACAGCACCGGTTTGTCAACTGCGCCATTGAACTTATTGGCAATGAAAGGGGAAAGGGAGAGAACGGCAAACACGCCTAAACGGGCTATGGCCATCTCTACACCCATAGCCAAAGCCATCTCCTTGCCTTTAAACCATTTTGCTATCGACTTTGAAACCGTGATGCCGGCCATCTCGCAGCCGCATCCGAATACCATAAATCCGAGGCAGGCCATTTTGGCGGAACCCGGGAGGGCTACCCACCATGAATTGAGCCAACCGCAGAAAGCGGTAGCCTGAAACCAATCACTCACGCCAATGAACTTGATGCAAGCGCCAACAACCATCAGCGATGCGGACAGCGTCCCTGTAAAACGGATGCCGCATTTGTCGAGAATGATACCGGCTAAAATGAGGAAGCCGCATACATTAAGAATGTACTCCGAGGCAGCGTAAGTACCAAAAGAGTTCGGATTCCATCCGCGGCTCTGCTCTATCAACGTCTGCAATGGGGACATCACATCTACAAACATGTAGGCGAAAAACATCATCAGGGCAATCAGGATCAAGGCAATCCAACGAACGGCGAAATTGTCGTTCATCATTTTTTGTAAATTTTCTGTCATAATTAAATTAATTTATAGTTATTCAAGTATTCTATTTTACAAAACCGCAAAAATAAACTATTTTTCATTCTGATTGCGGTTGTTCCTGTTTTTGGCATTGAATATGAAATCAAAGGTAATATAACCGACACAAAGTCCCCAAACGCATATCAAGACAATGCTTTTTTTTAGAGGATTGTCGGAGAATTGACCGGATTTGAACCAATATAGGAGCGAAAGCGTAACCCCCGCAAACATTCCTATGATATGGAACTTGTTGAAATTCTTATTCAGAAAACTGTTAATATCCGGCATCTTTGATTTTATTGTACTGATATTCAAGCAACCTGTTCTTTATACGGGCCTTTATCTCCTCGTCGCTCCACCGCACGAGGTCGTAGTAGCTGAAACGACAATACATCATAAAATCAAGCAGTTCCTGACCGTCGAGCCCTGTTAGTTCTTTCACAACAATGCGGTTATATTTGTCCTGCACGCGCTCCACCTCTTCCTCGTAAGAGAGCATCTCATTGTAAAGCCGGCTCATCTTGCTTTTGCGGCTGAATTTATCATAGAGGAAAGTGATGGGTGATGTGGCGACGGAGCCGCCCAACGAAAGAATGTTGCCGTTTTCTTTATAGGAAGCGTTCGCTTTTTCGAAGTCAGAAAGATGCACATCCTGCACCCGCATGTAATAATCAGGCAACTGCATCTGCACGATGTCCTGCTTGAACCCCTCATAAGAAGGATTGATGGCCAAAATCCTCACCTCTTTAAGCATGGTCACTTTATAGTATAGAAAGAGGTCCGCCATTCCGTTCAGCAGATTATCCGTCACTTCAACCAAATGTTGACGGTATATGGATTTAGACAGCACCAAAGTGTCGTGCATCGACACTTGCGCTGAAAAACGCCCGTCCTTGTCTGTAAATGAGAATTTTCCGGTATTCATATTATAGACACTCACACCTGCCAAAGGCTGAAAAGTGATGCCGTCGAAAACCCTGGCCGAAAATGGCTTCTGCTGTCCTTTTCCTATAAGGAAAAGAAAAAGAAAGCACATTGTCAAGGTCGTTTTTTTCATAGGCGCAAAAATAGAAATTATAGGATAACCATACAAAAAAAAAACGCTTATCCATGGATAAGCGATTATATAAAATGCCGCTTATCATCATCATCTACTGTAGTGCTGTATATGGGGCGTACTCATATTCAGTTATTTGAGTTGTTGTAAACATTATATTGTTTATAAAACGGCTTTTTATGAAAAAAACACTCTCTGGCCGTTTTATATTATTGTTCAAAATTGACGACTGAAAAAGTTATCACTAAATATACCCGTCTTAAGTTCGATTTTGAACAGCCTTTATCCACATAGTCTCAAAATAAAAAATGAACTGATAATAAATGAAAGGATAAACACAAAAAACGGGTAATACTGAAAATGAGGTTTTTAGTATGCGGCGTAGTGTCAATATGCTGTTTACAACTTTTGATAAGTCACTTTTTCAAGGGGTGAGGCGAAAAGATACAAACGAAATCAACAGGATTATTATGATTTTTTTCTTTTAAATTTTAAAAGGAAATATAAGAAAACTATGAAAGCTGAAGCAAAAAACTGTTTCGCTACACGGATAAAAAATGTATTTTTGCCCTCTTCAATAAAATAGATTAACATGAGAGTAGTTATCGCATCAGACCATGCCGGTTATGCTTTGAAGGAGCAGTTGAAAAGCAGGTTTTCAGACCGGATGGAGTTCGAGGATTTTGGGACGCATAGTGCAGACAGTGTCGATTATCCTGATTTTGCGCATCCGTTGGCCCGCATAGTTTCTGATAATCCAGAACAACTGGGCATCCTGATATGCGGCACAGGCAACGGGATGGCCATGACTGCCAACAAATACCCGAACGTCCGCGCAGGTCTATGCTGGTCGCCCGAAATAGCAGCGTTGGTACGCAGACACAACAATGCCAACATTTTGGTGATGCCCGCCCGCTTCATTTCCGAAGAAGAGGCCATGGATATTACGGAAACTTTTTTCAAAACTGCTTTTGAGGGAGGAAGACATCTCGGCAGGATCCAAAAGATAAATCTTAAGTAGTCGCTATGGTGTTCGGGAACGATTCTTGTTTTAACGATTTCAATGACAGCCGTAACAAGGCTTTCCAGCTCCGCCGCGCCCTGATTGAGCATCTCGACAAACATCTTTATGATTTAGAAAAACAGCTGACACCCAAAGGCATACCGCTCGATTGGGCTCAGAATGAGGAACAATTGGTGGAATCAATCATCAAGATGCTCCCTCAGCAGAAGTTCAACAAAGTCTGCATCGACAGCCTCGACATACAAAACCAATTAGAGACAAAAAATGATATAATCAATATTGTTGAATTAGAAGAACTTAAAGAACGAGAAGCTGCAGATACACTTGTCGTCCAGGCAGACTTTGCCGTTATTGAAGACGGTTCTTTCATCTTTCTCAACAGACATTCAAGCCGCTTTTTCAACCAATTCAAGCATATCATCGTTGTCGTCAACATCGACCAATTGATAGAAAAGTGTGAGGACATTTCCTTTTTCTTGCATCTGAAAAGCGGCTGCAATAAAATAACGGACATTAAAATCCTGCGCATTCCTTTCAAGAACATCGCAAAGGACGAGTTTCTTACTACGGGAACGTTAGGCTATACAAAAAATGAAACTACCATAAAAGTTTTGCTTTATGCCGGGAACGTTCTACCTTATATGCAAGATGTTTTTCTCAGGCAGTCGCTTTATTGTATCCATTGCGGAAGATGCACACAGGTTTGTCCTATGCACGCTATAAACAATGAAGTTAAGCCTATCGGCATTGTGAAGCAGAATTGTCTTACGGTTTTCAACAGAAGCCAAGTTATTTTTAAACAGACTACATTATGTGGCAATTGCCAGTCAGAATGCCCCGTGCAGATACCGATTACGGATATGCTGATTTATGAAATGCGTTTAGTGAATGAGCAAAAAGACACCTCCTATAACCGCCTTCTCCATAATATTTTAAGGAAACGGCACAATATGAACAAGCACGCTAAGCCGCTGTTCAGATTTTTCCTGTTGAAGTTCATGTTCGGGAAAAACAGGATGCTGCATCACTACTTTTCAAGAATAAAAGGACCTTTCTTCAATATAGTAAAAAGCACGCAGAGCGAATACGATGAATAATCAGCAGATATTACAAGAGAAGATACGTAAATTCATAAAGAAGTACTATCTGAATGAACTTTACAAAGGAATTGTATTCTTTACGGTTATCCTTTTGTCAACCTTTATTGTATTTTCTCTTTTCGAGTATTTCTCTTATTCTGACAGAATCATAAGGTCCATACTTTTCTACTCTTTCATCTTGCTTTTTGCCGGCAATCTCGTTTTCTACATTATGATACCCGTTTTCAAACTCTGCGGGATCGGAAAGCAAATAACGGAAGAACAGATTGCTAAGATTATAGGAAAACATTTCAGTCAGATTGACGACAAGTTGTTGAACCTTTTTGAGTTACAGAAACAACTCAATAGAGGCGACTATGAGAGTCTGGAACTGCTTTCTGCCGCCATTGATGACAAAATTGACTCATTCAAGGCATATTCATTTGTGCAGGCCATTCCTGTATCCCAAACCAAGAAGATAGCCCGTTGGACGCTCGTTCCGATAGCCGTGTTTATATTGTTTTTTTCAGTAAAAAGCGAGGTTTTTACCGAATCAACCAAGCGAATTGTTCATCATACTACAATTTATGAGAAACCTTCACCATACAGTTTTCAAATTACAAATCCCGGTCTCACCGCATACCAGTACGATGATTTTACTATAAATGTTAAGGTAAAAGGTTCTGAACTCCCCGAGAATGTTTATGTAAATTATGACAACCGAAATTTCAAGTGCAATAAGGTTTCTAATTCCGAGTTCTCGTACACTTTTCAAAACCTGCAAAAGAACATTGAGTTTCAGATTACCACAGAAGAGGTGCAATCCTCTTTGTATCAGTTGAATGTATTGCCAAAGCCTAATGTTACAGGCTTTGTGATGGAACTCCATTATCCGGCATATTTGCATAAGAATGATGACATTATAAAAAATGTGAGCAATGTCACTGTTCCGGAGGGTACTGTCATCAATTGGAAATTCTATACAAAAAACAGCGATAACCTCGTTTTTGCCATCAATGGTGATTCCAAAGAATATACCACAGAAGATAACAGCTGCAATATCCATATACTTGCCAAAAATAGTTTCACTTATTCTATTTTCGGAAAAAACAAATACATGACCAGCAATGATACCCTGACAGATGAGGTGACGGTCATTAAAGACATGTATCCGGAAATATCGGTTTTGTCACAACAGGATTCTATTTACTCTGACAGGTTCTATTTCAAAGGGAATATAAAAGACGACTATGGTTTTTCAAAACTTCATTTTGTCTATACTAAATATGATGAGAACGGAACAATAGTTGAAGAAGACAATGTGGTGGATATTAGAATTAAGAATGACATTACCATCCAAGACTTTTACTTCTATTTTGATATTGCCTCGTTCATACTAAAACCCGGATATAAAATAGACTACTATTTTGAGGTTTTCGACAATGACGGAGTGAACGGTCCAAAGTCAACAAAATCGTCAGTATCTTCATACAGAGTCAAGACCCTTGAAGAAATTGAAAATGAATTGCGGAAAGGTGACGAACAGACCAAGAATGACTATGAGGATTTGGTAGCAGAATCATCCCAATTGATGAAGAATATCGACAAGTTGCAGGCCCAGATGATGCAAGAAAAAGAGATGTCATGGCAAGACAAAAAGAAATTGGAGAAACTAATGGAGCAGTATCAGCAACTTAAGTCTAAAATAGAAGAGTTAAAACAAAACCAGCAAAACAAGAACTCTTTAGAGAACCAATATAAGGAAATAGATGCAGGAGTGCTTCAGAAACAGCAGGAATTACAGCAACGTATGGACAGGGTATTGACGGACGAAATGAAGTCTATGCTTCAAAAATTGCAAGAAATGATGAAGTCGCCGACAAAAGATCAGGTCCAAAAGGAGATGCAAAAATTGAAAACAAACACGGATGCCATCAACAAGACGCTCGACCAACAGCTTCAGTTATACAAGCAACTCGAATTAGAAAAAAAGGTGACCGATGCGGTGAAACAGTTAAATGAGCTTTCAGCCGAATTGAAGACAAATGCAGAAAAGACAAATGACAAGACGACAGACAAGCAATATTTACAGGAAAAACAGCAAAAGATAGAGAAAAGGTATAAGGAGATTCAGAAAGACATACAGGAGTTGAAGCAATTGAACAATGAACTCGAAGAACCGACAGACTTCAAGAATACAGATGAACTTCAGCAGGAAATACAGCAGAAAATGGAGCAAGGTAAGATGAACCTTGAAAAGAACAACAGAACAAAATCATCACAAAACCAGAAACAGGCTTCAGAAGATATGGAGCAATTGGCGCAACAGTTAGAAAAAGACTTTAACGAGAGTGAACTTGAGCAAGTATCCGAAGATATTGAAACATTACGGCAGATATTAGACAATTTGGTAAAAATATCCTTTGAGCAGGAAAACGTTCTTGAAACCACGAAGAAAACCAGTTCACGTTCGGCCACAGTATCAGACCTTATGCTCAAGCAGCACAAGGTTAAAGACAACTTGTTAGTAATTGAAGACTCACTGAATGCATTGGCGCGCCGGCAAATGGCAGTTAAGCCATATGTCCAGACTGAGATAACCAAAATTCGGGATTATTTAACGTCATCGCAGAATATGCTCCAAGACCGCCGTCTTTCAGAAACGAGCAAAAACCAGCAATTTGTATTAACGTCGATGAATAACCTTGCCCTTATGCTCAAGGAATCTATGAAAGAGATGAAAAAGAAGCAAAATGAATGCAAAGGCAAGTGCAACAAGTCAGGTGGGTCTTGCAGTAAGCCAGGAGGAAAAGGAAAAAGCAAGAAAACTTCTGCAAGGGAACTTCAACAGCAATTAAACCGCCAGATGCAGGCCTTGAAAAAATCGATGGAACAACAAGGGAAGCAGGGGCAAAGTCAGAAATCGCAGCAGTCCATGAGCGAACAATTCGCAAAGATGGCAGCACAACAGGAAGCCATTCGTAAAATGTTAGAAGATTATGAAAATACATTGAAATCAGAAAACGGAGTAGGGGACAAGAGTATAGAGCAGCTCATAAACGAAATGAAGCAGACAGAAAAAGAACTGGTAAACCGAAAACTGACCCAACAGACTATAGATAGACAAAATTCTATTACAACACGTCTTTTAAAAAGTGAAAAAGCAGATATTGAGAGGGAGAAGGACGATGAAAGAAAGTCAATAGAAGCCAAGCAGCAATTAAGATCCAATCCGCCAAAAGAATGGAAAGAAGATTCAAAAAAGACTCAGCAGAACGAGATGTTGCATTCAATTCCTGCCAATTTAAACTACTATTATAAGAAAAAGGCAAACAACTATTTTTACAATATCGACTAACTGTTATGTTTTCCATAGAAACAAAGCCATTAAATGAAACCAATCTAACGCAAACAGTCCTCGCCACTATAGAGGATGTTTGTCAGCAGTTTGGTCTTAATAAAGATTTTGGCTATATTTCATTATCTACGCAAATTATTGCAGAGTATTTGTCGGAAAGCAATTCAAATCTATTTGTGACTTTTTCCGTTTATATAGATACTGACACATTAACCATCGTGTATTCTGCAGATAGAGAATTTTTCAAAAACTTCTTTTCTGAATTTAATGAAATAGAGGGACTCCGTCTGTTGACAGGATCCGTTGAAGCATCAACGGACAATAAGGCACTATGTTTGAATTTCCACGTGAAACCAAAGTTTAACTATCTATATCAAAACAGATTAAATAAACCAATATACCAAAACATATCCTCAATATGAAACGTTTTTTTACATTAGCGGCGATAACGCTCATCGTATTATATAGCACATGTTCGCCTTGCAAGATCCTTTTCATAGGCAACAGTTATACCTCCGTCAATAATTTACCACAATTGATTTTAGACATCGCCTCTACCACAGGAGACGATTTTTATTTTCAAAGCAGTACTCCTGGCGGTTGCACTTTTCAACAACATCTTGCTGTATCTTCAGACTTGATTAAACAAGGTGGATGGGACTATGTGGTTTTGCAAGAGCAAAGCCAATTGCCCTCTTTTCCATACAGCCAATTTATGTCAGAGTCTTACCCATACGCCCAGCAATTATGTGCCTTGATACGCGAATACAATCCCGAAGCAAAAATAGTGTTTTACATGACGTGGGGCAGAAGGGATGGTGATGCCCAAAATGCTCCGTATTATGCACCGCTTGGCACATATGAGGGTATGGACAGCCTATTGCAAGCACGTTATCTGATTATGGCACAAGATAACCAGACCATGGTTGCTCCTGTTGCAAAAGTGTGGAGATACATCAGAGACAATCACCCGGAAATAGATCTTTACCAATCAGACGGCAGCCATCCCAGTTTAGTAGGTTCATACGCCGCTGCATTCACCTTTTATTCCCTTTTATTTTCAAAAAATCCGACCGCAGTTACGAGTAGCTTTCAAATATCCGATTCTCAAGCCGATATTATCAAACAGACCGTAAAGCAAATTGTCTATGATTCGCTTCTAAACTGGTCATTTTATCCCGTTTTGGATACAAATTCTAATTGTATTTCAACTTTTTGTGATGATTTGATACAAAAAACAACATTATTTCCAAATCCCGCTGTCAATACTTTACATATCGATTTCGGCGGTAATAATTCAGGATATTACGACTTGAGCATCTTTGACTTATTTGGGAAGAGGATTTTACATACGATCTCAAAATCCGGTTTTTCTTCAGGAGTTGACATTTCATCAATTCCTAAAGGATCCTACATATTGAGAATAACGAACAATGATGGTTATAAGCAATCTTTAAAATTCATAAAAGCCGCAAAATGATTTTTTTTGAATACGCTGATGTTGAACCCTTGAACTTAACCCTTGAGCATAAACAATGGCTGAAGTCAATCATTCGTAGCGAGTCACTTGTGCCCGGTAATATATCCTACCTTTTTTGCGATGACCAGTACATGTTGCAACGCAACCTTTTTTTTCTTCAACACAACACATTTACTGACATTATAACTTTTGATGAATGTATAGAAAAGCTTGTCCAAGGGAACATCATCATTAGCCTGGAGCGAGTGCGCGAGAATGCCCTACTTTTAGGTATCCCTTTCAATCTGGAACTGCTGAGGGTAATGGCTCATGGTGTACTTCATCTTTGTGGCTATAAAGACAAAATGCCGGAGGATGTAAAGACTATGCGGAAGAAAGAGACTGATGCAATCAACCTGTATGTAATGACCAATCCTAATAATAATCTATAAATCACTTCTTTATAAATACGTTCCACGGGAAATGAATTTTGATATTGTCGTTGTAGGTGCAGGGCACGCAGGTTGTGAGGCTGCCGTTGCCGCCGCCAGATTAGGAAGCCCCACACTTCTTATCACGATGAATTTGGCACTTGTGGCCCAAATGTCGTGCAACCCTGCTATGGGCGGCATTGCAAAGGGACAAATTGTCCGAGAAATAGATGCACTTGGAGGTTGTTCGGGTATTATTACCGACTGGTCAACAATTCAGTTCAGAATGCTCAATCTCTCTAAAGGACCTGCCATGTGGAGTCCGCGAGCCCAATGCGACAAAAGCCGTTTCTCTTTTTTATGGCGCGAAATGTTGGAGCATATTCCAAACCTTAGTCTTCGACAAGATACCGTTCAATCCCTTGTATTTGACGAAAATAATCGTCTTGCTGGAGTTAAAACATTATTGGGCCAAACCATTTATGCACGTAAAATAGTGCTTACCAACGGCACATTTTTGAATGGTAGAATTCACGTAGGAGAAGTCAGTTTTTCTGGTGGAAGAATGGGCGAAAACGCTTCTTATATGCTGTCCGACCAACTTTGCGAAAATGGTATAAGAACCGCAAAACTCAAGACTGGTACTCCGGTGCGAATAGATGGAAGAACCATTGATTTCTCTCGAATGACAGAACAAAAAGGTGATGACGAACCCTCCAAGTTTTCTTTCTCGACAACGCTTCCTGTCAAAGAGCAAAAGAGTTGTTGGATTACCTATACTAATGAAAATGTCCATGAAATTTTAAAGGAGGGTTTTGGCAAATCACCGATGTTTCAGGGCAGAATACATGGTCTAGGACCCCGTTATTGCCCTTCCATTGAGGATAAAATTGTTAGATTTTCGGACAGGAACAAACACCAGTTGTTTGTTGAACCAGAAGGCAACAACACAATAGAATATTATCTCAACGGTTTTTCTTCTTCTCTGCCTGAAGAGATACAACTACGTGCTTTGCACAAAGTTCCAGGACTCGAACACGCTGCCATTCTACGTCCGGGCTATGCTATCGAATACGATTATTTTGACCCGACTCAGCTACACTACACGCTCGAATCAAAAGTTATACCTAATCTCTACCTTGCTGGCCAAGTCAATGGTACCACAGGATATGAAGAAGCCGCTTGCCAAGGATTAATTGCCGGAATCAATGCGCATCTATCCATACGTGAAAAAGAACCACTTATTCTTACGCGTTCTGATTCGTATATCGGAGTGCTTATAGACGATCTTGTAACTAAAGGAATACGGGATCCCTATAGAATGTTCACATCACGCGCAGAATACCGGATACTGCTTCGCCAAGATAATGCAGACCTCCGCTTGACCCCTATAGGATACAAAATCGGACTTGTTCCCTCGTCCCAATTCAATGCGTTTGAACAAAAGTATAGAAAACAAAAAGAAATAGCAGACTATCTTAAACAACATCTTGCCCAAATGGAAACTGTTAACGCAATGCTTGTTGAAAAAGGAACTATGCCAATCTCCCAAAACGTAAAACTATCACAACTGCTTCTTCGCCCACAAGTCACTATTGAAGATTTAAGACAAAACTCCCCGACATTCCAAGGGTATATCGATGCGGAACAACCCACATCCGAACAACTGAAAAATGTGGAAACGTCCATCAAATATGAAAGTTACATCAAGCGAGAAGAAGAAATCGTGAAAAAAATGTCAAACCTTGATACAATAAAGATACCTTTCGGTTTCGATTATGCACAATTGGCTTGCGTTTCAAAGGAGGCAAAAGAAAAACTGATGTCTGTACAGCCCCTCAATCTCGGTCAAGCTTCGCGAATCAGCGGCGTGAACCCGGCCGACATTACAGCTATTATTATCCATTTGCAACAAAATAAAAGGGAGTAGTCTCGCTGGGAATCGAACCCAAATCTAAAGTTTAGGAAACTTTTGTTCTATCCATTGAACTACAAGACCAACAAGGCGGCAAAAATACTATTTTTTACGTAAGAAGTTTCAGATGTTGAAAACTTTGGCGAACTCCTTATAATATGTGCGCGTTATGGTAAAGGTTTCATTATTCAGCGTCACAGTCTTCTTGTTTATCCGAGTTACTTTTTCTACATTTATGAGTATAGATCTGTTGATTTTCAAACATTTATTATGCCCAAGCTTCCTGTGGAAATTCTTCAACGTAGTTCTCTCGTAAAAAGCGCTTTCGTCATCTTTCATAATACGAATGTCGTTACCGATGCTCTGCGCATAAACAAATTCGCTGAAATTGATCTTGCACTTACCATAGCGTTTGTCTTGTACAAAGAAATAAGCAACGTTCGTTTCAATATTGCCATTCGTGTGGTCCTCATAAGTCATACCGTTTTCCATAAATACCGGCGTCTCATTCAATTCTTGAAAAAACGAATTTGCATTCAAAATCTTCCCGATGACATCGTTAAGGTTCTTTTCGACGATGGGGAAATAGATGAAATCTGTGAAGCCACAAGACAGAAACTCTTTTACTTTTCTGTTCGTGGGCTGGTCGCAGACCCCGATAATGTGTGGAGGTCTCGTAATGTGCCGAAGAATGTCGCTCATACTGACATTGATGAATAGTACTTGCGGTCGTACCTTATTCAGTTTTTCAATTGTCTCAAAACTGTTTTTGAAAATCGAGGTGATGTATAACGTGTCATAGTTGCCAATGGCCTCTTTCAGCATCGTTTGCTTGGCCTCGTCTTGAATGAAGAATGCACACGAAATCGATTTATTTGACATTGTCTTGTGTTTTTTGTTACATTCTGTAAATATGTCTGCAAAATTAGCGTTTAGAATCATATTTGTTCTTTCTTGTTCTTTTAATGTGTTTAAAATGATATAAAATAAATGTCAATGCAATAAATCTTTGGGTATTTGACCTGTTCCCTTTGATTTATGGCAATCGACACTGAAAAATGAAAGAATCAGGTAGAATAAAGTACTACGTTTTCGTGAACGTTAGTCGTTATAGCACTCAAACTATCTGTAAATGAGAAAACTGTAAAACAGATAAATAAGTTCTGGAAAACAAAACTATTGTTTTTCCCGAATCGTTTTATAGACTTCAGGATTCTTTATGCGATACAATTCCTGTCATAATCTGTTTCTATAAGAATTATGTTTTTTTTAATGTATATAGTTTTTGCCACCTTTTTTTCGGGATTAACATTGTTTCAGCCAAAAACATGCTATGTAATGCCAAATGTGTGTTCAATGCTGCTATTGACCCGAGAAGTTTTTCTGGCATTAGTCTGTCGTCATTGCGCAGGCTCCGAATAACCCATATCCATTTTCGATGTTGTTGTAGAAATGGAGCGGCTCTAACATGAAGAAACCCATCGAGTTGTCACTATCTATTACGCTTTTCTCGTATCTGTAACAATTATTGTCAAGGAATACAACGCCGAATTGTTCATTGTCTCCACCCCCTTCGTGTTCAAATCCATAACCGTAAAAACACTTGATGATTTGCCCGTCGCGCCCCTCATCAGAAAAAACGTATGTATATTCTTTGTTGTCTTTGAGATAGACAAGCTTCAGTGAGTGCCACAATGCGGAAGATTCGGGGTCCGGGTCGCCAATAATGAACATGTATCTGTTTTCCTCGCCCGGAAAGTCTTTCCATTGCAGATAATGGTCTATATGGCTAAAACCAAAAGTCTCGCCGTCGTGTGTGTCGTTAATTGTTTGTTCACTAATATGTTGCAAGTCTATACTGCGAATAAAAGGAACTGTGCATTCCGCCGATATTTCTTCAAAGTCAGGATGGGAAGCCCGGATATAGTAGGTAGCGCCGCTTTCTATCCTGAACTCGCTCTGCGGAAGCAAATAGCGTTGTTGTGTGTTGTCATAGTGTGCGCGCGTCCAGTTCACTTTGTCGGAAGATAATTCGACAATAGCCCCGGCAACAGGTTCAGACAGTTCATCTGTATAGGTTTCGAAGAGTATGGTTGTGTGTGTCAGATATACACTGGTGGTTTCAATCTGCGGACATATTCTACAATACAATACCAGTTTTTCGGCTTCGTCAAGTTGCTTGTCGATGTCCACATCTGAAATGCAACCTGACATCAAGATTGAATAGAGAAACAATTGACAGAAGCGTATATATTTTATCATTATGTTCATAGCGGATGGTTTTCTATAATTGTGAGAGGGAACTGCTGATAACAATCCGAAAGTAGCGATGTCTATTGTTTTTAATACGTCTTGATCATCCTATAACCGTAGTTCTCTTTGCTTATTTTAGACAAGAGCGGCATGTTTCTGTTGTTGCATAACATTTCTATTGCATTGAGCGTGCAAAAATAAGCCTTTTTCACGGATTATCAGAAAAGATGCAGAAGGATTATTGCCAAGAATGTATCGCATTCACAGAAGCAAAAGACTACCAATATAAAAGGATGCCATTTCCCGGCACGGAAGAGGTGCCGTTCAATCATGGTTTATTGTCCAGATGTCCTCTTCCGTGGAAATGGTCTTTTGTTTTCCGGAGTAGTTTTCATGGGGCTTTCTCAATGGTGGCCAGCCTTAAAACCGGCGGTCTCTCTCAATGGAAGCCTTGTGTATCTGTCAGCAAATTTTGAGGTAATGCTGACGTATGATTTTATGTTTGATTTCTTTTGCATCGCCTGTATCGTTGTTTCAATCATACTGCAAAAATAAGAACATTCACTGCCAAAATGTGGCAGTGAATGTTCCGTGACATGTTTCAGCTCCGGCAGGCTGTCAAACAGTCAATGTTATACAGTATTGACTATATGCCTTTTCTGGGGGATGAGTGCCGCTGTTTCTTTTTGTATATGTCATTCATTTTGCTGATAACTCCTGCAATGTGGTCTCGAAACGTTTTAGGTTCCAGCACCTCAACCTCTCTAAGGCTCAGCAATTCGCTTTCAAAATCCGGAGTGGGAACCATAAGGTATGTGAAGATGGCATATCCGTCACCGAGCGGCTCTTCCCTTTGGCTGTGGTGGAGGGGGAGTTTGTGCAGATATTTAGCCCGGTATTCCGGTACTTTCAGGCGGATTTCAACGGGCGGAGCCGATTCAAAAACCCATATTCCGTAAAAGTTGCTGAAATACGCTTCCGCGTCAAATCCGGCAGGGAGGGTAAAGGTCTCGTCCAGTTCTTCCATATCTTGGAAACGATCCAACGCATAGACTTTCAGGCCGTCGTTTTCGGCAAGACCGAGCATATACCAGCGTTTTTTGAAATACTTTATGCAATAGGGGCTGATAATACGGCTTGTGGCTATAGTCTCACTAAACGTCTGATAAACGAGGCTTATTTTATGACAGTTGCGGATAGCCGTGAGAATTTCAACAAGGAAATTGTCGTCAGAGTGTGTTTTTTCGAAGAGGATGAATTTTTTCATATCCGCATTTTCGCGCAGTATATTGTTCATGCAGAGTGCTTGCAGCATCCATTTGCCTATTGATTCGTCACCAATGCTGTTCTCGTCAATATAATAGCCCAGGGTCCGGTCGTTTTTGATTTCAATGCCGAAGTCGTCGGCAATGGCGGCCTTGTGGTTGAAAAAGGTGCGTTCGGAGAGCCGTTCTCCCGCCGGGTTGAGCCTGCTGCGCATCCAGGCGTTGCTGATTTCATTAAAACTGGCATACTTGCGCCTGTCGATGAATTCAATGAGCCAGATGTAACGTTGGAAGTAGTTTTTTGACATATTGACAGATTGTAAAGGTTAATCTTTTGTACGGTCAGGTATTTGGAAGATGTACACCCTATTTTTTGCGTTTTGAACGGAAATAGTTTTTAAGCATGGCGGAACAATCCTCTTTCATTACGCCGTCGGTGACATCGATGGATTTAGGCAAAATGGCAGAATTGTAGCGTGTATATCCCTTTTTAGGGTCAGATGCGCCGTAAACGACGCGCGACAATTGGCTGTGCGCAATAGCTCCGGCACACATGACGCAAGGCTCCAGGGTCACGTAGAGTGTGCAGTTTTTGAGATATTTGGCCCCGATGTGGTTGGCGGCTGCCGTGATGGCCATCATCTCGGCATGGGCAGTGGCATCGTTCAGTTTCTCGGTGAGGTTGTGCCCCCGGGCTATGATTGTGTCGTTGAGCACGACAACAGCCCCGACGGGAACTTCGTCCTCTTCAAAGGCGTCCATGGCTTCGTTCAGGGCGGTTCTCATATATTGCAGGTCTTTGTCTGTTTCCATGTTTTGTTCAGAGTTTGTATTCTTTGATGAAGTTCACGGCATGGATAGGCATCGGATAGTTGCAGATGTTGCGTATATGAACAATCTGTTGGTTTTCACCTAGTTTCGGCAGAGTGTCTTGTGGCAGCAGGTAGTAGCGGGCATAAATGACCTGGTGGGTCAGCATCTCGCGGTACAGGGCAATGCAGTTTTTGCCTTGCAGGGGTTCGTTGTCTTCCGTTTCGAGGAGAGGAAACTGGTACATGTTTTGCCAGATGTCACGTCCTGTCCTTTTTTCGATTATCGTTTCATGTCGGCACAGATGAACAAGATAGTGGAAATAACGCTCCTTTCGGACCATTCTGTTGTTTTTCACGGGCAACGTTTCGGTCTTTTGATGTGAGAGGGCATAACACTCTGGCGCAAAGGGGCATTCGCCGCAACGGGGTTGTCGCGGGGTACACCACACGGCACCGAACTCCATGAAGGCCTGGTTGAATGTGCCGGCCTGTTGAGGCGGCATCATCCGGGCGCAGATGTCTGTGATTTGTCTCCTGACGTTTGGGCGTGTCGTGTCATCGCAGATGCCGAAGATGCGGCAGATGACGCGGACTACATTGCCGTCAACGGCGGGATGGGGCAGCCCGAAAGCTATGGAAGCCACTGCCGCGGCGGTATAGTAGCCCACACCTTTGAGTTTAAGGAGGTCTTCGTAGGTGCAGGGGAAGATGCCGTGGTGGTTTTCCATGATCTGCTGTGCGGCGCAGTGCATATTCCGGGCGCGGGAATAGTATCCTAATCCTTGCCACAACCGGAGCACCTGCTCCTCCGTGGCGGCAGCAAGTGTCTGCACGTCAGGAAAAGCCTCTATGAAGCGTAGATAATAGTCCCACCCTTGCTGCACGCGGGTCTGCTGCAGGATGATTTCTGACACCCAAATCTTATAAGGGTCCGACTCTCCGCGCCAAGGAAGAGAACGCCGGTTCTCTTCATACCATGCCAATAGGAGGTCAGCAAACATAAAGAGGGTCAGTTGTTTTGGATAAGTTCGAAAAGCTTGTCCAGATTGGGAGTGAGGATGATTTCCGTCCTGCGGTTTTTTGCACGGGCGGAAGGTGTATCTTCGCCGTCGATGGGCAGATACTCGCTGCGACCAGAAGCAGAGAGTCTTACGGGGTTTATGTTGCTGTCTTTCAGCATTGCTTTCACTACCGAGGTGGCGCGCATTACGCTGAGGTCCCAATTGTCTTTGATCTGTCCGTTCCCGTTGTAGGGAACGTTGTCGGTATGCCCCTCGATGAGCACGGAGATTTCCGTTTCCGTTTCCAGCACCCGGGCAATCTGCCTGATGGCGTTGAGCCCTTTCTCGTTGATGTTCCAACTGCCGGAGGCAAAGAGCAGTTTGTCTTCCATAGAGACATAGACTTTGCCGTTTTTCTCCTGAACCTGCAGTCCGCTGCCCTCAAACCCTTTCAGGGCGGCGCTGACTTTTGCTTTCAGCAATTTGACTTCTTCGTCTTTGCGGTTGAGGATGTCTTGCATCTCTTGCAGCCGCTGCTCTTTGGCGTTCAAGACAGCCCTTGCCTCCTCCAACGAGTCTTTTTGGGCATTGAGAAGAGCCTCTTTAGCGGTAAGTTCGTCCTTGTATTTGTCGATATTGCCCAACAGGTCGTTCATTTGGGTCTGGTTGCTGACGTTCATGTCTGCGAAGTTCTTGAGCAGGTCGTCGTAATCCTTGGCTGCTTTGGCAAGGTCGCGCTCGGACTGTTTCAGTTTGCGCGAGAGCGACAACGTGTCTTTTTTCAGCTGTTCGGTCTCTTTGGTGAGTGCGTCCACCCTTGACGTAAGCTGTTTTTTGGCGTTGGCATAGTCAACATTTTCGGAGTTCGCAAAGGTCAGTTCATCCTGGCATTTCTTGTACTGGCTTTGCAATTCATTGTATTTCTGTTTTGTTACGCAGCCCGAAAAGCCAACAATGGCAGCAAGGCTGATGGCTAAAAGAGTCTTTTTCATCACAAAATAACGATTCAAATTTTGCAAAGATAATAATTGATACGGATGCAGACTCCTGCCCCTATGTTTTTTATGAACAGGACAATTTGAATAAAACCGGCTCCAATTGTGTGTACAAGTCGTTGAAGTCCCCGTTGTTCTGAAAGACATAGTCTGCCATTTCCATACATTTTCCTATGTTTTGGTGGTTCGGGTTCGAGGAGGACATTTCGCGCCGTTCGTTTTCGAGGAATGTCTCATAGGATATGTGGTCGGTTTCGGAATTCCGGCCTACAATTCTTTGGTAGCGAATTGTAGGGTCTGCATCGATAGCGAAGAGGGTGAAATGCCCGTTTTTTTTGAGAGACAGCACTTCCCCGGGGGTCCGGATACTTTCGATGATGGCGTTCTTCCCCGCCTGTTCAGCCTGCCGGTACAATTCATCGACGATGAAAGAGGGAGAGTGCGAATTGCGCAGGTCGTTGGCCACTGTCACGAATGTGTCGCGGTTTACCGCCATATTGCGCCGCCGTGCCTCGTCTATGAGAAACTTGCGTACCGAATAGTGTCCGTAACCGTAGTGCTCTACCAGATAATCAACGATGGTGCCTTTTCCGGCGCCTAAAGTGCCCGTGATGCCGATAATGTTCATGTCCCGTAGTTTTTTCAGGTCGCAAAAATAGCACAAAACAGATTGTCCTTTTGCCCGCAATTATCAAAAAAGACCTGTTTACATTTCTATTTTTTACAACAAAAAGCAGATATACTTTTTGTTACCTTTGCTCGTTTGTTGTATATCTATTGAAATAATTAGTATTTGTATGAAAACATTGGAAAAAAGTCTGCTGGCAACGCTTTTCTTGTTCTGCAGCCTGTCACCGGCCATAGCGCAGCGCACGGCAAATTTCGAGTCGCCCCGTTATGAGTTCAAAACGGCTATGGACTTGTTCAACAAGGAGAAATACGGATCTGCCCAGCAATATTTCAAATATGTCTATGACAATACCGAGGACATCCAGCAGGACTTGAAGACGAACTCTTTTTTCTATATGGGGGTTTGTGCCGCCAAACTGGACAACCAGGACGCCGCTTTCCTGCTGCACGCTTTCATTGACCGATATCCGGTACACACTTTTGTGAATGAAGCCCGTTTTTACCTTGGCCGTTACTATTTCAGCCGAAAACAATGGAAGAAGGCTATTCTTCAATTTGATGAATTGTTAGTCAATGAAATACAACCCGAAAACATTGTTGAATACCGGTTCAAGAAAGGTTACGCCTATTTTATGACGGGCGACTATGACCAGGCCAAGTCGCTTTTTATGAAAGCCCGTGACGAGCAAGGTCCCTACCAATTGCGTTCTATCTATTACCTTGCCTATATGGCCTATATGGACGGGCAGTACGAGTCGGCTTTGGAGGATTTCCTGCTTTTGAAAGAGGAGCCCGAATTCAAGTCAGAAGTACGTAATTTCTTGGTGCAGATTTATTTCAAGCAAGGGCGCTATGAGGATGTGCTCGCCACCGCCCCCGCCATGAAGAATGCCAACGACGTGGGGCAGCTCCAGATTTTGCGCTGTGTGGCGCTCTCACAGTATAACCTGAACGATTATGAGACGGCCGCCAACAATTTTGACAAACTTCTGGTTTCCGACAAGGTAGAGATGGAACGGAACGATTTCTTTGCGGCGGGCTTTACCTATTACCGGGTACAGAATTATACCAAAGCAATAGAATTATTTTCAAAATCAATAGACGACAAGCATCCCGACCGGATGACGCAAAACAGTTATTATCTTCTCGCAGACTGCTATCTTAAGACAAACCAGTCGGTTTTGGCCTCACAGAGTTTCAGACAAGCGGCCAAATATGATTTCGACAAAGAGGTGAAAGAAGATGCGTTGTACAATTATGCCAAGTTGCAGTATGAGATTTCAAAGAGCCCTTTCAACAATGCCATTCAGGCATTGGAAGACTATATCAACACTTATCCGAATTCGACCCGCAGCAACGAGGCTTCCTCGTACCTTTCGCAAATCTACCTTTCAACCCAGAACTATCAGGCCGCCATCACTTCAATAGAGCAGTTGAGCACCAAAACCCCAGACATTCTGAAAGCCTACCAGCGCTGCACCTATTTCCGTTCGCTGGAACTGATCAACAACCGCAAACACAGAGAGGCGCTGCAGATGTTGGTCAAGACGCTCTCTTCTCCGGCAGACAAGGACATCAACCTCAACGCACTCTATTGGAAAGGCGAAACCCAATACCGTAACGAACAGTACCGCGATGCCTATTACGCGCTGCAGACATACCAGCGTGCGGCCAATGCCCATAATAACGAGTTTTACGTGGAGTCCAATTACTCTCTTGGCTATGCTGCCCTCAAGATCAAACGCTACCGCGATGCCGCCGAATATTTCAAAAAATACCTTGACGCCGCCCAAGCCAAAGATCCCGCAATGCGCGCTGACGCAACGGCACGCCTTGCCGATTGCTACTTTATGCAACAAGATCTCCGTTCTGCTATAAAATACTACGGACAATGCGAGCAGATGGGAGAAGGCAATGCCGACTATGCTTTGTACCAACTTTCCAAATGCTACGGATACCAGAAGAATAACACAAAGAAAATCCAAGCCTTGGAAAAATTTGTCAGCAACTTCCCGAAGTCTTCCTACATCGACGACGTGGAATATGACCTGGCCGTCACCTATCATACACAGAACGACTACGTCCATGCCATTTCAGCCTACAAAGACTTTATCCGCAAGCATCCCAAGAGCCAGTATGTCCGTCAGGTGCATACACGTTTGGCCCAGGCATATCTGAACAGCGACAACAGCCAGTTGGCCATCTCCACCTACAAATACGTGGTTGAAACCTACCCCGGCTCGCAAGAGGCAAAAGACGCCTTGGCAAACCTCGAGAACATTTATACCGAAGAAGGCTCTACCGGAGAGTTCTTCGACTATGTGCGCACCAAGAACATGAACATATCCGCAGACAGACAAGACTCGATTGCCTTCAAGTCGGCCGAAACGAAGTACAACCGGGGTGATTGCCAGGCTTCCATCAAGGCATGCGGCGACTATCTCCGCCAGTTCCCTAACGGCTCTTTCGTCGCCAAAGCTCATTTCTTCAAAGCAGAGTGCGAATATGGACAGAAGAATTACCAGGAAGCCCTTGCCGACTATGAAGCCATCATCAAAAACTATCGAACCGAATACAACGTGACAGCCCTTCACAAGGCCGCCTCAATCCTATACAACGACAAGGAATACGAAAAAGCGTTGGCTTATTTCAGCAAGCTGCTTGAAAGCACCACCGAGGAGGACGAATTGCTGTTCGCAAACAACGGGTCTATGCGCTGCGCCTATTTCCTGAAAAAATACCGCCAGTCGCTCAACAGCGCCATGACCATCGTGAACAGCACGCATACAGATGCAGACCTCTTGCAAGAGGCGCTCCTGATCGCGGGCAATTCCGCAAAGGAGACTGGCGAGTTTGCCACAGCAAAAAACTGCTATGAAAAACTTGCCAACGCCGGCGCCAATGACCTATGCGCCGAGGCTGCTTTCCACCTCGCTGATATGGCGCTGAATGTTGACAGGAACCAGAATGACTGCGAGACGAAAATACAGGCCATTCTGGGCAGCAACTATTCTTCAGAGTACTGGTATGCCAAGACCTTTATCCTCTATGGCGACCTTTACAAGGAACGCGGCAACTATTTTCAGGCGCGACATACCTACCAAAGCATCGTAGATAACTACAAAGGCGATGACCTTGTGAAAGAGGCACAGGAAAAGATAGCGGCAATAGACGCACTGGAAAACAACTCATCTTCAAACTGATTTTCAAGCCCGAAGCAATGAACAATAACGCCAAGATAATTCATACCCGAAACATGAACCGCATCGTTCTGTTGGCAGTTGCCATGACCTGCGCAGCCGCCCTCCGAGCCCAAAGTGTGGACTCGGCACATCTGCTGATCAATTATGTGCCCAAACTTACCAATGCCTCAAAAATAAACCGGCAGGCGGACATCGTCGATACGGTCCACAAAAAAGTGGTTTTCAAATACACCATCTCTCCGCAGAAACCCGAACTCACTTTCTCTCCAACCCGTATCGATGTCAGCAAATTCAACCCCGAGTTCCAAGAACGCTATTACCGGAACTATCTCAAAGTCGGGTTCGGGTATCCTATAACACCGCTTGCGGAGTTGTCGGTACACAACACCCGCAACAGCAAGTTCTCGTACGGACTCAACTTCCACCATTTCTCCTCTTGGGCAGAGCCTGTCGGAAAAATACAGAAACAATACGCATACGCCCCGACGAGCGACACCCGTACCCACCTTTTCTTGAACAGATATTTCAAAAACTATACTTTCTACTCTTCCGTCGGCTATAACCACGAACTGGCAAATCTCTATGGATACAACAGAAACTGGGGCATTGATTCTTCCTATTACGAAAAAAGTTACCGTGACAGCATCCGCAACAGTTTCCACCATGTTTACTTCAACGCCGGCATCCGCTCAAACTATACGGTGGAAGACAAGCGGGTGAAAGAGGACGTGCGACTGCACTACGACTTTATCCATACCCGTCACAAGGATATGGAGCACACCGCCGGAGTGAGCGCTTTTGTAGCATACGACACCCGGTTCCTGAAGATTTCAGGATACCAGCATTACCAGTTGGATTTCAATTTTGACTATCACAACAACACTTGGGGCGATTCTATCGTTGTCGGCACAGAGGTCAACAATCCCCGTACCGTCAGGAGGGCGGACAATTCTTTTAAGATGGAGTTTCGCCCTGCTATGAATTTCACCATAAAAGAGTACCATATCTTGGCCGGTGTCGGAGTGCCCGTCATCGTGTCGAGCGGCAAAGCCCAATGCCCGGTCTATCCCATAGCCGAACTTCAGTTGGGGCTTGTACGCGGACTGTTGAGCCTATATGCTGGCGTGGACGGAAAATCCGAATACAATTCCCTGCAGGACCTCCTCTACGAGAACCCTTACGTAAAACCGAACCTTGACAGCCTACGCTTCACCAAAACTCAGGTAAGCATATACGGCGGCATCAAGGGCAACATCGTCAAGAAGCTGAATTACCACATCTCGGCCCGTTATTCGTATGTACGAGACCTTCCGTTCTTTGTACTTGACACCAACAGCCTGTTGAAAAACCAGTTTGATGTCACTTACGCTGAAAAGGCAAGCGTGCTGAATGTCTGCGCCAACTTGAATTGGGAGACGGTTGACCACTTGCTTTTGAACCTCAATGCGAGTTACAACGGCTATTATTTCAACAACGGCACGGAGCATCCGGAACACGCATGGTATAAACCCTCGTGGACAATCGGCTTCGACGGCCGCTACATATTCAATCAAAAATTCGTATTCGACTTGAATGCGCAAGTCGGCTTTGGCCGGTGGGCACTTGTGCCGCAGACCTCCACCGACGAGAACGGGGACACTTACATAGCCTCGTATCGTGCCGAGAACGACCTTAGGAAAAACGAAGACGGCAAAAGAGAAGTTAAACCGATACTCAACTTCGGTGTCGGGTTCGAATACCTTATAACCAAGCAGTTCACCGCATGGGCTGCCGTAAACAACATAGGTTGCCAGTATGCCTCAAAATATTATGCGTTCAACAATTTCGGCATCAATGTAATGGCCGGCATCTCCTACTCTTTCGGCAATGAGCCATTCAAAACCCCCAGGAAAAAACGATAAACGCATCAAAAATAAACAATTAAACAATTATATGAAAAAAGCATTTTTACTATCTGTATTGTGCTGCCTTGTGGCCGCAGAGGCTGCATTGGCATGCACTAATTTCATCGTCACGAAAGGAGCCAGCAAAGACGGCTCATGCTTCTTGACCTACGCCGCCGACTCGCATACCCTGTACGGCGAACTCTATTACCGCCCTGCCAAGGATTATCCTGCCGGTGCCATGATGGACATTGTGGAATGGGATACGGGAAAATTGCTTGGGCAAATTCCCCAAGTGTCTCACACTTACTCTGTTGTGGGCAATATGAACGAATGGCAGTTAGCCATTGGCGAGACTACCTACGGCGGCATTGAGGAATTGATGCACGGACAGGGTCTCATCGACTACGGTTCCCTGATTTACATTACGCTGCAGCGTGCCAAGAACGCCCGTGAAGCCATCAAGGTGATGGCAGAATTGCTTGACACATACGGCTATGCCAGCGAGGGCGAGTCATTTTCCATCATTGACCCTAACGAGGCTTGGGTTATGGACCTCATCGGCAAAGGCGAGAAGATGGTTGATGCAAAAGGCAAAATCGTGAAAGGCTGGAGCAACGGCGCCGTGTGGGTGGCCCGCCGCATCCCTGACGGCTATGTCAGCGGACACGCCAACCAGTCGCGTATTACGACATTCCCGCTGCGGGACGGCAAGACTTCCATCACCAGCAAGGAACTGAACAAGATTTTCTTGCCCACGGTAGAAACCGTCTATGCCTACGATGTCGTATCGTTTGCCAAACTGAAAGGACTTTATCCGAAAGATGCACCCGATGCCAAATTCAGTTTCTGCGATGCCTACAATCCCATTACTTTTGGCGGTGCCCGCGGCTGCGAAGCTCGTGTCTGGGCTTTCTTCAATCGTTGTAACCCTTCTGAAATGGCACAGTATGAAGATTATGCCCGTGGCGACAACCTCTCACACCGCTTCCCGTTGTGGGTGAAGCCCGCCGACAAGAGCAAGATCGATGCCCGCTTTATGATGGCCGCTATGCGCGACCATTACGAAGGGACAACGATGGACATGACCAACGACCTGGGCGCAGGACCTTTCAAATGCCCCTACCGCTGGCGTCCTATGAACTGGGAACTGAACGGCAAAGAATACCTGCACGAAAGGGCTACCGCTACGCAACAGACAGGGTTCTCCTTTGTGGCTCAATGCCGCAGTTGGCTGCCCGACTGGTTTGGCGGTATTTTCTGGTTCGGTGTTGACGATGCTGCATCGTCATGCTATGTCCCGATGTTTTGCGGCATTGACCGTATCCCGATGGAATTTGCCGAGGGAAACGGCTCTATGACGGAATACTCTAACACCGCTGCCTTCTGGACTTTTACTAAAGTCAGCAACTTTGTCTATTCCCGTTATTGTGACATGATTAAGCATGTGAACGAAAAACAGACTTACTGGGAAACCAAATTCCTGAAAGACATCGATGATATGACAGACCGGATGAAGACACTCTGCAACAGCCAACCGGAGAAAGCCCGCCAAGAACTCAACGCATACTCGGCCCAGGCTTCGCGCAATGTCTGCAAAGAGTGGAATGACCTCTTCATTTACCTTTTAGTCAAATACAACGACGGTAACGTCAAGAAAGAAGAGAACGGCAAATTCAAGGTTACGGGCACGACGGTTCCGCAGTGTGAATTTCCGGACCAGCCGCGTTACCGCGACGAGTGGTACAAAATGATTGTCAATGACTGCGGCAGCAATATAGAAGCAAAGTAATAAGGCTTCGGATTGCCGGGGCTTACGGAAAAAGTGCAGACTTCATGATAGTGAAGTCTGCACTTTTGGATATTGGAAGGTGTCTTGGGAAAAATATAACAACATAGTGTGTGCATCATTCCGCTTTTGACAGCATCTCGTCGATGGCTTGAGCGGCCTTTTTGCCCGCCCCCATTGCCAAGATGACGGTAGCTGCACCGCTCACGGCATCGCCGCCGGCAAATACTCCCTTGCGAGAGGTTTGCCCGTTCTCGTCGGTCGTGATGCAGCCTTTGCGGTCGGTGTCAAGGTGTGGAGTAGTGCTTCGTATCAGCGGATTGGGCGATGTACCCAGTGCCATAATGACCATATCGGCATCTATCACAAAATCAGAACCTTCTACGGCTACAGGACTTCTTCTGCCCGAGGCGTCGGGTTCGCCGAGTTCCATTCTGACACATTCAAGGCCTTTGACCCATCCGTTTTCATCTGCAAGTACCCGGACGGGGTTGCACAAAAGATTGAAGACGATGCCTTCCTCTTTGGCGTGGTGAACCTCCTCGGCTCTGGCAGGCAACTCTTTTTCGGAACGGCGATAGACAATATGCACGTCCGCACCCAAACGCAATGCGGTACGGGCTGCATCCATGGCCACATTGCCGCCGCCAACTACTGCAACCCGCTTGCCAATATAGTTAGGCGTGTCGTAGCCTTTCTTGTAAGAAAACAGCAGGTTGTTGCGGGTCAAAAACTCGTTGGCAGAGACTACGCCGCAGCTGTTTTCTCCCGGAATGTTCATGAAACGCGGGAAACCGGCTCCGGTGCCAATGAAGACAGCATCAAAACCCTCTTTGTTGAGCAGGTCATCGATAGACATCGTGCGGCCGACTACTACATCTTTCTCAAAACGCGCACCCAAACGCTGCACACTCTCTACCTCTTTCTTTACTACCGTATCCTTGGGAAGCCTAAAAGAGGGGATGCCATATACCAGCACGCCGCCGAACTCATGGAGAGCTTCAAATATCGTTACATCGTAGCCTTTTGCCAGCAAATCCTTGGCGCAGGTAAGTCCTGAAGGACCGCTCCCGATGATGGCCACCTTGTGCCCGTTTTTGGCCACCTTGTGTTCAAAGGTGATGTCATGTGCGATACCCCAGTCGCCTACAAAGCGTTCCAGTTTGCCGATAGCGACGGAATCGAACTTCTTTCCCATCACGCAACTGCCTTCGCACTGGGACTCTTGCGGACAAACACGGCCGCAAACTGCCGGAAGGGCAGAATCCAGACTTATGATGCGGGCGGCTTCTTCAAAGTTCCCTTGTTTGATTTCACGAATAAAAGCCGGGATTCGGACATTCACGGGGCAGCTTTTCACGCATTGCGGGTCTTTGCAGTTAAGGCAGCGTTGGGCCTCTCTCATGGCTTCTTCGGCATTGTAGCCCAAGCACACCTCCTCAAAATTCTTGGCTCTGACTTCAGGTTTCTGTTCGAGTACCGGTACTCTGTGGTGCTTGTCGAATGTCTCCTCGCTGATTCCTCCGATAAAGCATTGGTGCCCCTCTTCTATTTCGGCTTGTTCGAGTTGTTTGCGGGTCTCAACATGTTGGTACATGGCCTGCCGTTTCATGGCCTCGTCAAAGTCAATGTCTGTACCGATGAATTCGGGGCCGTCTACGCAGGTGAACTTGGTTTTTCCGGCTACAGACACGCGGCATGCGCCGCACATGCCGGTGCCATCTACCATTATGGAGTTGAGGGAGACGATGCTCCTGATGCCAAGTTCTGTGGCGGTGAGGGTTGCAAATTTCATCATAATCATAGGACCGATAGCCACCATGGTATCATAGTGGTGACCTTGGGCCACGAGATCGCGCAGCACGTCTGTAACCACGCCCTTGCGCCCCACGGAGCCGTCATCGCTGGTGACATACAGGTTGCTGACGCTTCGGAGTTCTTTTTCGAAAATGAGCAGTTCTTTGGTGCGGGATCCTATGATGCAGTCGGCAGTGACGCCGTGGCCGTGCAGCCATTTCACTTGCGGATAGATGGGGGCGATGCCCACGCCGCCGCCAATGAAGACCATGCGGTGCTGGCGCAACTCTTCGTCTGACATCTTCACCAGTTCAGAAGGGTTGCCAAGAGGACCGGCAACGTCGCAGAAAGAATCGCCGGTGTTGAACCGGGCTATTTTGCGTGTTGACTCTCCGACGGCTTTGAAGACAATCGTAACGGTACCTTTCGTTCTGTCATAATCGGCAATGGTCAGCGGAATGCGTTCGGCATTAGGGGTCGACTTGACAATCAGGAACTGCCCCGGCAGGGCGGATTGGGCCAGACGGGATGCCGTGATATCCATCTGATAGGTATCACCTTTGAACTCAATTTTCTTTACAACAGTAAACATAGCATTTGCTTTTTGTCGATTTATAAACGTTGTTTTATTCTTTACAACAGAGACAAGGCATTGCGGATATTTTTCTGAGTGTTTTCTATAGAGTCTGAAGCGTCAACAGGCACCAGTCGTCCGTCGGCCTTGTAGTAATCGATGACGTTTTTGCTTTTTGTTTCGTATTCGATGAGGCGGTGCAGGATTGTCGCCTCGTTGTCATCAGAGCGGTGCGAAATCAGCGAACGTTGTTCGAGACGGAGAATGAGTTCCTCGCGCGGCACCTCGATAGAGAGCACGCAGCGGATATGCTGTCCTGTGCGTCTCATCATTTCATCGAGGGCTTTGGCTTGTGCCACCGTTCTCGGAAAACCGTCGAGAATACAGTTGCGGTCTGTGCCGGTGATGGCCTTTTCTACCATTTCAATCACGATTTCATCAGCAACAAGATTCCCTTGGTCCAGTTCTTTTTGTACAAACTGTCCGAGTGGGGTTTGTTCTGCAACCTCCTTGCGCAGCAGGTCTCCCGTAGAAAGATGTACCATGTCATATCGTTTGGCCATCAGGTCGGCATGGGTTCCCTTTCCGGCGCCGGGTGCTCCGAAAATAATTATATGTTGTTGATAGTTGTTGTCTTGCATTGTTATTCTTGTTTTTTGTCATTCTCCTTGTTCAGGTCATACAGCCTTACGGAGTTGTAGATGGTGCGTTCCTTGGCTTCGTTGCCGTATTTTTCCACATCCACCACATTTCTGGGACTATGGGTAATGCAAAGCGGTCCGTTGAGGCAGCCGCCGTCGCAGGCCATACCCTCGAAGAAGTTTTCGGCAGCTTTGCCCACCTTGAGTTTGAGCAGGTTGAGTTTGCACTCTTCAATGCCGTTCATGACAACAGGTTTCAGGCCGTCGATGCCCATGTCTTTGGCCACGTCCGTTACACCTTGCGTAATGCCGCCGGACTTTGCGAAGATGCGGCCATAAAAAGAGGCGTTGTTCAGTTCGGTGTCTTCTTGTGCGGCCGTGTCGATGCCGCGGGCATCCATAAAGGCCTGCAACTCTTCAAAAGACATCACACTGTCAACCATACCGTCGGTCTTCGGAAGCCGGTATTCCATTTTCTTGGAACTGCAGGGCCCGATGAACACGACCTTTGCGGTAGGGTCAGAGTGTTTGATGAGCCGGGCGGTCTGAACCATAGGCGAAACCGAAGAGGAAACGTATTGTTTCAGGGTAGGAAAGTTCTTTTCAATGAAAGCCACAAACGAAGGGCAACACGAGGTGGTCAGCATTTTCTTTTCGCTCCACTCCTTGACCTCATGGTAGAGGGTGATGTCTGCGCCGAGGGCGGCCTCTACCACTTGATGGAAACCTAATTTCCGGATGGCGGTAACAACTTGTGTCACTCTGCCGAAACGGCATTGGCTAACGATAGCCGGGGCAATGACGGCATAGACTCTGTATTTGGTGTTGTTCTCTGACTTTTTCAGGATGTCCACGATGTCGAGAACGAGCGACTTGTCTGAAATGGCGCCGAACGGGCATTTGTAAACACAGGCACCGCATGATATGCACTTGCTGTTGTCTATTTTCGCCTTGCGGTTCTCGTCCATAGAGATGGCTTTCACCTTGCAGCTGACCATACAGGGGCGG
This sequence comes from Oscillospiraceae bacterium, assembly GCA_963620035.1. GTDB lineage: Bacteria > Bacteroidota > Bacteroidia > Bacteroidales > WCHB1-69 > F23-D06. Next base: position 45,559 of record CAVEXN010000003.1, on the reverse strand, counting down.
TGTTGGAGGATGATGGCGGTATAGGGGCAGGCTTTGGTACATTTGCCGCATTCTATGCACTTCTCATTGTCCACCACAGCCTTATGGTTGACGATAGTGATGGCATCTTTCGGACAAACCTCTTTGCAGTTGTGTACCAGGCATCCGCGGCAGGCCGGGGTTACATAGATGCCGTCGATGGGACATTCGTCGCAGGCGCTGTCAATGACCTCTATGACATTGGGGTTCTCCTTGTCGCCGCCCATAGCCACTTGAATGCGGTCTTGGATGATGGCGCGTTCTTTATAGATACAACATCGGGTTTCGGGTTTCGGTCCCGGACTGATCAGTTTCGGTATCTCCATATAGGCGTTCTCAAGCCCTCCCTCGTATGCTCTTCTGATGACCTCTTTGAGAACTCTGTATTTGACGAGTTGAACGTTAGTGTCAAAAATTCTTGTTGTGTTGTCCATTATTATAAAGATTAAAAATCGAATCAATCATAATTAAGTTCCACCACTTTGCCCATAATTTGGAGGTTGTGGGCCAGTTTCTCTACAAGTTTCAGTTTCATCGTGGTATCGATAGGAAGACCTTGGTGTGCGGCATTTACACTCTGTCCGACAAAGAACGTGATGTGGGTGCCTTTCTCAAAGAGGAATTCGGCCAGCAAGGAGGCTCCGTCTTTTTTTGTGAACACTTTGGGTGTGAGGTCTTGTATAGACAGGTATTTTTCCGAGAGTTCGAGCAGCCGGCGGAGGGTAAGTACGCCTTCGGTGGTCAAGTCAACCCCCTTGATATATCCGATGGGCGGCACGTCCTTGTCTGGAAAATCGAAGCTGGTTTTGAGATCCGTTTTCAGATAGCGGGCCACGATTTGCGAGCTGGTGCCGCCGCATACGATTTTCAGGGAGTCTCCCTCCATAAAACGGCCCACATAGAAGTCGTCTTTGTTTTTGTCCACGGGAGGGCCTACCATGATATGGACATCTTGTCTTTTTCGGATTTTCACGGCGGCTACCGTCGTGTCATCGCCGGGCTTGTCGAGGTAAAGGTCGTTGCAGGCCGATGCAAGAAGGCAGGCCACTGCCCGTGCCGACATGTCGGAAGTGACATTCGTGTCGAGATGTTCCATAATCTGCGGGCGTTCCCAACCGAAGTTGAGAATCATGCCGACGCCGGCATGGATGGTGCCGTCAGACATCACGATTACAATATCGTTTTCTTCGAGTTCCAGTTCGGAGCGGAACACTTGTTTGTCGCAGATGGAGAGTTCGGTGCGTTCAAAGTCGCAGCACTTGCCGTTGTGGTAATAGATGGCCTGTGGGTTGTCGAACTCGAACAGGAATCCTTTTCCTTCCGTGTTGACATGGATGACGGAAAAGGTGGAGTAGGCCACGCCGCGCTCCTTGCACACGGGAAGGGTTTGTATAATCGTCTCCACGCATTCGTACATATCGATGTCGTTGGAGGCCATGGTACACAGAATCTTGGAAGTGAGGGTAGAGAGGATGTTTGCTTTCACCCCGCTGCCGAGCCCGTCGGCCAGCACCAACGTGGTATAGTTGCCGTTGACGCTGCGGGCCACATTGTCGCCGCACAGTTCCTCCCCGTAATGGTTCAGCGAGGTACAGCCATATTCAAGACAAAGTTCCATTATTGCGCCGGTTTTTCGTCGGTTAACGTTTTTTTCAGCTTAAGCAGAGCCACTTTCGTCTCGGCGGTAGTTTCGCCCAAGAGGGAAGCGATCTCCTGTGCCACACGCATCTGTTTCTTGATGACTTCGTCCGTTGTGGACAAGGTTTCCATCTTCACTTTCTTGATCTGGTCCTCGTAGTTGACATCTTCGGTAATGTCTTTCATGATGCCGAACAGCACATTTTGACCTTGGAGGTAGTTGATGGAGAGGTTGACATATTTGCCGGAAGAGTGGACATACATCTGCTCGCAGTCTATGTGGCATTTCTTGTTGTAGGCGTTGCAGAAATCAAGCGGATTGAAGAAATCGATGGCGGGACGTCCTTTGGCGTTAGGGTCATCGATGCCGAGCAGTTCGCGTCCTTTGCTGTTGAGGTCCACAATGTTCATGTCGGAGTCGAGCACGATGATGCCTTCGGGGCTGTTTTGGATAATCTCGTAGGAGAGCGACTCGGCGCGTTGGCGCATATAGGGCAGGCAGATTTCGATGTCGGCGTAGCCGTTATAGACGGCCCAGGCCTTTTCGCGGCAGGTTGCGTAGCCGCACGCACCGCAGTTCAGTTCATCCTCGGGTTTCATCTTGCCGGTCTTGTGGAGGATGGCTTCTATGTCGCGTTCGCTGGCCGGCAGGCTGTGGCTACGTATGCGCTGGTGTGCGGCAGTGAGGCTGACCTCGGGAAGTGCGGCCGGAGCGATGGAACTGCCTTTTTCGCGTTCTCTCTTCACATACTCTCTGATCTCTGCAGTGGCTCTCACGCAGCCGCCCTCTTTTGCCAAAGAACAAGGACCGCTCACGCAGCCGTCCACACAGAGGTTGATTTCCAGAAATACGTGCGACAGGTACTCGATGTTGCTCAAGGCCTCCACGCATTTTTTCGGACCGTCGATGGCAATGTATTCATAGCCGGTCGGAAGTTCCTTGAAAGAGTTGATAATCCCTTGGTTGATAGGGTATTCTTTTGCAGTATTCGGTGCCTCGTCTTTCTTGCCCCCGATGGCAACGTGGGTGATTTCGTCCAGTTTGATGTTCTTCTCCTCAAACAGCAGGTCCAAGTCCTCAAAAGTGAGCACATTCTCGATGATTTCGCTCTCTTCGGCTTCGCGTTTTTTGGCAATGCAAGGTCCGATGAAGACAACCTTGGCTTCGGGGTATTGTTTCTTGAGGATTTTGGCGTGTGCTACCATTGGAGAGTCCACCGGGGCAAGATATTTGAGTGCCTTGGGGTAGTATTCCTGGATCATACGGCAGGTTGCAGGGCAGGCGGAGGTGATGAAGTTCTCAAACTCGCCGGTTCTCAGCAGTTTAGCATACTCTTCCGTCACAAGTTGAGCGCCTACGGCCGTTTCTTCGGCATCATAGAACCCGACTTTGGCCAACGCCAGTTTCATAACTGAAAAATCTTTGAGGCCAAAACTGGAGATATACGAGGGGGCGACACTGGCAATAACCTTGTCTGTATTGTTGAGCAGTGCCTTGACATTGTCGAGTTCGCTGTGTACGACTTTAGCGTTCTGTGGACAGATCAGCGTGCAGTGGCCGCACAGAATGCAGCGGTCTTCAATAATCTCTGCCTGATGTCCCTTGAATCTGATGGCTTTAACGGGGCATTCCCGTAAGCACCGGTAGCAATCCTTGCACCGGGCGTTTCGCAATTCCAAAAAATTTGTCATAAAACGGGGCCGTTAGAGGTTAAGCATCGGATAGATCTGTTTTGCGAACAGTTCTTCCGCATTGTCCTTGTTCACGTTGTGTAATAACAACTCGTCTGCACCCAGTTTTTCTACGGTCGGCTTGTCCCAGCCGTCGGCTTTTACGGTTACGCCCGTGGCGCAATGTCCGAGGCAGAAACTTGCCTGCAATTCGACAAGGTCTTCAACATCGTATTTCTTTATGATTTCCTTGAAGACTTCAATGACTTCGTAAGAGCCTTTCAGATGGCAGGAACTGCCGACGCAAACTTTAATATTCATAGATTGTTGCTGTTGTTATGTTTTTATGTTGTTGATTAATTGCAATTCAATCAAAAAGGTCAATGGCCGCAGGCTATAGTCATTATGAGCAATGTGAGAAAACAAGTTGTAAACAGGGGATGCCCGCAGCCATTGACGCTAATTGTCAAATAATATAGTATTTAGAAAGTAACATCCGAGTCATAGTAGCAGCATTTCAGCAGCTCTTCCATCTCGTTTTGAGACGGTATTCTGGGGTTGGAGCCCGTGCAGGCGTCGGCAATAGCGTTTCCGGCTATTTCGGGAAGTCTTTCGAGAAAGACATTCTCGGGGACGAAGCCATACTCGCAGGGATAGGAGTCGGCGCCATAGTTTTGGATGCATTGGGGAATGTTGAGTTCATCGTTCATCTTCCGTAGTTCGGCGATGAGCAGGCGAACCTTTTCCTCATCGGTGTTTCCGCCGAGTTTCATCTCGTCGGCAATGATGCCGTAACGTTTCAGCGCGACAGGGTCTTTAGCGTTGAAAGCGATTACTTTAGGCAGATACATGGCGTTGGCGGCGCCATGGATGATGTGAGCTCCAAAGTCGGCAAAGGCGGCGCCGGTCTTATGTGCCATAGAGTGAACGATGCCGAGCAGCGCATTGGAGAAAGCCATGCCGGCCAGACATTGTGCGTTGTGCATCTCGTTGCGAGCCTCCGTGTCGCCTTTGTAGGAGTTGATGAGGTCGCGTTGTATCATTTTGATGGCATAGAGCGCCAAGGGGTCGGTATAGTCGCAGTTTGCGGTGGACACATAGGCCTCGATGGCGTGTGTCATGGCATCCATGCCCGTGTGGGCGACCAGTTTTTGGGGCATAGTCTGGGCCAGCGCGGGGTCAACTATGGCCACGTCGGGCGTGATCTCAAAATCGGCTATCGGGAATTTGATGCCTTTCTCGTAGTCGGTGATGATGGAAAAAGCGGTCACCTCGGTAGCGGTGCCTGACGTGGAAGAGACGGCGCAGAATTTGGCTTTGGTTCTCAGTTTCGGCAGTCCGAACACTTTGCACATATCTTCAAAGGTGGTGTCAGGATATTCGTATTTTATCCACATGGCTTTGGCTGCATCGATAGGGGAGCCGCCGCCGATGGCCACAATCCAGTCGGGTTGGAACTCCTGCATTACTGCGGCCCCTTTCATGACGGTTTGAACGGAAGGATCCGGCTCAATGCCTTCGATGAGTCGGACTTCCATACCGGCTTCCTGAAGGTAAGAGACGGCTTTGTCAAGAAACCCGAAACGTTTCATGCTTCCGCCGCCAACGCAGACCACGGCACGTTTTCCGGTAAAGGTCTTCAGCGCTTGGAGCGCATTTTCACCATGGTACAAATCTCTCGGCAATGTGAATCTTTTCATTTTTTTTATGCTTAAGGGTTTATTTTATGTTTATAGTGTCCAGTTTTGCTGTTTCTCTGTTTTTTTCATTTTCTGGCTCAATTTGTGCGAAAGCAGCGCAAGCGAGGCGGCCAGGTTCTCGTTCTTCACAAGAATGTCGGGTGTGACGTCTAACGAGACAGGGGCAAAGTTCCAGATAGCCTGAATGCCGGCGCGCACCAATTGGTCGCACACCATCTGCGCCTGGTCTTGAGGCACCGCGATGATGGCTATCCTGATTTTCATGCGCCGCACGAGGTTTGCCATTTTTTCCATAGGCAAAATAGGTTTGCCATTGACCTTGATGCCGTTTAGGTTCTCGTCGTTGTCGAAACCTGCTACAATGGAGAGCCCGAAGTTCTGGAAACCGCTATATGAAAGTAGTGTATGCCCAAGACTTCCCACCCCGACCAGCACGGCCTCTTCCACGTTGCGGTATCCCAAAAAGTTGCTGATGTCCTCGTAGAGGCGCTCAACCTTGAACCCGACACGTGGCGTGCCGGCCTCGCTGCTGACACTCGACAAGTCCTTGCGCACCAACACTTGGTTGAGGTTCAGTTTCTTTGCAATGACAGATGCCGACACGTTGGCTTCCCCATCATGCCGAAGTTTGCATAAAATGCTGTAATACAATGGAAGCCGGCTCAATGTCGATTTCAATACTACCAGTGACTTGTCTATCCGCGCCTTCATTCGGTATTTTTTTATCTATTTAAACCGTGGCAAAATTATAATTATTTTGTCTTTGTTGTACTGACAGGATATTTTTTTTATTGGTTTTTTTAATCTGTTGTCAATCAATAATATATAATAAAAAATACGACTTGAAAAGAAAGAGGGCCGTAGATTTCGACCTGCAGAGTAGAAAAAAAAATGAAGTTTTTGACGAAAATGTATCGATATTATTCAAGACATGGCACTTTTCTTTCCCTGATGATTCTGTGACACTATTTTTCCTACCTTTGCCGCGGCGTTAGAAATCAAAAAGTTTTTTCAAAAACTTGACGTACAGATAAATACAATTATTATAATAAAAAAACTACAATATAATTATGGAAAGACTTTCAAAGAGAGTTACGGAAATGGCAGCATCTGAGACTTTGGCTATGACTGCATTGGCCCGTGAGATGAAAGATCATGGCAAAGATGTGATTAGCCTGAGTATCGGAGAACCCGACTTCAACACTCCTGACTGCATCAAGGAGTTCGCCAAACAATCGATCGACGACAATTTCACGCATTATCCTCCAGTCCCCGGCTATGCAGACCTGTTGAAGGCGGTAAGTGAGAAGTTCAGAAGAGACAACGGTCTCGACTATGCGCCCGGCCAGATTGTCGTGTCCACGGGCGGAAAGCAAGCCATCTATCAGGTGGTGATGTCATTGGTGAACCCCGGCGAAGAGATGATTATTCCCACGCCTTACTGGGTTTCTTACAAGGCCATTGCGGAGATGGCCGGCGCAAAATGTGTCTTTTTGCAGGCCAAGATCGAAAACAGTTTCAAGATAACGGCCGCCCAACTGGAAGCCGCCATCACGCCAAACACAAAAATGATGATTTTCAGCAGCCCGTCCAACCCAACGGGAATGATTTACTCCAAAGAGGAGTTGCGTGCCATTGCAGAAGTGGTGAAGAAACATCCACAGATGGTCATCCTTTCAGACGAAATATACGAGCACATCAACTTTATAGGCGGTCATGAGAGCATTGCCCAGTTCGATTTCATCAAAGACCAGGTGGTAACCGTCAACGGAGTATCCAAGGGTTATGCCATGACGGGCTGGCGTATCGGTTTCATCGGCGCACCGCTCGAGATTGCCAAGGCTTGCGGCAAGATGCAAGGACAGATCACGTCGGCCACAGGTTCCATCTCACAGCGTGCCGCCCTGCGCGCCATGCAGATCGACCCCAAACAGTCGGAAGCGATTACCACAATGCGCGAAACGTTCAAGAAGAGACGCGACCTTGTATTTGGCTTGCTTAAAGAAATCCCGGGTTTTGAGGTCTGCATGCCCGACGGCGCATTCTATTTCTTCCCGAAGGTCAAGAGCATTTTCGGTAAAAATGTGCCCGCCGATTCCCAGTTTGCCAAAGAGTATGGAAAAACCGTCATTGAGGATTCCAAAGACTTGGCATTCTATATTCTGCTTGATGCCGAAGTCTCTACGGTGCAAGGCAGCGCTTTTGGCGACGACGACTGCATCCGTCTCTCTTACGCCACCTCGGAGGACAAACTCAAAGAGGCTTGCCGCCGTATAAAACAGGCCATTGAGAATCTGAAATAACAGAAGTCGGCATGCTCTTGTCTGTTTTTGGTGCAGACCGGCATCGAAGCCGTCGGTGAAGGCCTTGCCCTGAGACAATGGAGCCTCTTCGAGGCTCCATATCGTGGAAAGGAAAGCAGGACGTGAGACGCTTTTTGTCCGGCGCACGAGGCCGGCGAGGAATTAAGACTTTTTTCGTCCCACGCACAAGCCCAGGGCTGACGTGAGACTTAAGATGAAAGATGGAATGACGCGTAACGCCTCTAAACTCTAAATTCTAAGTTCTAAACTCTGTTTCGTGCGGCAGCCGTGAGGGTGAATTTAACTTGAAAACCAGCAGTACCTATTTTTTGTATTTTTGCCGGCTTTTAAAAAAATTAAGGTATGGCTCAAGAAAAATTCGCAGTCATCGGGGCGGGGCATTTTGGACAAGCCATCAGTCTTGCCCTTTCGGAGAGAGGACACGAAGTGTTAGTTGTTGATTCTGACATCAATGTCATCCAAGACATCTCCGAAGACGTGGCGTATGCCGTTTGTGTCGATGCCACCAACCAGCGAGCGCTTTACAACGAAAACATCCAGAACTTCGATGTTGTCATCGTGGCCATCGGCAACGACTTTATCGGCCGCTTGCTTTGCACCGCAAACCTGCTCGACTTAGGCGTAAAACGCATCATTTGCCGTGTGATGGGCAAAAGCCAACGCACCATTCTGGAAAAGATGGGCATTACGGAGTTTCTGTCTCCCGAAGATGAGGTGGGCACACTGCTCGCCGAGCGGTTGACAAACCCTAACATGATCTCCTATCTGCAACTTCCGGACGGCTACAAAGTGGCTGAAATCATCACCCCGAACCGGCTTATCGGCCTTTCAGTCGGCGATATAGACTTCCGCGAAAACCATAAACTCAGCCTCATCACCATCCGCCGCAACTTTGAGGAGCTGGTGGCTGACAGAATAGACACCCGGCAGCATATTCTTGGCGTGCCGGACAACAAGACGGTCATTCGTGAAGGCGACGTATTTGTGCTCTTTGGCAAAGATCATGATATAGACTATTTCATCAAAATAAACCTGTAATGTTCGCCCGCAGGCCGCACAACGAGTATGCGTACAGCCGGCACAAGCTGCACATTGCCACCTATAAAGACAAGGTGAAACGTGCGCTGGAAATTGCCAGTGCGGTCATATCCCTCACCACCATCATCTGTATCGTCTGCTATCACGGGTTCTACATATCCGTTGGCGCAAAGAACTTCATCCGGGTGTTCATCCACTCCAGTCTATGCTTTTATGTGCTGAAGTACTTCGTGTTTCTGTTCTATTCGCTGCACCGGAAAGAATTTCTGAAAAAATCGTGGATCGAGGGGTGCATCATATTCCTGCTTATAGTGCAGTTCCTTACCGTATTTGTATTCCATGTGGACCTTAAGATATTCAGTGCCCGCAATTTCGAGAACTATTATTTGTTGTTCATACAGGTTTATTTCCTGATTATCGTTTCGGTTGAGTTGACCAAGGCAAGCGGTGCGATAGGGCGGATGAACATTAGCCCGCCGTTGTTGATGGTGGCCTCGTTTCTGCTGCTGATCGTTTTCGGCACCGTTTTGTTGAGCATGCCCCGTATGACGGTCAACGGGATTTCCTTTACCGATGCGCTGTTCACCGCCACCAGTGCCAGTTGCATCACCGGTCTGGCCACCGTCAGCACGGGCACGTGCTTTACCGTAAAAGGGCAGATAGTCATTATGATACTCATCCAGTTGGGCGGCATCAGCATCCTGTCTTTCGCAACGTTCTTCACCACATTCCTGTCCCGCTCCTCTGTAGGGCTGCGCTACCAATATATGGTGCGTGACATGCTGTCGGTAAATGTGCTGTCAGAGTCGGTGCCGATGTTGCGAAGCATCATTCTCACTACGGCCGTCATCGAATTTTCGGGTGTCGCGCTCCTCTATACCTATTGGACGACCACGGGATTCTTTGAAAACCACTCGCAGAATTTGTTCTACTCCCTCTTCTATACAATATCTTCCTTTAACAACAGCGGTTTCGCGCTGACCGACAGAAGCCTCCTCGAACTCGGAGTCGCCGACAACAGTTTCCCTCAAGTCATCATTGCGATATTGGTGTTCTTAGGAGGGATCGGCTTCCTGACTATCCGCGACTTCTTCAGCGTCAGAAACATCCGTGAGCGTCACAAACACCGTTGGAAGAGTCTGATGCCGCAAACTAAAATTGTACTTGTCACCACTGCCGTCATCATCCTGTCTGGCACACTGCTGTTCCTGTTCATCGAAAAAGATGGTGCCTTGTCAGGAAAAAAGACTTTCTTTGACAAGTTCTTCGCATCCTTGTTGCAGATTGTAACCTGCCGCACGTCAGGTTTTATGGTTTTTGACCTCAACGGATTCAAGGTTTCCACACTGTTGATGATTACACTCATCATCTTCATCGGCGGTTCTCCCGGCTCTACCGCCGGTGGCGTCAAGACCACCACGGTTTTCGTGCTGGTGAAGTCGGTGCTGACTACAATACAAGGCAAGAAGAACATTGAATACCGGCATCGCACGATACCTTATTCTCTTGTTGACAGGGCTTTCTCCATCGTTCTGATGTCGTTGTCGTTCATCTTCGTTTCTTGTTTTTTAATAACCCTTGTAGAACCTGATGCTGCGTTTGGAAATGTGATATTCGAGACCACCTCGGCATTTACCACCTGCGGGCTTTCGTCGGGGTGCATCTCCGGCTGGGGCACGGCCGCAAAACTGATTTTAGTGGTCAATATGTACATCGGGCGTATCGGCACGCTCACTTTGGCGTTCGCCCTCACACGCCACAAAAAAGAGTCAAAGCACCAGTATCCTGATATCGAAAACTTGATGGTTGGTTGATGTCAGGACTGTTATGTTTTTTTAACGCTACGGTATGACCTTTTTTTTTATTTTTGCCGCAATTTCATTAAAGTGCATATAATGAATAGTATTATTAAAAATAAAAACAAATAACAGCAAAGAGATGAGAAGAATTCATGTTATAGGGCTTACTCTTCTGATGTCGGCCGCAGTCTGCGGATGTGGCTTCGGAAAAATGGTGACCCGTTATCCGGAAGTGTCGGTTACTCTTGACAACCCCGATTTAGAAAACAAGGGCGGCGAGGTTTCCTATACGGTTAAAGGCACTTTTCCTCCAAAATATATGAAGAAGAAAGCCACGGTGACAGTGTCGCCTACGATGAAGGTGAACGGGTCGAATGAAAGCACCCCCATCACGACAATCAAGCTCAAAGGCGAGAAGGCGAAGGGCGAGGGCACAGTCATCAGCTGGAAGAAAGGCGGCACGTTCACTAAAACAGGCACGTTCAAATACCAAGACAGCTGTGAGGATGCTGAAATCGTAGCCCCCGCATCGGCAAGCCTCAAGAAGAAAACCACGACGCTCAATCCGGAGAAAGTGCTGGGCGAAGGCATCTCCAACACTTCGTCACGTGTGGGACTGCAGCCGACACTCTCTGACAATACCGAACAGGGCGCACAGTTCATCTATGCCCCGCACCAGTTCTCGCCCGAATTTACCGGCAAAACGGCGGTCATCTATTTCGACCTCAACAGCTCAAACATGAACTGGAACAACAAGTACAACAAGAGCAAAGCCGCCGGAGATTCTGTCAAGGCTTTTGTCGATTATTTGTACAACGGCAACATTATCGACCGAGTCGTCATTTCAGGCTGGGCATCTCCCGAAGGAGAAGAGAGCAACAACCAAGGTCTTTCTGAAAGACGTTTCGAGCAGGGCAAAAAATGGTTCAACAGCCAGTTTGACAAATACCGCAAAGATTACGCAAGGAAGAACAAAATGAGAATGAAAGACCTCCCGAAACCCGAATTCAAATATGAGGACAACGCCAAAGGCGAAGACTGGGGAGGTTTCGAAGCCGCAATCGAGGAATCGAATATGGCACAGAAAGCCCAAATCCTGAATGTCGTGAAGTCGCAGCCGGACAACAATATGCGTGAACAGAAAATCAGGGAGATGACAGACATCTATCCCGAGATCGCGGACGTTATCCTGCCGCCGTTGCGCCGTGCCGAAATCCAGTTGGTATGCAAGAAACACGACAACTACAGCGATGCCGAACTGGTCAGCAAGGTGAAGTCAACGCCGAAAGAGTTCTCCGTAAACGAACGCCTCTATGCGGCCACGCTCGTTTCAGGAAACAGCGAGAAAGCGGAAATCTATAATGCGCTTGTCAGCGACGAAAGCACGCAGGGCGACTGGCGCGCATACAACAATCTGGGAATCCTGAAACTGGACGAATACAGCAGAAACGGCAACCAATCTGACATAGACGAGGCCGTCAACAACTTGAAAAAGGCTGCCGCCATCTCCCCAAACAACGGCATTGTGCTCAACAACCAGGCTATGGCATACTTTATGCAGGGCAACCTTTCCGAGGCCAGAACAGCCTTTGAAGCCTCGCAAAAAGCCACAACCTATCCTGTAAACCAAGGCTATGCCAACGGTATGTTCGCCATCCTTGACGGTGACTATGCCAAAGCCGCCCAGATGATGGAAAACAAGCCGTGCGAATACAATACCGCCTTGGTGCAGTTGCTCAACAAGGACTATACCGCTGCAAAAGCCACCCTTGACTGCATCAAGAACGTGGATGCACAGACCGCCTACCTGAAAGCCGTGCTCGCCGCCCGCACTAAAGACGAAGCCGGCGTTTACAGCAATCTCGAAGCCGCCATCAGCAAAGACGCATCTTACAAGAAAACGGCAAAAAAAGATGCCGAGTTCAAACGGTACAAGAACACAGAAGCATTCCAGAAACTGGTGCGCTAATCACCGTTCACCGTGAATCTTCAGAACAACAGGCGGCTGACGGAAAACAGGCTGCCTGTTTTTTTACGCTATTATTAACCCCTACGCATTACCATTATGACAGAAAACAGAAACATGGCCATTGCCTACGACTTTGACGGGACGCTTGCCCCCGGCAATATGCAGGAACACAACTTTATTCCCGACCTTAACATGGACAAGCGGGAATTCTGGCAAGAGGCCAACGAGATGGCAAGAAAGAACGATATGGACGAGGTGTCGGCCTATATGCACCTTATGCTTATCAAAGCCAAAGAAAAAAACATCCCAATCCGCGAAGAGGTTTTCATGCGATACGGAGAGAAGATAACTTTCTTTGACGGCGTGACTGGCTATTTTGACAGAATCAATGCCTATGCCGCCGAAAGGAATATCCACCTGGAGCATTTTATCATCTCCTCAGGACTTCGCGAGTTTGTTAAAGGCACCGCCATATACAAACATTTCAAAAACGTATTCGCTTCGGGATTCCAATACGATGAAGACGGCATCGCCTGCTGGCCCGCACTGGTCGTTAATTACACCAACAAAACACAATACCTGTTCCGCATCAACAAGGGCATCTACAACTCTTACGACAATACCCTCATCAACAAGTCGATGCCCGAAGACCAACGAATTGTGCCGTTCTCCAATTTCATCTACATAGGTGACGGGGAGACTGACGTGCCCGCCATGAAGATGGTGAATCTCTACGGCGGCACCACCATTGCCGTGTATAACCCGCAAAGCCCTACGGCCAAGAATGTATGCCTCAACCTGATTGAGCAGAACAGGTCAGACTATATTGCCCCTACCGTCTATACGGAGGGTGGGGAACTGGACACGATGCTGAAAAAAATCATCGACAAGGTCTCTACCGAGCAGGATCTGCTCAACATAAAATATCAAGAGGTCACCCGGCATTAAGTTCTGCCGCATCGATGTCTAAAACATCACAGCAAGATGAACAGTTCTGACCAAGACGAACGTTACAGAAAAACGCCGGGACTTGCAGGCCGGGCACTCCATGAGGGAGAAGACGGATGGGTTACCCGTTTTGTAGATGTGTTGTTGCCATTGCCATTGCCGTCGCTTTTTACTTACCGGGTGCCGCATAACTTTGAGCGCCCCTTGACTTTCGGTATGCGGGTGATTGTGCCGTTCGGGCGAAGCCGCCTATACTCCGCCATTGTGGTGCGCATACACACCGAAAGCCCCAAGCAGGTGGCGACCAAATACATAATGGATGTTGTGGATGATGTGCCGGTCATCTCCAAGCCGCAGTTCAGGCTGTGGCAATGGATGGCCGGTTACTATATGTGTACCCTCGGCGAGGTCATGGCGGCGGCGCTCCCCTCGTCGCTCAAATTGGCTTCAGAATCCAGATTGCGGCTACACCCCGATTTCAGCGGTGACGTTACGGCACTCAACGAGTACGAACTGCGCATAGCGGAAGCGCTTTCGTTACGCGATACGATGACCATTGACGAGATAAGCAAAACTGTCAGGGTGAGCAAGATCATTCCGATGGTTAAATCTTTGGTAGAGAAGAGGGTTGTCATCACCGACGAGGAGGTCCGCAATCCTTACAGACCAAAGAAAGAGACGGTCATCAGGCTGTCGCCACTCTATGCCGAGGAGAGAGCCTTTATGTCTCTGCTTGACCGGCTTAACGCTTCCGCACGCACTGCGCCGCAGGCCGACTGCCTGTTGGCTTTCCTGATGCTGACAAACCGCGGCAACGGATACGACTATTCGGCCGCCGTGCCCAAGGAAGCGTTGCTGAAAAATACTGCCGTCACTGCTGCACGGCTCCAGACACTCCTGAAAAAAGAAATCCTGAAAGCGGAAGAGGTGACCGTTTCGCGTCTGGTGGATTTCTCCTCGCAGGAAGAAGCGGAGAGCATCTGTTTGTCAGAAGTGCAAGAAAAGGCATTTGTCCAAATACACGAGCAATTCGGGCGGCATCCTGTAGTGTTGCTGCACGGCATTACCGGCAGTGGAAAGACAGAAATATACATCAAGCTTATTGATGAGGTGCTGAAACAAGGCAAGCAGGTGCTCTATCTGCTGCCCGAAATTGCCCTCACCTCTCAAATTGTGAACCGGTTGCGCAAATATTTCGGCGACCGCGCAGGCGTATATCATTCGCGCTTCAACGAATATGAGCGTGCAGAGATATGGGCTCGTGTGTTGAAGCAGGACGCTTTGCCGGAATCAGGGTCCAAATACCAGCTTGTCGCAGGCGCACGTTCGGCATTGCTGCTTCCGTACAATAATTTAGGACTCATCATAGTAGATGAGGAGCATGACTCCTCCTACAAACAGCAAGACCCTGCGCCGCGTTACCATGCCCGCGATGCGGCCATAGTGCTGGCAGGTATCCATAGCGCGCATACCTTGTTGGGGACTGCCACCCCCTCGCTTGAAAGCTATTACAATGTGCAACAGCAAAAGTATGGGCTTGTGGAACTGATGCAGCGTTATGCACAGAGCACCCTGCCCGAAATCTGGGTCGTCAATATGATTGAGGCGCGGAAACAACGCAAAATGCAAGGGGTGTTCTCGGACTACCTCATCGGGCAGATTGCGGAAGCATTGGAAAAGAAAGAGCAAGTGATCTTGTTCCAGAACCGGCGCGGCTATGCCGTCAGGATGATTTGCAACAGTTGCCAAACGATGCCTACTTGCCGCTATTGTGATGTGACGCTGACCTATCACAAGAAAACAAACCTGCTCAAATGCCACTATTGCGGCTATGCCATCGCGGTGCCGCAAGAATGTCCCGCCTGCCATAGCACCGACATCGAGATGAAAGGGTTCGGCACTGAAAAAGTGGAAGACACCCTTGCCGAAATATTCCCTAATGCCGTCATTGCACGTATGGACTTGGACACCACCCGTTCGAAGAATGCCTATCAGCAAATCATCTCCGACTTCGAGCAGCACAAGACCGACATTTTAGTAGGTACGCAGATGGTAACCAAAGGGCTTGACTTTGACAGCGTAAGTGTTGTGGGCATTCTCAATGCCGACGCCTTGCTTTCGTACCCGGATTTCCGCTCTTTTGAACGGGCTTTTCAGTTGTTGGCACAGGTGAGCGGGCGTGCGGGGAGGAAAGAGATTCCGGGAAAGGTCATCATCCAGTCGTGTCAGCCGCACCACCCGGCTTTGCAGTATGTGGTGTCGAATGATTTTGCCGCTATGTACCGGAGTCAGATTGCTGAACGCAAAGAGTACCATTATCCGCCCGTAACCCGGCTGGTGAAAATCACGCTCAAGCATCCTGACGAGCAGACAGTCAGCAAGGCGGCGCAGGCCTTGGCAGTGCCGTTGCGCAAAACTTTCGGCGCGCAAGTACTCGGCCCTGAGTTCCCTATCGTGTCGCGCATTCAGAACTACTATCTCGAGAACTTCTGGATAAAACTGCCCAAAGATGTGCATCTCGAGGAGAACAAAACCAGGCTGTCAGAGATTCTGAACGCTTTCCAAAGCGAAAAGGAATACAAGTCGGTGCGCTGCGTCATCAACGTAGATGCTTGACGGTGTCAAGGCTATCCACAAATTTGTATCTTAAATCCCTCTTCGGTCAACGGGCGCACCAGTTCACGCATTTCTTCCTCTGTAAATTTCCGCAGCCCTTCTTCGGGCGTAGGTCTGGCGATGGTATAGACCATAATCTCGCGGGGGCGGAGTTGCCGCACAATGCTCATCCAGCCCTCCAACACTGCCGGAGACGAAGAGTCGAAATGGCTGCTACGCAGCATCATAGTCTGCATGACAAAGTCGCCGTTGAATGGTTTGAGCGATTCAACCACTTTTGCAATGTCGTAGCCGGGGGCGGGGTGGTTTATTTCGGCAATCAGTTCATTGGAGGGGGCGTCAATCTTCATGATAGGGTTGTCCACTTTTCGCAAGGCGTTGAAGACACCCGGCACTGACACCCGGGTGGCGTTGGAGAGCACGGAGACTTTGGCGGATGGGAAATGTTTGTCGCGCAGAGCAAGCGTAAGGTCGATAATAGCCGGAAAGTCGGGATGCAACGTCGACTCGCCGTCGCCGCTGAACGTGATAGAGTCTATGGGTGTACCGTTGTGGCGGCAGGTCTCGAGTTTCTGCTCCAATGCAAGGCGCACCTCTTCCGTTGTCGGCAGACGACGGTCTTCCATGCCGTCTTTGTTCCATCCGCACTCGCAGTAGATGCAGTCGAAATTGCAGAATTTTCCGTTCTGAGGCAAAATGTTTATACCCAATGAATTTCCGAGTCGCCGCGAATGGATAGGGCCGAAAACAGTTTCTTCTCTCAACATGACATTCCTATTTAGAGTTAAGGGGCGCAAAGATGCGAAAAAAAACATATTTTTCCTATATTTGCCGCCCGAAAAAACAGGACGGTTCAAGATGAAAGAATTATCACAGGAAAAAATACAGAAAGCCCTTGACATTTTAACGGCACAGACGGACAGCAAACTGCTCACCCACCTCAATGCATGTGTGCATTGCGGGTTGTGTGGAACGAGCTGCCTTTTCTATAAAACATTCCAAGACCCCAAGTTCATACCTGGAAAGAAAGTGGACATAGTATCGTCAATATACCGCCGTTACTGCACCTTTTTAGGCAAGGCAGCCCCGCGGCTAACGCATGCGCGCGACCTTGACGAGAACACCGTTGCCGAGATGGTCGACTCGCTGTATGGGGCATGCACAATGTGCGGCCGTTGCGTAAGTCACTGTTCCATAGGCGTTGACATTCCTTTTGTGGTACGTACGGGGCGAAGGATGTTGGCCGCCATGGGCGAAGTGCCGGCTTCGTTGCAGGCAACTGTAGACGCTGCCGTCCAGACGGGCAACAATATGGCAATCCCGAAAGAGGATTTTGTGGACACCGTAACTTGGATGGAAGAAGAACTGCAGGACGAGGCAGGCGCAGAGGCCGCTATACCGCTCAACAAGGAGGGCGCAGAGATGCTCTACACTTTGAACCCCCGAGAACCCAAATTCTTTCCGCTTTCCATTGCCGCGGCTGCCAAAATCTTTTTCGCCGCCAAAGCCGACTGGACCCTCTCTACCGAGATGTACGATGTGACAAACTACGGCTATTTCTCCGGCAACGATGCCGAAGCAACGGCAATAGCGCGGAAGATGTTCGACGAAGTGCATAAGCTGCACTGCCGCACACTGGTGCTCGGAGAGTGCGGTCACGGCTCGCGCGCACTCCGTTGGGAAGCTCCTAATTATCTGAAAACCAACCCGGATTTCAAGATCATTACGCTGATAGAACTGCTCGAACAATATATCAAGACAGGGAAGATAAAGGTTGACAAGACCTTGAATGCGAAGAAATACACCATTCATGACCCATGCAACATCACACGCAATGGCGGACTGTTCCAGTCGCTGCGCTTTGTGGTGAGGCAGTCTGTTTCCGACTTGGCGGAGATGGACCCGTACGGCAGCGACAATTTCTGTTGTGGCGGCGGAGGCGGACTTCTTGCTATGAGCGAGTACAATGAGCGAAGACTGAAGGCGGGCAAGATAAAGGCGGACCAGATCGCCGCTACGGGCGCGCAGGTGGTCATTACGCCATGCCACAACTGCGTGGACCAACTCAACCAGCTTAACCATACCTATCATTTAGGCGTTGAGGTGAAATCGCTCGCCGAAGTGGTGGCCGATGCCCTTGTGCTGGACAAGCCCTGATTACGAACATTGCACGTTTTATTTTTTTAGTGTAAAACTATGCCGAGCGTGCAATATAATTGCTACATTTGCCCCGTTAAAAAAAAGAACATCATTAAAAGTCAAACTAAAAAATTAAATCTATGAAGAAATTTTTCTCTTTAACGATGATTCTGTGCGCTTTTGCTGTTGCAAATGCCCAATACACAGATGATTTTGAAAGTTATGCCGACTTCACCATCAACCCTGCCGGTGCATGGACTTTCTACGATTTGGATGAATCCGCAACCTACGGTATGCAGGGCATCACGTGGGATAGCGCTTATGCGCCAATGGCATTCATCGTTTTCAACCCAAGTCAGGCATCTCAAGACTTGAGCGAAAACTATCCCGCTCATTCCGGCAACAAGTATCTGGTTTCTTGGGCTGCCACAACCCCTCCGAACAACGACTGGATCGTCAGTTCACAACTGAACGGCAATGCCGGCACATTTTCTTTCTGGGCAAGATCTCTCACAGACGCCTATGGCCTTGAGACATTCGCCGTTTACGCTTCTTCCACGGACAACCAGCCGACCAGCTTCACGAAGATTTCCAGCGGAAGCGAAGTTGAAGTCGAAGCCGAATGGACAGAATTCACCTACAACTATCCTGAAGGCACGAAATTTGTCGCCATCAATGTTGTTTCTTACGACGTGTTCGGGTTCTGCCTTGATGACGTAACCGTCTCTACCGGCACCGGCATCGAGGATAACGAAGCAGAGACGTTCGCCGTATATCCTAACCCCGCCACCAATATGCTGAACATCACAGGCGAAGGCATTGCTGAAGTCAGCAATATGCTGGGACAAGTCGTTATGACAGAAAACGTTCAAGGCAATGCGCAAATCAACGTTGCCGGTCTTGAGTCCGGCATGTACTTTGTCCGTATGAACGGAACAACCAAGAAATTCATGAAGAAATAATCTGCAAAAAGCAGAATTGTTTTTTCTTTTCATTTTGGTGTTTTATGTTTGTAAGTTTAAGTGAATAAATGGAAAAAGGGCATCTTTAAGATGCCCTTTTTTGTACTTTTGCCCCTATGAAAAAACTCTACATCGAAACTTACGGATGCCAGATGAATTTTGCAGACAGTGAAGTAGTTGCATCCATATTAAAAGACATATACCATATTACAGATGACATTCAGGAGGCCGATCTTGTGCTCCTGAACACCTGCTCCATCCGCGAAAAGGCGGAGCAGCGCATCCACAAACGCCTCAATGAACTGGAGTCTCTCAAACGCAAACGGCCGCACCTGCAAGTCGGGCTCATCGGCTGTATGGCGGAGCGGATGAAAGAGGAACTGCTGCGGACAGAGCCCATGCTCAGTTTCATTGCCGGACCGGATGCCTACCGCAACCTGCCGTCGCTGATAGCCGGGGCTGAACACGGCGAAGCACAGTTCAACGTGATGCTGTCAGAAGAGGAAACCTATCACGACATAATGCCCTTGCGCTATGACCTCAACGGAGTGTCCGCATTTGTCTCCATTATGCGCGGTTGCAACAATTTCTGCACCTATTGCGTAGTGCCCTACACACGCGGACGCGAACGCAGCCGCAGCCCTAAGACTATCATGAACGAGGTGGAACAACTGCTTCGGGACGGCTATAAAGAGGTGACCCTGCTTGGTCAGAACGTGAACTCCTACCATTGGGAAGGCGAGGGAAAGACGCTGACCTTTGCCGGACTTATGGCAAAAGTGGCGGAAACGTCGCCCGACTTGAGCGTACGCTTTGCCACGTCACATCCCAAGGACCTGTCGGACGAACTGATAGAAACCATCGCCAAATATGACAACATCTGCAAATACATTCACTTGCCGGTGCAGTCGGGCAGCAATAGCGTACTGAAAAGGATGAACCGGGTATATACCCGCGAATACTATCTGGAACGGGTAAAGCGCATCAAGACTTTGATTCCTGACAGTTCCATCTCCACAGACATCATCGCCGGCTTCTGTGGCGAGACTTTGGAAGACCACGAGCAGACCCTTTCCCTGATGCGGGAGGTGGGTTACGAATATGCTTATATGTTCAAATATTCGGAACGTGGCGGCACAATGGCGGCCAAACGCTTCAAAGACGACATTCCGGACGAGGAGAAGACCCGCCGCCTTGAAGAGATCATTGCCCTGCAGGGAGAACTCTCGCTGCAAAGCAACCGACGTGACATCGGCAAAACGTTCCGCGTGCTCGTGGAGGGCGTTTCAAAACGTTCCGCCGACCAACTCTACGGCCGTAACAGCCAGAACAAAGTCGTCATCTTCCCGCGCGGCAATCACCAAATCGGCGAATATGCCGACCTTACCGTCACACGCTGCACCGCCGCCACCCTTTTCGCCTGAACCATTATGCTCTATCCTGATAATTTTGAAGAAAAAATAGGATTCAACACCATAAGGCAATTGCTGATGCAGCATTGCATCTGCCCCATCGGTCAGGACTATGTGAACCGTATCGCTATGATGACGGACATGGACTCCATTATGGCAGAGTTGGAAAGTGTGGAAGAGTTTCGGCAACTGCTCCTTTTTGACGAGCCTTTCCCCGCCCAGGATTTCTATGACCTGCGAGATGTGCTCAAACATCTTCAAGTTGACGGCACCTACATAGAACCGGAGGACTTGGCCTGTCTCCGCGCCTTTATTCTGTCCATCACCAACATATTTGTCTATTTCAGAAGCCGCAATGAGGAAGAAAAGCGTTATCCGCACCTTTGGAGGCTCTGCGAGGAGATGCCGCTGCAGCGCGAATTGATTTCCGACTTCAACCGCATACTCGATGACAAGGGGCAGGTCCGCGACAATGCATCCGACGAACTATGCCGTATCCGCAGCGAGATGAACCGAATTTCGAACGCCGCCGACAGACAGGTGCGAAAAATCCTCAATGCCGCCAAACAAGACGGTCTCGTAAAGGAGGATGCCGAAATGACAGTGCGCAACGGGCGGCTATGTATCCCTGTGGCAGTACAATTCAAACGCCGTCTCAAAGGCTTCGTACACGATGAGTCTGCTACGGGCCAAACCGTCTTCATTGAACCGACAGAGGTGTTTGATGCCAATAACGAATTGCGTGAATTGGCGAATGCCGAACACCGCGAAATCATCCGTATTCTTACGACTCTGAGCGAAAAAATACGTCCCACAATCCCCGACTTGCTGCAAGCGCAGCAGTTGATGGGACGCTATGACTTTTTGCGGGCCAAGGCCTTGTTTGCCGTCGAAATACAGGCTGCGCTGCCGCACATCTTCCCGGAGCAAAAAATGGAATGGAAACAGGCAGTACACCCGCTGCTCTTCCTGACGTCAATGAAAACCCGGAAGAAAGTAGTGCCGCTTGACGTGTCACTGACAAAGAAACTGCGCATTCTCATCATATCCGGCCCTAACGCCGGCGGGAAGTCAGTCTGCCTCAAGTGTATGGGGCTGTTGCAGTATATGATGCAATGCGGGCTGCTGGTTTCTATGGACAGCACTTCCGACATGGGCATCTTCGAGCACATCTTCATAGACATCGGTGACGAGCAGTCTATTGAGAACGACCTCAGCACCTACAGTTCGCATTTGTCGAACCTTAAAATCATGGACGAGAATCTGGACAGCCATTCTTTGTTCCTCATCGATGAGTTCGGTTCCGGCACGGAACCCGTGTTGGGTGGCGCACTGGCCGAGTCAATATTGGAGAGTTTTTACGCACACGGCGCATTCGGCATCATCACAACACATTATGGCGACTTGAAAATGTTTCCTGACACGCATCCCGAAGCAGTCAACGGCGCCATGCTCTACGACACTGACAATCTGAAGCCGCTCTACAAACTCAAAATCGGGAAGCCCGGAAGTTCCTTTACCTATGAAATTGCCCGGAACATCGGGCTGGACGAGCAGATAATACAGCGGGCAATATGCAGAACTGGCACGGCACAAATCGACTACGAACGCAAACTCGAAGAGATTGAGAACGCCAAGGTTGAGACAGAACTGACCTTAAAGCAGGTGCATGCTGCAGACGAACAGTTGGCAGAGATGATCCGGAACTATACCGACCGGTTCCTCGAACTTGAGAAAAAACGCAAGGACATCCTACAGCAAGCCAAAAATCAGGCCAACAGCATCGTTGAAAGTGCCAACAAGGTGATAGAGAAGACTATCCGTGACATCAAAGAGGCCAAGGCCGAGAGCGGGAAGACCAAAGAGGCGCGGCAAAACGTCAACCGCCTGAAAGAGGAACTGAAGCAAGAGATAGAAACCATAGAGCAGAAAAAAATACTGGTACCTGCCGTTCCGATAAAAAAGAGTGAACACAAGGAGAAGAAAAGTTCGGAAGTCCTTGAAGATACGGCAATACACATAGGCGACACGGTTTTCATGGCAGACATGCAGATTACGGGCAATGTGACCGGTATCAGCGGAAATGATGCCACTATAGCATTCAACTCCGTGACTTTCAAAACGGACTTGCGGAAACTGACCAAAATCAGCAAGAAAGAGGCGCGGACAATACAACGCGGCAGTGCGGTCCGCTATAACGATGGCACCCTGGGCGAGGCTATGAACAAAAAATTGTCGGCTTTCAACAGCACACTCGACTTGCGCGGCTATCGTGCCGACGATGTGCTTATAGAATTGTCCGACTATCTTGACGAGGCTTCTTTATTGAGTGTCAGAAATGTGCGTATATTGCACGGTAAAGGGAACGGCATTCTCCGCAAAGTAGTCAGAGAGCAGCTTTCGCGCCGCCACGATGTCGCCGCTTTTCATGACGAGATGCTCGAACTTGGCGGCAGCGGCATCACCGTGGTGCAAATGAAAACATAATGAAAAGAAGAACCCTTATCAATCATAAAGTCATGGCATTAAGTTCAAAAGAAGACATTGCGCTCAATTGGCTGCCCCGTTATACGGGATTGCCCGTGGAAAGTTTTGGCAAATATATTCTGTTGACCAATTTCCAGAATTATGTACAGAAATTTGCCGAACTGACAGGCACACAAGTAATGGGCGAAGAGAAACCTATGCCGTGTGCCACTTTCCAGAACATCAGCATTATCAACTTCTCGATGGGCAGCGCCAATGCTGCAACCATCATGGACCTGCTGACGGCGATACAGCCTAAGGCGGTGCTTTTTCTTGGCAAGTGCGGCAGTTTGAAAGACAACATCGGTGTCGGGGAACTGCTGTTGCCCATTGCCGGCATCAGGGGTGAGGGTACATCCGACGACTATTTCCCACCGGAGGTGCCCGCCTTGCCCGCCTTTAACATGGAGAAAGCCATCTCTACTACCATACGTGACTACAGCCTCGACTATTGGACCGGTACGGTCTATACGACAAACCGCCGCGTTTGGGAACATGACGAGAAATTCAAAGACTATTTGCGAAGAATCCGCGCCACTGCCGTAGATATGGAGACGGCCACGCTCTTTTCTGTGGGGTTCTACAACCGTATCCCTACGGGGGCATTGCTGCTGGTGTCAGACCAGCCTATGTTGCCCGACGGCATCAAGACGGAAGCATCGGACAAAAACGTGACACAGAACTACAGCATCCGACACCTCAAAATCGGGGTCGATTCTCTGAAACAACTCATCAACAAGGGCATTACCGTCAAACACCTCAAATACGACTACTACGAATAAGAGGAGCATGGCAGTAGTGTCAGTTTTTGTTTTTGATTTTGTATATGTCCAGGACGTTCTGCATCAACATAGCGATCGTCATAGGTCCCACGCCGCCAGGCACCGGTGTGGCTGCACTTAGGCGTTGCGACAAAGCCTCGCGGGTGCGCCCGCTATAGACATCACCTTCGAGTCCGTTTTCTGTCCGGTTGATGGCAACATCAATCAGAACAGCGCCCTCCTTGAAATCTTCCGGCTTCAGCAGTCCGGGGCTGCCGGCAGCGGTGATGACGATGTCGGCGATGCGGGTGATGGAAGAGAGGTCGCGCGTGTGGGAATGGCAAAGCGTTACGGTGGCGTTTTGGCGGATCAGCAGCTGTGCGGTCGGCTCGCCCACCAATTGGCTGCGACCGATGACGACGGCATGTTTGCCGGCAATTTCAATGCCGTTCGACTGCAAGAGTGTGATGATGCCCTTAGGCGTACACGGCATTACGTAGGGCTCACCCAAATGTAGCAGTCCGACATTCATAAGGTGCAGTCCGTCAGCATCTTTGTGATAGTCTATAGATTCTAAAATCCGGGCAGTGTCCATATCCTCCGGCAGCGGAAGCTGAATCAGAATGGCGTCTATTGAACGGTCTTGGTTGTACTTCTCAACCAGGCCGAGCACTTCGGCTTCTGTCGTGCTTGACGGCAACAGACAGACGGAACAGTCCATGCCGAGCGATCTGCACGTCTTTTCTTTGCTGTGTACGTATGAAAGACTGTCGGCACGGTCGCCTACGAGTATGATAGCCAATTTAGGCACTCTGAAACCGATGGATCGGATGAGTTCGACCTCTTTGGCTATTTGGTCCTTGATCTGCTTTGCACACGCTTTGCCATCGATGATATTCATAGTCTATTCGTCTAATAATTGATTTTGTCGGGAATGATGTAGGCATTTGGATAAACGGTCTGTATCTTGACCAGTGCTTTGTATGCTTCGAGTTTGGAAAAATAGTTTCCGACTCTGACTCTGAAATAGGGTTCCTGAAAGGAAATATAGGCATTCGTTTCAGGGAAGGCGGCTCGGAACTCGTTGCTTTTGCTCTCGGCGGCGTTCCTGGAATTCATTCCGGAGAAGGCCGCAACCTGTATGCGGTAGCCGTCAGTCTCCTTTATCTTGCTCCAAGCCTTGATGTAGTCGGCCTGAATGGTTTCAACAGCCGGATCCACATCATAGTGAACTTGTGCAGATGCTGTTATGCAAAAAACTAAAAACAAAGAAGTTAAAACCGTTTTTCTCATAAATGCGTTTTGCGCAAAAGTAAGAAAAAACTTAACACCGTAAATCGGAATACCGGGACAATCAGTTTGACGTTCCTGAACGGGAATGGGATGAGGGCGCCTAACAATTGGGTTGATCCGGGAACAGGGGCGAGGCCATGCCGATTGAAAGCAATAAAAAAAGCCCTCCGTAAAGGGCTTTTGTGGTGCTGACGGGAATTGAACCAGTGACACACGGATTTTCAGTCCGTTGCTCTACCAACTGAGCTACAGCACCGTCTCAGTTTTGAGGCTGCAAAAATACATTTTTTTCCTTTCCGTCGTTATTTTTTCAGCCATTTATCAAAAATATTATATAAAATATTGAAACTAAATTTGTTATGTTAATAATTTATAGTCGTCCCATTGTTTGTACACGGTAAAATCCTTTCTGAATTGTTTCAATTCTTCAAAGTCAAGGGAGAAAAAGAGGACTTGTTCCTCATCTTTACGGGCTTGGCAAAGCAAGGAGCCTTGCGGGGAGATGAATGCGCTGCCGCCATGATGGGTGTGGTTCTCGCCATCGAGCCCTACGCGGTTGACCACTATGGCGTACGACTGGTTTTCGATGGCGCGTGCGCAAGCAAGGCTGACAAGCTGCTGCTCGCGCGGCGCAGGGAAGTTTGCAATGTAAACCAGACAGTCGTAGTCGAAATGACCGTCAACAAAACGGTTGCGGCTCCATAGGGGGAATCGCACATCGTAGCATATCAAGGGGAGCCAGCGTTGCCCTAAAGCTTCTATCACAGAGCGTTGAGATCCGGGTGTGCAGACCATCTGTTCTGTGCCAAAAAAAAGATGTCGTTTGTCGTACTTTCCCCGGATGCGTTCGGGCGACATCCAGACAAGGCGGTTGAAGATGCGTCCGCCATCCCGAACCGGCAGTGATGCTACGGTATCTGCCTGATAGGTCTGGGCAATATCGTGCAGAAAACTGACGCATTTTCCATTCGCCTGTTCCGCATCCTGCTCAAGATGTGCAGAGAAACCGACGGCAAACATTTCAGGGAAAACCAGCAGATGGACGGGCTCTTGCACAGAAGTTTCCAGTATTGTCCTGTAGCGGTCCAGGTTAATGTCGGCGCCGCCAGGCATAATGTCCGCTTGTATTAAACCGATGTTGATCATAGTTTCCCGTCATTTACATTCAATCGTGATCTGGTCGCCAACTTTCAGGTCCATCAGGACGGCAATATTACCTTGGAACACGGTGATTTCAACATATCCGAACGCGTTGCCGGCCAGATAGAACTCGTCGTCCTTTTCCGGAATGTAAGTGTCGTGGTATTTCTGGCATTTCCACCTCTTCTTGGCGTTGATGTAGGCTTCAAACGGGCTTCCTTTGACGGTTCTCTTGAACATTGACATGGGGATGTTGGTGATGGCGTTGCAGAAAGCATCAATATAGACGACTTCGCCTTCAATGCTTCGTTTGTCCTCGTTGCATATCGGAAGATGAGTAAGTTGCTCCACGAACGTTTCATATGTCTGTGTAATGTTGTCAATTTCCTGCGCTGCGGATGCTTTCACCAACGCTATCATCTTCGTCAGCGCGCCCGACTGCCCGCCCTTGGCGTACTTTTTGCCGGACAGCGGAATCTGCCGGTCAAACACCAGACGGAAAATGCCGTTGTCATTGCCTACGAAAAAGTGTCGGTCGTGCTCGACAATGACCGGGTCGAAGGTGTCGTTCTCCGAAACATTTGTCAGCATCAGATGAAAAGTCCCCTCCGGAAATTTCTTAAAGCTGTTGCGCAAAAGGAATGCGGTTTGCGCTATGTTGAACATGTCAACCGTATGGGTGATATCAATAATGTTGGCATCTGGAATGGAAGACAGAATTTCACCCTTGAACATGGCAAGGAAAGGGTCGCGTGTCCGCCAGTCGCTGATAAGCGTAATGATGGTCTTCATTGGGGCAATGTTTTTTAGGAAGTCGCAAAAGTACGAAAAAAGGTGTATTTTTGCGCCTCTCAACAAAGAATAATGATAGAGCGGTTTTTCACAATTGTAGGTGATTATTTCATTTTCCTGAGAAAAGTTTTTTCAAAACCGGAGAAGTGGGGTGTTTTTTTCAAGAAACTGCTGTTTGAAATGGACACTATGGGCATCGGCTCGCTCCTGATTGTGATTATCGTGTCAATCTCTATGGGCAGCGTCATCACCACGCAGACGGCCATGCAGATTGAAAGCAGCTGGATACCGTCATGGACGATAGGGTTCGTGTCGCGCACTTCTATCGTGATGGAACTGTGTCCTACCATCATAAGTCTGTTGCTGGTAGGCAATTTGGGTTCGCGCATCACTTCCGAGATCGGCAGTATGAGGGTTACCGAGCAGATTGATGCCCTGGAAGTCATGGGCATCAATCCCGCCTCACATCTGGTGCTGCCCAAGGTGATTTCTTCGCTTGTCGTGAACCCGGTTCTGATTGTCTTCAGCATCTTCTTCGCCATCTTAGGCGGCTATATCACCGTGGCCATCACGGGCTGCGTCACCGTTTACGACTATGTGGACGGTCTTACTTACTGCTTCCGGGTCTATGACATTTTTTACGCCCTTACCAAAACGTTCATCTTCGCTTTCGTCATGTCAACGGTGTCTTCATTCTACGGATACAAGATCGACGGCGGCGCACTTGAACTTGGCAAGGCCGGGACGCAGGGCATAGTCGTGTCCAGTTTTGTCATACTGCTTCTTAATGTATTGATTACCCAAGTAATGCTATAAGATGATAGAGGTCAAAAACGTGTCTAAATATTTCGGAAACAAGCAGGTGCTTTTTGACATCGATACCTGTTTCCAGCCCGGCAAGGTCAATCTCATCATCGGCAGGTCGGGCTCCGGCAAGACGGTGCTGATGAAGTGCCTGGTCGGTCTGTTCACCCCCGACAAGGGACAGATCCTTTACCAAGGTTGCGACTTTCATCATCTGCAAAGCAAAGAGCAGCGGCAGTTGCGGGCCGAGATGGGGATGGTATTCCAGGGTGCGGCGCTCTTCGACTCCATGACGATTGAGGAAAATGTCATGTTCCCGCTGGATATGTTTACAGCGCTCACCGCCGGCGAGAAACTCGACAGGGTGAACTTTTGTCTGAACAGGGTTGACCTTGCCCATGTCAATGCGCTGTATCCTGCCGAGTTGAGCGGCGGCATGAAGAAACGGGCTGCCATTGCCCGTGCCATCGCCTGCAATCCGCAGTATCTCTTCTGCGACGAGCCCAATTCCGGCCTCGACCCCAAAACTTCCCTCGTGATTGATAACCTGATATATGACATTACGCACGAACTCGGCATCACAACTGTGGTCAATACCCACGACCTCAACTCTGTCATCACCATCGGAGACACAATCTCGTTCATCTACGAGGGACATATCGAATGGTGCGGCGATAAGGACTCGGTGCTGGCATCCGACAACCCTAAACTCAATGATTTCATCTATGCCCAACCACTGACGCAAAGAATCAGAAAAATACAGACAAAATGAACATTATAGATATTATCGTCCTGATTCCCCTCTGCTGGTTCGGGTTCAAAGGATTCAGACATGGGTTGATATGCGAGATTACCACGCTCGTGGCAATCATTGCTGGCGTCTGGCTTGCCTACAAGTTCTCTGACTTGGCGGCAGAATGGTTGCCAAAGATGATGTTCTCGGGGCAGATGGCCTTTGTGCTGGTCTTCATTGCGGTTCTGGTACTGGTGCATCTGTTGGGAAACCTGGTGCAAAAGGCAGTCAAGCAAGTGTTGCCGCATGCCGTGGACCGGATTTTCGGCATGCTGTTCGGCCTTACGAAAGTGTTGGTGGTGTTCAGTGTCATCTTTTATATGTTCGACACCATTGACCCGCGAGGCATCATACTGAAACAGGAGAAGAAAGAAGCATCGCTCTTTTATGGCTATATTGAACCGATAGTGCCCCATGCCTTGTCTTGGAAGAGCGCCGCACAGAAATAGAATAACAACACTAACAATACCAAACTATCATGGATAAGAAGAAAGAGGCTACAATGTGGGAGGTTGAACAAGAACTGGTGAATGAGTTCGAGATGTTCGACGACTGGATGGACAAGTATAACTATATCATTGAAATGGGAAGAGAACTCCCTATGGTTGACGAAAAATACAAAACGAAGGAGTTCCTGATCGACGGATGCCAGTCGCAGGTGTGGCTGCACGCCGACTTCAGAGACGGCAAGGTCTATTTCACTGCCGACAGTGATGCCATCATCACGAAAGGCATCGTCAACTTGCTCATACGTGTGCTGTCGGGGCGCACACCGCAGGAAATCCTTGACAACGACCTCTCCTATATCGAAACTATCGGGCTGCGCGAGCACCTCTCGCCCACACGCTCTAACGGCTTGTCTTCTATGATTAAGCAGGTGAAACTGTATGCCTTGGCATTCAACGAAATGAGCAAAAAACAGGAATAGGACCCAGACGGACAGCAGTCGCGGTTGTTAATACATAGTCAGATTAAAACAAAAACAGAATGAAAAAGATATTAGGTATCGGCAATGCGTTGGTTGATGTGTTGCTTCATATCGACAATGATGAACTTCTGGAAAAGAATGGTTTAGACAAAGGCGGTATGGTAATGATAGAAGCAGAAAAGAAAGCGGAAATTGACAAGAGCATCAGCAAGATGGAAAAGTGGTGTGCCACGGGCGGCTCCACCTCCAACACTATCCACGGCATTGCCAGACTGGGTGCGCCGGCCGGATACATTGGCAAGATCGGGCGCGACGAGATGGGCGATTTGTTTTGTCGGGAGATGAAGCGTTTTGGGGTGACGCCGCACACGATAGCGTCAGACACCAGCACGGGCATTGCCACTACTTTCATCTCGGCAGATGCGGAACGCACCTTTGCCACATACCTGGGCGCTGCCGCCACAATGAAACCCGAAGAGATTGACCCCGCCGTCATTGCCCAATACGACTACATTTTAGTGGAGGGCTATCTTATTTTCAACCACGACCTTATATTGAGAGTTTGCCAGACGGCCAAAGAACAAGGGCTCCGCATAGCGATGGATATGGCCAGTTACAATATTATCGAGGCCAATTTAGTTTTCGTGGAGGGGTTGCTGCGTGATTATGTGGACATCATTTTTGCCAACGAGGAGGAAGCAAAGGCCTTTACGGGAAAAGAGGGGCGAGAAGCTTTGGACAAACTGGCCGAATACTGCAGCGTTGCCGTCGTGAAAGTCGGCAAGGATGGCTCTCTGGTGAAGATGGACGGCGAAACGACGGTGATTGCTCCCGTGGATGCGGTCCGGCGCGACACGACCGGCGCGGGCGACATCTACGCCGCAGGCTTCCTCTATGGGCTGATGAACGGCTATTCCCCTCGGCGTGCCGGCGACCTTGCCTCGTTCCTGTCGGCAAGGATGATTGAACACATCGGCGCAAAACTGCCGGATGAGGTTTGGGAAGAAGCACGCAATTTGCTGTGATACAAAACAAAGAAGACCGGCAAAACTGCCGGCCTTCTTTTGAGCCACTTGTGAGACTTGAACTCGCGACCTACGCATTACGAATGCGTCGCTCTACCAACTGAGCTAAAGTGGCTTTTTGAGGCCGCAAAAATAGAAAAAAAAACAATATGGAAAGATGGAGACAACTGTTTTTTTGCGCAGGCATAGTCCTGATGGCGGCAGGGCTGCTGTGTGGAAAACTGCAATATCGTCAATATCAGATTGTTTTAATAGAAAGAGCCTCTCCGTCACGGCTGGTTGCGGACAATGCCGGAGACCTTTACTTGCTGCCGTTCACCATCAGTCTTGAACAATTGCACTTTGAGGATTATCCCTCCGGAAGCGTAAAGAAAGCAGCCGCAACACTCTCTTTGGCCGCTCGTGACGAAACCGAAAACAAGCGCATGTCGGTAAATCACCCCGTGCATTACCGGCAATATGACCTGTACATTTCGGGATATTGGAAGCAAACAGCCGACAAGGCTGCCGGCATCAAGCTTATGCTGGTGAAACAGCCCGTGCAGTGGGCGGTTTACTGCGGCGTGGCATTGTTGGTGCTCTCCGCATGTTGGTGGGCAAGCACGGCGCTCTGGAGATTCCGTGCGCAGACAACAACCCGGCAGCGGGTTTTGCCGTGGGCTTTGCTCTCCGTAATTCTCGCCGCATTTGTGCTGGCAAGTCCCGTTTTGAGGCAAAAAGAATTGCCGCCGGTGCTGCAGAGTGTCTGGTTCTTGCCGCATGTGCTTGCATACGTGCTGTCGTATGCGTTGTTCCTTGCCGCAATGCTTGTAACAGTAAGCGGCCGCAAAAATGGCGGGTGGCAACATCGGTCTGTGCCGCTGTTCCATGCGGGCACGGCATTATATACTATAGGACTTTGTCTGGGTATGGTATGGGCCAAGGCGGCATGGGGCGACTTCTGGGGTTGGGATCCCAAGGAGACTGCCGCCGCCGTCACCTGGCTGCTGTGTCTTGCAGCAAGCCGCCTCGGAGACAAGCGGAACTGTTCTTTCCGGACGTGGATGCTGTTGCAAGGCATCTGCTTGGCCAGCCTGTTCGTATGCTGGTTCGGACTGCGGCTCTTGCGCCTCGGGGGGCTGCATTTGTATTGAAGCCTTTTTTCATTACCTTTGCAACCATTTTCAGATTGGAAACTAAAAAACGACAATACCATGAACAAAGACAGCGAACAATTGACTTTCAACAAACAGGTAGTGTTGGACCAAGATGAACCTAAATATTCCTCCAAACAATTACGGGAAATAACAATTCGATGGATTGGAAAAGTTTTTTGCACGGATGAAACAGTGCTTGACAAAAAAGTGCTCGTGTATAACAATTCAGGACGAAAGACTATCGTTTTGTTGAAAAACATTTCCCTATTTAGGCAATCCGCATCCGGTTTTCAAAAAAAGGATACAATTGCCGGATTGGTATCAGGATTTCTGTGCCAAATTGAAAAAAGAAAATCTGGACTATGATGTGAAGTTTATGGGTGTTTATCACTACAAGGAGAATGTTGTTTTTGCAGATTTTATAAAGGACACCTATTTGCAGCACGGACTTCACAACTCTGCAGCGCATATCTATATCAACGATCTTTATCAAGGTATGACTTACGGTGTCTTTCAAAAAACGGACAAATACGGAAATATTATTTTTTCCATCCGGAACGACAACCTCTGCGAATATATGAAAAGTGGCAAACTTCGAGATTCAATTTTCGACATTTTTGCAAAGTTCAACAACGGCTTCCCTTTTGGAAGATGGCTGCAAGCAATAGACAAAATAAAAGAAATGCACGAGCATAATTGGTCTCAATGGAGGCAAGTCGAATGGCCCGGGTGGTTTCTTGAATACAAATTTGAGGCTTTTGTTGTAAATAACAACCTTCAAAACCGAATGAAATACGTGGGACAATCTCAAAAAGGGAAAGGTAATCTTGACTTTGACATCTGTTTTGAATGTGGCAGATATTATGGCGACTTGAAAGCCAGCGACATTCACAAGAAGGAAACACCGGGTAATGACCAACAGAACCTCATCGACTGCATTATGCAATACAACAAGTTTTGGTACATCATATATGAACATGAGACTGAAAAAGATATTGACCATAGTGGTGAGGCAACGAAAGCAAGAAATGAGTACATCAAGTCGGTTGACCCCAACTACAGCAAGGATGACAATTCTTATGGCCAAAGGATGAAGCACAGCGTGAATTTCAAGAAAATGACGGTGATTGAACTCAATCCTGTCAATTACAAGAATGTGCTGAAGACTTTCAATCAAGGACACCAACCCGACGGAAAGGCCCGTGCACCTAAATTCAACATACTGAAGAAATATCTGAACGATGACAACTTTGTAGTTTTCCGTTATAAGCATGATCGATAAATTCAAATTCATAGATTTGTTTTGCGGCATAGGCGGCTTCCACCAGGCTATGTCTGACATTGGCGGCAATTGCGTTTATGCCTGCGACATAGATGCAGATTGCAGAAAAACATACGAGGTCAATTATGGCATAAAACCTACTGGAGATATAACAAAAATCGAGGCAAAAGACATTCCTGCACACGATGTGCTCTGTGCCGGATTTCCTTGCCAAGCGTTTTCCAAAGCAGGCAAACGTCTCGGTTTTGAAGACGAGACTAAAGGAACGCTTTTCTTTGACATTTGCCGTATTCTGGAATACCATAAACCGGCATTTGCCCTGCTGGAGAATGTAAGGAATCTTGCCAGCCATGACCACGGCAACACTTGGAAAGTGATTCATTCTCGGCTGAAAAGCCTCGGTTATGACCTGTTGCCCGACCCTGTCATATACAGTCCTCACTATGTAGGCATTCCGCAGCATCGGGAGCGGGTGTTCATTATGTGTGTGCGCAAGGATGTCGGCAAAGTGAAACCTTTTGTAACAGAAAAGAAACATTTTCCGGCATGCTCTATTGAGGACATTCTGCAAGATGACCGGGAAATTGAAGATGTCGGACAATACCGGATTTCAGATGAAATGGCGAATCTTATTGATCTATGGAATGAATTTCTGCAAGGAATAAAAGTTGAAAAATTGCCCGGTTTTCCGGTGTGGTCTGACCGTCTTGCAGAACTCGATCCATCTGAAGACCTTTCGCAATATCCGGCATGGAAACAGAATTTTATCCGTAAGAATAACGAATTGTATCTGATTAACAAGGCGTTTATTGACAGATGGTTGCTTAAAGCCAAACAATGTCCGCTCTTTTTCGGGGCCAAGGCAAAATTGGAATGGCAGGCAGGGCAGACGGAAGTTCCGGACATCTGGCAGCACATTTTCCAGTTAAGGCCGTCTGGCATTAGGGTCAAGACAAATTCTTATTTCCCGGCGCTTGTGGCAATTGTCCAGACCTCGATAATAGGGCCGAGAAGGCGTTTCCTTACCTCTCGGGAATGTGCGCGACTGCAGAGTTTCCCGGATTCTTTCATCCCGGACAACAACAGGCAACAGGCTTACAAGCAGTTCGGGAACGCCGTCAATGTTGAGATAGTGAAGAAATTTGCATTGCATCTTTTTGAAAGCGAATAGCGAATGAGGACTGTGCTTTAATGCTGACAAGTAAAGGGATTCCCATCTTGCCCTCCCGGAAAAAGTCCGGAATGGATATGATGTCATTCCGGGCGGATAATCGTTTCGTGGCGGCTCCTTACACTGACACTTTAAACATCAGAATTTCACATGTATTGCAATTCAGTTTTTTACAACTTTTGCATGCCGATTCTGGGGCGCAAAACAAATAGGGCAATCCGTCATTTACGAAAAAAGCGCAAAAAATGTCATAGCCAGAAAAACATAAAGGTGCAGAAATTTATGTAAATTTGCCGCCCTTAAAGAAAACGCATTCCATTATGAAAAATATTGTCTCTATTTTGTTTAGTGTGTGTATGTTATGCGCTCTGTCATACGCTCAGAACCCTAACAGGAACTATCAGCCCGACAGAACCAAAATGGACCAGCTTTTCAGCGCCATAAACCAGCTGTATGTCGATTCGGTTGACTTTGACCCGCTTACAGACAAGGCCATCAATGCGATGCTCAAAGAATTGGACCCGCATACGGCATACATTCCCAAGAAAGATGTACAAGCCATGAACGAACCGCTGCAAGGTTCTTTCGACGGCATTGGTGTCACCTTTCAGATTATCCGGGACACGATAAACGTGATGGAAGTCATCATCGACGGTCCTTCGGAAAAGGTAGGGCTGCTGGCAGGCGACAAGATCGTGAAAGTTGACGACACGCTGGCCTGCGGTGACAAGATTACCAACGACTGGGTTCGCAAGCATCTGCGCGGCAAGAAAGGCTCTAAAGTGAAAGTGTCGGTCAGAAGAGGCAAAAGTGCGGAGTTGCTCGACTTTGTCATCACCCGCGGCGCAATCCCGATGCACAGCATCAATGTCTTCTTTATGGCCGACGCGACAACAGGCTATATCAAACTCGAACGTTTTGCCGCCACCTCCGTCAAGGAACTGACCGATGCACTCTC
The DNA here is from genome assembly GCA_963620035.1 of Oscillospiraceae bacterium. Lineage (GTDB taxonomy): Bacteria > Bacteroidota > Bacteroidia > Bacteroidales > WCHB1-69 > F23-D06. Next base: position 10,716 of record CAVEXN010000003.1, on the reverse strand, counting down.
ACAACTGAAAAAGGAGGGCATGCAGGACCTGATCCTCGACCTTCGCGGCAACGGAGGCGGCTACCTGAACGTGGCTTTTGAGGTGTGCGATCAGTTCATCTCCGGCAAACGCATGATTGTCTATACCGACAATTTCAGGAAAACCGGCGAAAAGTTCTACTCCGAACGGGAAGGACTCTTTGAAGAAGGCAAGCTCATCGTGCTCGTCGATGAGAACTCCGCCTCGGCATCCGAAATCACCGCCGGCTGTATCCAAGACTGGGACAGAGGGCTGGTGATTGGACGCAGGACCTTTGGCAAAGGTTTGGTCCAGAAGCCTTTGACTTTCATCGACCAGTCACAAGTGCGCCTTACCATCTCTCATTATTATACCCCTACGGGACGCTGCATCCAGAAACCCTACAATGACGGCCTCGACGACTATTACAAGGACATCCAGAAGAGGGCAAGCCATGGCGAGTTCTACACCGCCGACAGCATCCGTTTCCCCGACTCCCTGAAATACAAGACACCGCACGGACGCACCGTGTATGGTGGGGGCGGCATTATGCCCGACATCTTCGTGCCTCTCGACACGACCAGATACTCAACACTTTACAACGAGATAATCAGAAAGGGAGTCTTCGGAAGTTTTGTGTCCGGCTATCTCGAGAATAACCGCGAATCTCTGAAAAAACAGTACCCGGAATACAAGGATTTTGAAAGCCTCTACAACATTTCAGAGGCGCAGTACCAGGAGTTCATGCAGTTCGCTCAAAAGGAAGGCGTCAGCGAAAAAGCGCCGTTCCGCTTCTCCGATTATGCAGAATCGTTCTTGAAAGAGAATAAGACACGTCTCGACTCGCTCTTTACCTCGGCGCAAGACCTCGACAAGCATACGCTTGACACAATGTTCACAGGCTATGTGAACCGCACCTACAATGAGGTCAGCAGGCTGCGCAATGAGGATCATGTAGGCGAGTATGTGAAACAATATCTCAAATATGAAATCGCCCGCGGACTGTACGGCTTCGGCAACGCTTACCGCATCTTTCTCCAAACGGACGATACCTACCAAAGGGCATTGGAGGTGATGCACAACAAGAAGATTTTCAAGAAGTTCAAGGTTTATTCCGGAAAAAACAGCGCAATCAAGACCGAGCAGTGATGATCTCACGGAAGACGATAGAGGAGATAACCTTCGCGACTAAGATTGAGGAAGTAGTCGGCGACTTTGTCCCGCTCAAGCGGCAGGGGCAGAGTTATGTAGGCGTATGCCCTTTCCATGACGACCGCAATCCCTCCATGCACGTCACCCCGCGTCTTGGTATCTACAAATGCTTCGTGTGCGACGCCAAAGGCAACGCCATTACCTTTCTGATGGAACACGGACGTATGTCCTACCCCGAAGCGCTTGAATATCTGGCCCGCAAGTACAGCATTCCGGTAGAGTATGACCGCACCGAAACTCCAGAAGAGAAAGAGATACGTACCGAAAAGGAGAGTCTCTATCTCGTCAACGAATTTGCCGAAAAGTACTTTGCCGAACAACTCATGCACAGCGAAGAGGGGCGGATGTTGGGACTCGCCTACCTGAAAGAACGCGGCTTTAAAGACTCCACAATTGAGAAGTTCCATCTCGGGTATTGTCCGGACGGCTGGGACACATTCACCCGGGAAGCACTCAAAAAAGGCTACCGCGAGGAGTTTCTGCTTAAACTGGGGCTGACAAAGAAGAGCGAAAACGGCCGCCTGTACGACTTCTACCGGGGGCGCGTGATATTCCCGATACACAACACGACCGGCAAAGTGATCGGCTTCGGCGGGCGGGTGCTGAAGAAAGATGAGAAAACCGCCAAATACTTCAACTCTCCCGAGAACGAAATCTACCACAAAAGCGAAACCTTGTACGACATCTATTTGGCCAAGAAATCAATACGGCAAAAAGACAACGTTTATCTGGTGGAAGGTTATACCGATGTGATTTCACTTTTCGAATCTGGCGTGGAGAATGTGGTGGCCTCGTCCGGCACCTCGCTTACAAACGAACAGGTGCGCATCTTAGGCACGCAGACCCGCAACATCACCGTGTTGTACGACGGCGACCGCGCCGGCATCAAAGCCTCGTTGCGCGGCATCGACATGCTCCTCGAAAAAAACCTGAACATAAGGGTGTGTCTGCTGCCTGACGGCGAAGACCCCGACTCTTTCGTAAAAAAACATCGGGACAGCGAGCTTGTTGACTATCTGAACAACAACACCACCGATTTTCTGCTGTTCAAAACACGCATCCTTAGCGAAGAGGCCGGCGACGACCCGCTGAAACGCGCCGCAATGGTCAAGGAAATCGTAGGCAGCATCGCCAAGATGCAAGACCAGATTGCCCAGTCGTTCTATATTCAAAAATGCGCGGCAATGTTCGGGCTGTCAGAGGATGTCTTGAACAGGGAATTGCGCGGCCGCATTTGGAAAAGCAAGAGCAAAAGCAGTGACAGAACCCCCGATTACCCGGGGGCATCCGTGACACCCGATATGCCGCAAGAAAAGAAAAGCGTTGGCAGGACGACTTTTCTCGAAGACCTCCTCGGCGAGGCAGAGAAAAATATGCTGCTGCTGCTGCTCAAGCATGGACTTTACGAGATTAACGTCAAAGATGACGAAACCGGAGAGTGCCATCCCATGCGCATCGACCAGTATGTGTACAACACCTTTCACGCCGATGACATTGAATTGCGGAATCCCCTTTACCGCAATATGTACGATCATTATTTCGAGATCGTCCTGATCCTGCGCGACCAGAACGATGTAATGCGCTCATTCCTGTACAGCCAAGACGAAGAGGAGCGCACATTCGCCATCGAGAATCTCACCAAGGAATCCCCGGAATACAGTCCGCATTGGGAAAACCGTTACGATATATTCACCCATTCCGTGCAAAATAACGTCGCCTCATTGCAGGAAGCGGTAGAAAACACTCTGCTGCTGCTTAAAATGCGCTTGCTGGAATGGAGAAAAATGTCACTCGAAAATGAACTCGGAAGCAGCGAAAGCGAAGAAGAAAGCAACGAAACGCTCAGAAAAATCGTTGAGATAGACAGAGTACGAAAAGAGGTTGCCCGACGTTTGGGTATGATTGTTAGCAGATAAAAGTGTTTTATGAGAATTTTCAAAAAAAAAGACTGGAAGAACCTTGACTGGAAAGAGGTTGTCAAGAATTACGCGCTCATCGTGGCGGGCACATTCATTATGTCTATCGGCTTTGTCGTTTTCGTTTCCCCATTAAAATTGGCGCCCGGCGGCGTGTATGGCATCGCCATCATTTTGCACCATCTTTTCAATTTCCCTATCGGACTGTCCGGCATCTGCCTCGACTTGCCGCTGCTGCTGATCGGCACCGTCTGGCTGGGACCCAAGTTCGGGGCCAAAACGTTAGTGGGTGCGCTAACTTTGCCCGCATTCATTTCGCTTTGGGAAAAGATTTACGGTTATGCCCCGCTGATAGGGCTGCCTGAGGATCCGATGACACCCGACCCGTCTGCCAACTTCATCATTGCCTTGTGCGGCGGTGTCGTCATTGGCATAGGGTTGGGACTTGTGTTCAAGAGCCGCGCCACATCCGGCGGCACCGACATCATTGCCATGATCATCGGGAAATACCTGAAACACATTCCGCTCGGCACTATCCTCATTGTCGTGGATTCCCTCATTGTACTGGCCGCACTGGCCGCTTTTAAAGACTGGACCATACCGCTCTATTCCTGGCTCATCATCTACGTCACCGGCATTGTGTTGGACAAGGTGGTGGCCGGCTTCCACACCAGCAAGACGGTGCTCATCATCTCCGACAATTACGAAGAGATCCGCCTCCGCATCTTCTCCGAACTCGACCGCGGCGGCACCTTCCTCCATGGCGAGGGCATGTATAACCACGACAAGAAGAAAATCATTCTCACTTCCATATCACGGAAACAACTCCCCGTTTTGATTCATTTTGTACACGAAATAGACCCCAAGGCTTTCATCACCATCTTCGCGGCATCCGAGACGATAGGTGACGGTTTTGTTCCACTCAAAGAAAAAGTGCTTTCATAGTTACAGTTATGGATAATATCAGAGAAAAAATCATCGAGGTGCTGACCAGCATCTACGACCCTGAAATCCCCGTCAACATCTGGGAACTGGGGTTCATCTACAAATTGGAAATCACACCCGACAACGATGTCTATATTCTTATGACCCTGACGGCTCCCAACTGCCCCGTGGCCGAGACATTGCCCGATGAGGTAGGCGAACGCGTCTCTTCTATCCCGGGGCTCGGAAGGGTGTCCGTGGAGGTCACCTTTGACCCGCCTTGGGACATCGACAAGATGACAGATGCCGCCAAATTGGAATTGGGGTTAATATGATTTTCACCCAAGTTGTTTTTTTTAGTACTTTTGCCGCCTTTTACACGAACTGAACAATGGCACGAAAATTCAACAGCGAAATATCAGACAATGACTTCTCTCCAGAGAGGAATCCGCACGAAAACAAATCCAGGAACAACTACTCGGACAACGGAAAATCTCGTTCATTCCATAAGGGAGGGGGGAGAAATGGCGGCTTCCGTTCCGGCAAAAGCAGCGGTTTCCCCGGTTCAGACGACAACCGCAGAAGTTTCCGTCCGGCACGCAAGGAGCACGGCTCTTCCAATTCCGGAGAGAGACGCAGGAGTTTTCGCCCGGCCAGAGATTATGGCGAGGAGAATGACACGCCGCGTTTCAGGCGCGACAACGACGCCGGGGAGGGCAGTTTCCGCCCGAAACGCAATTTCAGGAATGATGACCGGAAGCCTTACCATGGAAAGCGCGACCAGGATCAGAACAATTCCCGTCCCCGCCGCAAGTTCAGGAACTTTGACGAGAACCCAAACGATGAAAGACATCCCCGCCGCCGTGATGTGACTGCCGATTCGGATATTTTGACTGAAATTGTCAACAAACGCAGACGTGAAGGGCGACAAGCCCCGCAGAAACAGAAAATACTCTCTCTCGAATTTGCGGAACAGCATGGCCCTATCCGTCTTAACAAGTACATTGCCAATGCCGGCATCTGTTCACGCCGGGATGCGGACGTGCTGATTGCTTCCGGCGCCATTATGGTGAACGGCGAGGTGGTGACCGAAATGGGACACAAGGTGTTGCCGACTGACGAGGTGCGCTATGGCGATCAGGTACTGCAACGCGAGAAACCCGTATATGTGTTGCTGAACAAGCCGAAAGACTATATCACTACAACAGACGATGAGCGCGACAGGTCCAACGTTATGGATCTGGTTCGCAATGCTTGCAAAGAACGCATCTATCCCGTAGGACGGCTTGACCGCGACACTACCGGACTGCTGCTCTTCACCAACGACGGCGACTTGACCCGTAAATTGACCCATCCGAGCACGCAGATCGAGAAGACCTACCTGGTAGAACTCAACAGACCGGTAGCCGCTATCGACCTGGCCGCTTTGCGCAACGGACTCGAACTCGCCGACGGTGTCATCATTCCCGATGATGTGCAGTATGTGGAAGGCGCAGAATCAAAGAAAGAAATCGGCATCACCATACATTCAGGCAAAAACCGCATCATCCGGCGGATGTTCGATTTCTTAGGCTATGAGGTGGTAAAACTGGACCGCGTGATTTTCGCCGGACTCACCAAAAAGGACCTCAAGCGGGGAATGTGGCGTTTTCTCACGAAACAGGAAGTCGGCTTCCTCAAGATGATTGCCAATCGTAAAGACGTATAGCCGTTAAGCGGTGGACGTTGCACCGAACAGATGGATACCGACAATATGAATCAGCCAAATCCTATGAGTGCCGGCAGCGTTGAGATAATGGCGCCGGCAGGCTCGTACGAGTCGCTGGCGGCCGCAATACAGGCAGGTGCAGGTTCCGTCTATTTCGGTGTGGGCGCACTCAATATGCGCTCGCGCTCGGCGGCAAACTTTACGCTCGACGACTTGCAACGGATTACAGATTTATGCCGCCAAAACCTTATCAATTCATATCTGACCGTAAACACGATTGTTTACAACAACGAGTTGCAGCAGATGCGCGACTTGCTCGACCATGCCAAGCGGTGCTGCGTTACGGCCGTCATTGCCTCTGACATGGCAGCAGTGCAGTACGCCCGCCAAATAGGGTTGAGCGTACACCTCTCCACACAGTGCAACGTCACGAATGTGGAGGCCGTGCGCTACTATGCCCAATTTGCGGATGTGGTGGTCTTGGGGCGGGAATGCAATTTGCAGCAGGTGGCAGACATCTGCCGTACAATCCGCGAGGAAAAAATAACCGGACCCGACGGCACCCCCGTGAAGATAGAGATGTTTGTACACGGCGCACTTTGCATGGCGGTGTCGGGCAAGTGTTACTTGAGTCTCGACACGTTCAATTATCCCGCCAACCGCGGGGCCTGCATACAGCCATGCCGCCGTGCCTACCATGTGCAAGATGCCGAAAACGAGGTTGATTTGCTCGTGGACAATAAATATATAATGTCACCCAAAGACCTTTGCACGATAGGCTTTCTTGACAAAATAATACGTGCCGGCGTATCCGTTCTCAAGATAGAAGGCCGCGGACGCTCTGCGGAGTATGTGAAAATTGTGACACAATGCTACCGCGAAGCGCTCCAGTCCGTGGTTGACGGCACCTTCAATGTCGAAAAGACTGGTAAGTGGACTGAACGGCTGAAAAGTGTCTATAACCGTGGCTTCTGGGACGGCTACTACCTTGGACGCACAATGGGAGAGTGGTCAGAACGTTATGGCTCACAGGCCACACGGGTCAAACAACACATCGGAAAAGTCACCAATTACTTCAGCCGCCTCGGGGTGGCAGAACTACAGATGGAAGAGGACGAACTGTCGGTTGGCGAGGACATACTGATTATTGGACCCACCACGGGCGTGGCAGAGAGCCGGGTGACAGAGATACGCTACGAACTCCAATCCGTCAGCAAAGTGCAGAAAGGCGCATGCTGTTCGGTTCCGGTAGGGGAGACGGTGCGTCGCGGCGACCAGGTTTATAAGTGGACGACGGTCCCTGACGAGTTTTAAGGATGCGGTTGCAGTTTGCGCCATGGCGGTGCACATTTTTTTGCCCAAGTACCGATATGTCAAATAAAGTGTATCTTTGCCAAAAATTTAATAAGGCAGTAACGTCTATTAAAAAACAATATAATTCGTTTAATATGAAAGAAGTACATAATTTCAATGCAGGACCTTGTGTCCTTCCGAAAGAAGCCATTGAATCAACAATCAATGCAATTCGTAATTTCGACAACACGGGCATCGGCCTGATGGAAATCTCCCACCGCACCCCGGGTTGGGAACGCATAATGGCAGAAACCCGTCAGCTCTGGCGTGACCTGCTCAACATCCCTGATGAGTATGAGGTGTTGTTCTTGGGCGGCGGCGCAAGCACTCAGTTCTTCACCGTACCTGCCAACCTGCTGAAAACGAAAGCCGCTTATCTGCAGACAGGTGTCTGGGCAAAGAAGTCGGCCAAGGAAGCAAAACTTTTCGGCAAGGTTGAAATCGTGGCTTCTTCCGAAGACAAGACCTACAGTTATATCCCCAAGGGGTACACCATTCCTACGGATGCCGACTATTTCCACATCACGACCAACAACACCATTTATGGCACGGAAATCAAATATGACATGGACTGCCCCGTTATGCTGGTGGCCGATATGTCTTCCGATATTATGAGCCGTCCCGTTGACGTGAAGAAATACGGTCTCATCTACGGCGGCGCACAGAAAAACGTGGGGCCTGCCGGCGTGACGTTCGTTATCGTTCGCAAGGACATCCTCGGTCAGATCGGCGACCGCGCCTATATGAACCCTCTGCCTACTATGGTGGACTACCGCACCCATGCCGCTGAAGAGGCCAAGAACATCTCTATGTTCAACACGCCTCCGGTACTGCCTATTTTCGTGATGCACGAGACCCTCTTATGGCTCAAGAACACCATCGGCGGAGTTGAGGCTATGAATAAGATCAACATGAAGAAATCCTCTATGCTTTATGAGGAAATTGACCGCAACAGCATGTTCGTCGGCACGGTCACCGACAAGGAAGACCGTTCTATCATGAACCACTGTTGGGTGATGGCTCCGGGTTATGAGGACAAACAGGACGCTTTCATGGCATTTGCCAAGGAACGCGGCATGGTCGGCATCAAGGGTCACCGCTCCGTAGGCGGCTTCCGCGCTTCTCTGTACAACGCTTGTTCTGTTGAAGACGTAGAAGCTCTCGTGGCTTGTATGCAGGATTTCGAAAAGTCTAACAAATAAGCATGTCGTCAGAAATGAAAGTCTTAATCGCAACCCAGAAACCTTTTGCCAAGGCTGCTGTTGATGGCATCCGCACTATCGTTGAAAAAGCCGGTTATGAATTGGCTCTTCTCGAAAAATATGAGACCCCGGAACAGCTTTACGCTGCCGTAGAGGATGTAGATGCTATGATTGTCCGCTCCGACAAGGTGACGGCCCAAGTGATTGACGCCGCCAAGAACCTCAAGGTGGTGGTAAGAGCCGGAGCCGGCTTCGACAACCTCGACCTCGCCGCCTGCACCGCTAACAACATCGTGGCAATGAACACGCCGGGACAGAACTCCAATGCCGTGGCTGAACTGGCTATCGGTATGATGATTTATATGGCACGCAATACGTTCAAACCCGGCACGGGAACAGAACTGAAAGGCAAGAAAGTGGGCATCCAGGCCTACGGAAACGTCGGCCGCCTCGTGGCCGAAAAAGCGAAAGCCCTCGGCATGGAGGTCATGGCTTTCGACCCGTTCATCCCGAAAGAGAAAATGGAAGCTGAAGGCGTTACCGTCCCTGCTACGCTTGAAGATATGTACAAGAGCTGCCATTACATCTCTCTGCACATCCCCGCTAACGACCAGACCAAGAAATCCATCGGCAAAGGTCTCGTCTCCTTGATGCCGAAAGGCGGCTGCGTCATCAATACGGCACGCAAAGAGGTCATCAACGAGGCAGAACTTCTGGAACTTATGGCTGAAAGAGAAGATATAAGATACTGCACCGATGTGGCTCCTGAAGCCCTCGAAGAGTTCTCAAAATTTGAGAAACGCTTCTTCGCGACGCCGAAAAAACAAGGCGCTGAAACGGCTGAAGCCAATATCAACGCAGGTCTTGCCGCAGCCAACCAGATTGTCAACTTCTTCGTCAATGGCGATAAGAAATTCCAGGTCAACAAATAACATCTGGAAAAGAAAACTAAGGACGGAAAAAAACGTTCCGTCCTTTCTGGCCCTGTAGTTCAGTTGAATAGAACGTCAGATTCCGGTTCTGAAAGTCGCGGGTTTGAGTCCCACCGGGGTCACTACGAAATGGTAAGGCAACAGAATGAGAATCGCTGTCAACACACGATTGCTGCTGAAAGACAAATTGGAGGGGATAGGATGGTTTACGTATGAAAGTCTGAAGCGCATAACCTGTTCCCATCCAGAACACACTTTCTATTTTATCTTCGACAGAAAATTTGACCCTCGCTTTGTCTTTGCCGACAATGTCGTGCCCATAAGGGCATTCCCCCCGGCACGCCACCCTTATCTGTGGTATGCCTATTTCGAGTATGCCATCCCACATATCCTCAAGAAATTGCACCCCGACCTTTTCTTCTCCCCCGACGGCTGGCTCTCGCTGCACACGAACGTGCCGCAAGTGAATGTCATACACGATCTTAACTTCGAGCACCGCCACGATTTCATCCAACCGAAACATCAGGATTATTATACGCGCTTTTTTCCGCAGTTTGCAAAAAAAGCCTGCCGCATTGCTACAGTGTCAGAGTTTTCCAAACATGACATCCGCCAGTTCTATGGTATAGAAGAAAAGAAAATAGACGTGGTATATAACGGCAGCAGCGACAGATATAAACCGTTAAACCCTGCCGAACAGCAGAAAGTGCGCGACGAATTTACAGACGGCTGTCCCTATTTCCTGTTTGTCAGTGCTATACACAAACGCAAGAATCTGGCCAACATCTTGCGCGCCTTTGAAACCTATAAACAAAAGACGAAGTCAAACGCAAAATTCTTGGTCGTTGGGGCGCGGGCAGGGCTGCAAGGCGATGTCGATGAGGTGTATCAGCGCATGGATTTTTCGGGTGATGTGTTATTTGCCGGGCATCTTGCATCTGAAAAACTGGCGGTCATTATGGCTTCGGCTGTAGCATTGGTTTATGCGTCTTATTTTGAGGGCTTCGGGATTCCGATTGTGGAGGCATTCCGCGCCGAAACGCCCGTCATTACCTCTAACGTCACTGCGATGCCAGAAGTGGCCGGCGATGCCGCCTTGCTGGTAGAACCGGATTCAGTGGAGCAAATTGCAGACGCGATGGAAAAATTGGCGGCAGACGAAGCACTGCGTCGCTCTTTAGTAGAAAAGGGGGAACTGCAAGGGCAGAAATTCAGTTGGGACAAAACTGCCGAACGCCTTTGGCAATGCCTTGAAAAAGCGATGGCGGATGCCCGATAGGGTGTCATAGATAATTCTAAAAACAGAAAAAAACGCTGCGGTCAAAAAGCAGACGGCAGCGTGTGTTTTATTATAGGGAACCTCTATTTTCACTTTTTTACACCTTATCTTCAGACTATGCGAGGTTCGTTAAACATAATCTGAAAACAAGACGTTGCAAATTTACATGTTTTTTCTTTCGGAACGCCTTTA
>CAVEXN010000002.1:0-121454 GCA_963620035.1 Oscillospiraceae bacterium | reverse complement strand
CCAAAATGCGAGCATACTCCATGGCTTGCTGTATGCCAGCACCAACGGCGTGCTTGTTGTCTTTAGCCTCCACTACAGCAATGGGCTTTCCTTTATGGTACAACAAATAGTCCGCCTTCTTGCCCTCAGCAACAGAGTGTTGACTGCCAGCTACAAGCACACGACCATCGGTGAAGTAATACTCTTCACGCATATTCACAGTAACTTCCCAACCTTTGTCTTTTAAGGCTGGTGAAATGAACATAGTCCGTATTTCCTGTTCTTTAAGTTCTTTCTTGTTAATATCCATAATGTATTGTTTCAAAAAAGCACTTGCAAAGATAGGTCTTTTGCAAAACAAAGCAGAAAGCGTGCCGCAAAATCATTTTATGACAATGCGTTCCGCAAGATCGAAGTCGACGGGGTTGTCGATGTCAATACCCTCGATACGGTTGACCTCCGCAAAAAATGGATGGTTTCCGATGCGTTGGCGGTGTTGCAGCCAGGTGTTTCGACTGAAAAGGAAAAAAGCGCTGGTCTCCACAAACACGGGTTCTATGTCTTGGGTACGGGGCACATCGTCTAATGTGTAATTGAGCGGTGCTCCTTTGTACCAGGTAAAAGTCTGCACTCTCTCCACCGCCAAAGCGGAATCAAAACGGCCGCTCTGCACTTTCTGTATGGCCTCCGACACCGTTTCGGGGCGGATGAACGGCGAAGTGGTATGGGCAAGTAGGTAAAAGTCGGACGGCACATGATGCACAAAAGCGTCATAGATTTCCGCTCCTTTGGTCAAGTCATCGTCAAGGCGTTCCTCCCTTTTCAAAAATGACACACCTGAAGGCAGGAGCGGTATGATTTCCTCTCGGCTGCAAAAGGCATAGATTTCTGACAATTCGGGCACTTTGGTCAGCGTCAAAAGAATATGCTGGAGCAGTGGTTTGCCTCCTAACAACTTGAGGTTTTTGCCGGGCACTCGCTTGCTGTTGAGTCGAATGGGAACAAAAGCTACCGTTTTCATCGTTAAAGACATCTGAAAGTGTCAATTATGCCGGTCAAGTCGCCGGCATCGTTCACGACTACCAAAGTATGGATGCTGTTTCTGCGGAGCAGTGCTTCTGCCTCCGAGAGTTTGGCGTTTTCGGAAATGGTTTTGGGGTTACGGCTCATCACATCTTCAACGTTCAGGCTGAAAAACTCTTGCTGGTTGCTCTGCATAGCCCGCCGGATGTCGCCGTCGGTGATGACCCCGATGATTTTCCCTTGTTCTATCACGATGGCGATTCCGAGTTTGGCCTTGCTGATCTGAATGATGGCATGGCAGATCTTCTCATCGGGCGAGATGGTCGGCATGTCGCCCGACACCATAAAGTCCTTGACGCGCGCCAGGAGTTTCTTGCCGAGGCTGCCGCCCGGATGATAGCGTGCGAAGTCGGAAGCCTTGAAATTTCGCACTTTCATAAGAGCACAGGCAATGGCATCGCCCATGGCCAGTGTCGCCGTGGTGGACGAAGTCGGGGCAAGGTTAAGCGGACAAGCCTCGCGCCGGACGGCAATGTTGAGATGGCAGGTTGAATAGCGAGCCAGAAGCGAGTCGGGATGCCCCGACATGCCAATGACGGGAATGTTGCGCTCGATGAGCAGGGGCAAAAAACGAAGCAGTTCATCCGTCTGCCCGGAGTAGGAGATGGCCATCACCACGTCGTCGGAAGAGAACATACCCAAGTCGCCATGATAGGCATCCAGCGGATTGACGAAAAATGACGGGGTGCCTGTGCTCGCCAAGGTTGCGGCAATCTTGGCGCCGATGTGCCCCGACTTTCCGACTCCCGTCACAATGAACTTGCCTTTGCAATGATATATCAAATCTATGGCCGTGTCAAAATCCCCGGTCAGTTGAGGTATCAAATCCAATATGGACTGCGCCTCATCCTGGAAGCATTTGACTGCGTATTTCTTATAGTCCGTCATAATGATATCCGATGGTAAACGATTGTTCTATAATTTTCATTTCCTTACAATAATGAACGTTCCGCTGTATATTAAGGGCTGCATTTAGCGCATCATAATACGGTCAAGCACAGCGGCGGCGGCGTGCCAGTCATAATGTTGTCGTACAAAGCGGTATCCTGTTTGCGACAGGCGGTTATAGTATTCGGCATCCGTGAGCAGCCTGCCAATAATGCTGATGTACTCATCGCGGGAGTGGCAAACGGCAATCGCGCCCTCTTGTGCGGCAGTGCCTAAGGGTTGGCAAGCCAGCGGCGAAGCCACACAAGGCAACTGCATGGCCATAGCCTCCAGGATTTTGTTTTGCAGTCCTGTGCCCATACGCATCGGCGCAACAAAGATTCGTGCCTTGGCATACCACGCTGCCATTGAATCAACCCAACCCGTGACGACAACCTGCGCATTGGCAAGTGCCCTCACCGCAGATGCAGGGTTCGTGCCACATAGCACGAGCCGCAAACCCGGAAACTGCTGCGTCAATGCCGGGAAAATCTCGTTGGCCAGATATACCGCCGCATCAACATTGGGGGCATAACTCATATTCCCGGAGAAGATGATGTCGTACGTCTTGCTTTCTCCGCGAAAGCGGTACGTTTCAAAATCCACCCCATTAGGCACGATTTCAATCTGTTGTCTGTCGGGATGGGGTATCAGGTCGCGGTCTATGGACGTTATGATAGTCTTGTGGTCGAAAAGACAGAAAATCTCAGTCTCGTAGCGAGCCGTTCGGCGTCCTTCCATGTCAAAAACCGGTTTGAGCCACCACGGAGCCTTTTCAGCACGACGGAACATCCCTTTTGAGAATGCGTCTTGATAATCGATTGTTTTGGGAACACTGTACGTCTTCACATACTCTGCCATCCTGAAAAGCTGGCAATAGATATGGTCTGGCTGTACGGCATGGACTATCTTGTCGAGTTTCCTGGCGTTTTTCTTGCTGTAAAAGAATCCGCACTGCATGGGAAGGCCTTTGAAGAAAGCGCGCCCCATATTCCAGAAGCGTCTGAAGCCGTCTTGTTTGAGTAGGAAAATGCTTTTGCAGAACGGCTCCAGACGTTTCAGGGCTGAAAGGGTCACCGTCTTGTCATATACGGCGACGAGGTAGATGTCGTGCGAGGCCGAGAGGCAGCGTATCTGATGATACGCCCGCAACTTATCCCCTTTTTCGAGGGGATAAGGAAACCGGGACAGCACGACCAGCAGTTTCATTGTATCTCGAATGTTAGCCGATCACCTTTTCAGTCATTTCCATCAGAGCCTTTTCTTTCTCGTCGGCGCGAGCGACGAAGTCGCGGGCTTCAGCAATCATCTTGTCGGCATAGGCTTTGTCGTCAAGAGAGGAGGCGTTGATTTTGACATTGAGATAGGCACCGTACACGGCGGCACGGGCACAGAGCGAACCTACGCCGGCGTCAGACACTGAGGCGGGGTTACCTTTCTCAATCATGGCCTGACAGATATCAAACACCTCAAACGAGGCCTTAATCGTCCTCATCGGCACCTCGGTAGCATATTTTGTGGCCTCTTGGATAGCCAGTTTGCGGGCTGCTTTCTCCTCATCGGAGCCTTTTGGCATTCCGAAAGCATTCATAATGACATTGAAAGCGTTGGTATCTTCGTCCACAAGGGCTAACAGTTTTTCTTTCAAGGCCTGGCCTTTTTCAGCCCATTCGGAAAAATACTCCCAATTGTCGTCCCAACCGGGCTTGTGCGAAGAGAGGTTGGCTACCATTGTGCCGAGGGCGGCGCCCAGTGCGCCCATATAGGCAGAGATGGAACCGCCGCCCGGCGCAGGACTTTCAGAAGCCGTCTCGTCAGCAAAACCGGTGCAGGTCATATTCACCAATTTCGGTGCAGTGTCAGCCTTCTCGAGCAGATATTCAATCACTTTCTCTTCCGGATTGAACGGTTTGAGGTCATCCAGCCCCATCGACTTGACAGCGATTTTGACTTTCTCCTTCTCATCGATGCCGAGGGAGCGTTTCTGTTTTGCCAGATAATAGTTGCCCGCCTCTATCAACGTTTTCTTCGGGATAAGACCGACAATTTCAGCGCCGGTAACCCTAATGCCGCGGTCGGCAGCCTTGTTGCACACCTCATCAAAAGCGATGTGTAACGGAGTGGCATTTGTGTCGGTAATGTTCATCGACACCTGTGCGATGCCGTACTCGGCAATGTACCAGCCAATGGCTTTCGTGCCTTTGAGCGTTCCGGGCTGCATTATAGACTTTCCGTTCTCGTCCTTCCGGATCTTTCCCGTGATAGGGTTGCCCTCACGGAGCGGGCGTCCTTTCTCGCGCACGTCAAAAGCGATGGCATTGGCGCGGCGAGTAGAGGTAGTGTTCAGATTATAGTTCACAGCAATGAGAAAATCACGTGCGCCGACAGCCGTGGCACCGCTTTTGGCAACGCTCTCCGTGAATTCTGCCGGGCCGAAATCGGGTTTCCATTCCTTTGTGACAATACGGTCTTTCAGCGCTTCGTATTCCCCGGCTCTGCAATTTGCCAAATTATGGCGTTTGTCCTCAAATGCTGCATTCTCATAGCAATACACGGGGATTCCGAGTTCATCCCCTGCCCTTTTTGCAAGTTTGCGCGCATACTCGACCGTCTCTTCCATCGTGATATTGGCTACCGGCACCAGAGGGCAAACGTCTGTAGCACCAAAACGAGGATGGTCGCCATGATGAAAACGCATGTCAATCAATTCTTTGCACTTGGACATCAATTTCAACGCCGCCTCTACCACTGCGTCTGGCGTGCCGACAAAGGTCACTACAGTACGATTTGTAGTTGCGCCGGGATCCACATCCAGCAATGTAACGCCTTCTGACTGTCTGATAACGTCAGCCACCTGCTCTATAATTTCCGGATTCCTCCCCTCGCTGAAGTTGGGAACACATTCTATCAACTGCTTCATAATTCTATAATATTGATTTTAAACTTGTTGTATTTAACACATAAAGTGTGCAAATGTACATAAAAAACTTTACGTTCTGCCATTCTGTTCCGGCAGCATAGATTCTATTAGTTCGATAAGTTCTGAGGAGTGAACTTTATGCGTGGCGCCTAAAAGTCCCTTTTTTTGTACTTTTGCCGTCTGATTACAACATTCTGCAATAATGGCAACAAACATATTAGGGACTGTCACATGGACGGTCGATCCCATAGCATTTCATCTCGGAGCTGTTGAAGTAAGGTGGTACGGCATCCTGTTGGCGTTAGGGTTTTTGCTGGCTTATTACACGCTTCAGCAGATTTTCAAGACGGAGCATCTTTCTATGAAATTGCTTGACAAGATTTCTGTCTGGACGATTGTGTGGACCGTTGTCGGGCTACGGCTCGGGCACTTTCTCTTTTACGAGCCCGAGCAGTTTATCATAAACCCGCTTGAAATCATCCTGCCTATACATGACGGACATTTTGTAGGATACCAAGGGCTTGCGAGCCACGGCGGTGTCATTGCCATCCTGCTGTTCATCATTTACTATACGCGGAAACACAAGATCAACATCTTCTGGCTGCTCGACCGTTTAGCCATTGCCATCCCCATTGCGGCGGCTTTGGTACGTTGCGGCAATCTGATGAACCACGAGATTGTCGGCAGCATCACCGACGTGCCCTGGGCTTTTGACTTCACGTTGGGCGGACCGGGCATTGCCGGCACATTCCGCCACCCAGCACAACTTTACGAGTCGGCCGTCTATCTGCTGCTCTTTGCCGGACTTGTCATCTACTATTTCAGATTCGCCAAGGGCAAAGTTGCTGCCGGGCGTACTTCAGGGCTTACCCTCACCATCATCTTCACGGCCCGTTTCATCATCGAGTTTTTCAAAGAGGTGCAAGTTGAGAGCGAAGTTGGCCACGCTCTCAACAACGGACAACTGCTCAGTCTCCCCATAATACTCATCGGCATCGGACTGCTGGCATACTCTTTCTTCAAGCCTAACTATCCGCAGTGCCCCTACAAAGAAGAACCTGCAAACAAGGCTAAAAAATGATTTGACGGTAGGGGCTATTTTACTATCTTTGGCCCAAACCTCAAACCATGAAACTCTCAAAACACCCCCTGCTCAAAGTCCTGATTCCACTTGTTTCAGGCATTTTAGTCTCGCATTTGTGTCAATCCCCGTTCAAAACGTGCTATTGGTGGCTGGCTTCGGCGGCTTGCTGCGTGCTGATCGCCTTGGTTTTACTGCCTATCAAGACCTTTTTCCATCAATGGCTGAACACAATCCCGTTATTGCTGGGATTCTTTTTTGCCGGAATGGCCGTCACATCTTTCCGTCAATCCCTGCGTCTCTCGCCAGAAAAGCAAGCGCTGGCCGAAAAAGAGCAGCGATGGATTGTGCGCGTGAGCGACTTTCCGTCGGAACGGGAAAAGAGTATGAAGATGACGGCCGAAATACTGCAGACCGCGGCAGGCGTTCCGATGAAAGGCAAAACGCTGCTCTATCTGCCCAAGAGTGACGAATCTGCCGCCATCACCCACGGCGACATCCTGATCATCTCCGCAAAACTGAAGCCCCTGCCGCCGCCGGCCAACCCCGATGCCTTCGACTACCGGAGATATATGCAGAAGAAAGGGGTTTTCTATACCGCATACGCAGGCGACGGGTGCTGGCAACTGCTCGGACGGCACACCTTTCGACCATTGAAAGCAGTCACACACCGCATACAGACCTATCTGTCTTCCGTCTTCTCTTCGTCCGGCATGTCGGGTGCGGAATATGACATCATCAATGCCATCCTGCTCGGTGACGACGACACGATGAACCCAGAGTTGAAGCGCACCTACGCCGCAGCCGGGGTCAGCCACATCCTTTGCGTGTCGGGTATGCATGTAGGGGTCATCTTCATGATTCTTGATTTTGTGTTGAAACCTTTGGACCTGTTCCGCTCAACACGCCGGCTGAAAGCGATAGCCATACTCTTCTTCATCTGGTTTTATGCCCACATCACGGGACTGACGCCCTCCGTTTCGCGGTCGGCTGCTATGTTCACGTTTGTGACGGCCGGCTCGCTGCTCAACCGCCGCACCACCGTGTTCCACAGCCTTTTTGCCTCCCTGTTTGTCTTGCTGTCCATAAACCCGTTGCTCCTGCTTGACATCGGGTTCCAGTTGAGTTATCTGGCCGTGTTCGGGATTGTCATGATTCAGCCTCTCCTGACGAAAGTCTATGCCTGCAAGACCAAAGTCGGCAACTATTTCTGGGAACTCGCCACCGTGTCCATCGCAGCCCAGATCAGCACATTTCCAATATCCGTCCACTATTTCGGGCAGTTCCCGAACTATTTCCTGCTATCAAACATCTCGGTCATCGCTTTGTCATTCATCGTGATGGCTACAGGCATCGTCCTGCTCGTCACAGCCTTCATCCCCATTGCCGCCAAAGTTGTCTCTTTCTGCCTGATTTGGGAGATTAAAGCTATGAACGGTATCATCTCGTTTGTGGAGAGGCTGCCCGGTTCGGTCACAAATGACATTGACTGCTCTGCCGCGCAGACACTTTTGCTGTATACCCTCATCATACTTGTCTATATGGCGTTATATTTCCGGAAAAGGATATATTTCTGGAGTGCTTTTGTGACATTCTCCATCTTTTCGGGAACATTCCTGCTCCGCAAAATAGCGTTGCAGCGGCAAGAGGAGTTGTGCGCCTATTCGATACGGAACACCAGTGCGGTCAGTTTCTGCCGGCGACAGCAATGCGTGTTGTTTTCAGACTCTATAAACTCCACTGCACACCCTCAATACGGATACGCCATCCGAAACCATGCCCGGCGGCAACATGCGGAACTGCATCTGGTGCCTATCGACACGCCGCGCTACGATGCGACATTCCTGCACAAACGTGGGAACTTCATCACATTCGGCAACCGACGGTGCTACCTGCTGAAAGGCAAAGAATGCGTGTTCATCCTTGACAAGCCGATGCCTGTTGACGTGCTGCTGCTGCAACACAACCCGCGGCAAAGTCCTGACGAAGTTGCCGAAGCTTTAACATTCACATCTGTAATTGCTGACGCAACATCATCGGAATACTGCCTCAGGAAATGGCGCACCTGGTGTACAGAAAACGGAATCCCTTTCCGACAATAGCAGAAACCGTCATCGCCAAATTATCTCTTCAATACATTTTCTATTTCATAATCAATCTGTTAAATCCTACCCCAAACAAGATTAAAAGAGGAGTAAACTATTGTATCTTTGCGCCCCTGAAAAAAAAAGGAGATTGACTATGGAAAAAATGAGCAAAACATTCAGCGGTACGCTTTGCGGCATCGTCGCCGCCATCTGTTACGGAACGAATCCGTTGGGGGCATTGTTCCTTTACCGTGACGGCGTGAACACCAACACCGTGCTCACTTGCCGGTTCGGGTTGGCAGCGGTCATCTTGGCCTTGATTATAGCTGTGCGCCGGGAATCGTTTCAGATAAAGCGTAAAGAACTGGTTGTGCTGGCCACTTTAGGTTTACTGTTTGCCGCCTCCTCAATGAGTCTCTATTACAGTTTCAAATTCATTGATGCGGGAGTGGCCTCCACCCTGCTGTTTGTCTATCCGATTATGGTAGCGGTCATCATGTCCATTTTCTTCAAAGAAAAAATTTCCATTGTAACGGTTTTGTCTATTGCTCTGGCATTTTCGGGCATCATGCTGCTGTATAACACGGGCACAGGCGTCACACTCAATGCGACAGGAGTATTGCTGGTGATGATTTCATCTCTCACCTATGCTCTATACATCATCATCGTGAACCGCTCACGAATAGCCATGTCGCCGTTCAAGATGACATTCTATGTGCTGCTGTTCTGCATAGCCGGCATTGTGCTGCACTCCTTTCTGTCGCCTGACACGCACATCCATGCACTGCCGACGCCGAGGTCATGGCTTTTCGCTTTGATGTTGGCCATCGTACCCACCTTTTTGTCTCTTGTACTTATGACGGTATCCATCCGGAACATCGGATCGACGCCATCGGCGATTATGGGGGCTTTGGAGCCGCTCACGGCCGTGTTCATAGGCATCACCGTATTCGGGGAACCGCTCACCCTGAGGCTTGCATGCGGAATCTTGCTGATTCTTTCGGGGGTATTGCTCATCATTGTAGGCAAGACCATCACGCTACATTCCCACCTTGTATGGCAGCACGTCAAGCAGAAGATGACAAAGCGTCCTCACATCGGGAACCGGCAATGATCTCATCCACGAAAATCCCGGTAAACCAGCACGGTCCCCGGCGCATGCATCTCAACGGCGAAAGTGTCCGTCAAAGCCTCGTTGAGACTCCCTTCCCACAAATGGGCAAAGCTGCGCCGTGACACAGGGTACCGCAATCCGTGCAAGGATATAGGAAGATTCTCGTCTTTTACGAAAACCGACACCTGCTGACCCTTTTCCGACTCGAACTCGGCAGTTTCAGAAATGCAGTTGAACACACCATGACCCGTCAGCATGGCCAGTTCCATATGATGACTGTAGGTAACCATAATGCTGACATTGGCGAGGAAATGGTCATCCCTTATGCCATCGCAACCCAGCAAGAGTGCCGACTTAAGTCCGTTTTCCATGCAATAGCGGAGTGCTTTCTGCAAATCGTTGTATTCCTGGCTCTTGTCCGGAAAAAGGCAATATTGCCATCTGGTCAAGTCTTGCGTGTCCATCGAATCGCAATCGCCCACGATGGCCGTAGGGGTAAAGCCTGCTGCCGTCAGTTTGTCCACTGCTCCGTCGCAGCAGACGACATGTTTCGCACTTTTGAGCATTTCCAAAGCATCGGGACGTGTCGGAAACGTTCCGTTAGCCACAATTACCGTTGACAAGTCGTCCAGTATCTTCATCTTTCCCTTCTTCCTTTCAGAAAAATGATTCTGCATTGGACTAAAGCCATCTCACAAGATTGAAATCCATATCGTGAGGCAACAACGGATTGGCGGGAATGATGCGGACAGCAAAATTCCAGAGTCCTATATGCTTGGCATTTATCTTGCATTGATAGACCACTTTGCCGGCATTTTCCGAAACCACACGGAATGGATATTTGGCTTGCAGTCTGATGCGTCCGGTCTTGTCATCTTCCTTTGCGAAGAGCATCTCCACCTTGAGGTCTTCCGGGGATAGCGTGCCTGTCTTGAGCGTAAGTAGCATTGTCAAGTCATCGCCCACATAAAAAGCATTGTCTGTCTTGGCGGGTCTTGAGATTTCCACGCATACAATCTCGTTCCAGTTGGCAAGCACCTTTTCTTTCCACTTGATCAGAGTGACAACTGGTTTGAGATTATCCTCTGTCAGTTTCTCGAAGCGGCTTTCGAGTTTATGGTAGAACTTCGCGTAATAGTCGTCCAACTGCCTTTTCATGGTATAGTGAGGGGAGATATGCGTAAAGCATTTTTTCATCATCTTCACCCATTGCACCGGCACGTCGAGGGCATTGCGGCTATAGAAGGCTGGGGCAATCTCTTCCTCGACAGTAGCATAGATCGTGGCGGCATCGAGTTCGTCTTGCAGGTGTCCGTCCTCGTAAGTAACTTGTTCCTTGACCGCCCATCCGGCGTCCGGCACATATCCCTCAGCCCACCAGCCGTCGAGCACGCTGAAGTTAAGCACGCCGTTCATCACAGCTTTCTCACCAGATGTGCCGGACGCCTCTAACGGACGCGTCGGTGTATTGAGCCACACATCGCAGCCCGAGACCAGTTTCTTGGCCAAAACCATATCGTAATTCTCTACGAAGACTATTTTCCCTATGAACTCAGGTTGCCGGGAAAGTTGGATGATGCGCATGATCAGGTCTTGTCCGGCCTTGTCGTTCGGGTGAGCCTTGCCGGCAAACACAAACTGCACGGGATGTTCGGGGTTATTCAACAGTCTCTGAAGGCGTTCCTCGTTCATGAACAGCAAGTAAGCCCTCTTATAGGTTGCAAATCTGCGGGCAAATCCGATTGTCAGCACATCTTCGCGTATCGACTTCAGCGTTTTGTCGATAAGGGCAGGAGACTCGTTACGGCGGCGCATCTGCACGGCAAGCTGCCGTTTTATCATATCAAACATCTCCTTTCGAAGTTCCTGCTTGACATCCCAGATTCTGACATCCTCCACTTCATTGATTTTGTTCCACATCTTCGGGTTTGACCGGTCATGTTCGAACTCGGGGCCGAACGCCTCGCCGTGCAGTTTTTGCCATTTCTCGTGCGCCCAGGTCTTGTAGTGTACGCCGTTTGTGACATAGCCCACATGGAGTTCCTCGGCAAAGCGGCCCTCATAGAGTTCGGCAAACATCTCGCGCGACACCCTCCCATGTATGCGGCTCACACCGTTAATCTCCTGCGAGAGGTGGCAAGCCAGGATGCTCATCGAGAACTTGTCGGACGTGCAGTCGTCGCGTTTGCGCCCCAGTCCCATGAACGTTTCCCATGATATGTTGAGGCGTTCGGGATATGTGGCAAAATAGGTCCGCATCAAGTCTTCCGTAAAAGTGTCATGTCCTGCCGGCACGGGCGTATGGGTCGTATATAACGACGATGCCTTGGCAATTTCCATCGCTATCGACATATTCACATGCCTGCTTTGCATAATGCGATAGACGCGCTCCAGATTCAGGAATGCGGCATGGCCTTCGTTCAAATGGTAGAGGGTCGCGTTTTCGCCTAAAAGGTCCAACATACGCACACCGCCGATGCCGAGCAGCATCTCCTGCTTGAGTCTGTTCTCAGAATCGCCGCCATAGAGTGTGGCCGTCACCTTTCTGTCCTCGTCCCAATTCTCGTCAAAGTCTGCATCCAGCAGATAAAGCGGTATGCGTCCAACACTCACCTTCCAGATGCGTGCATACATGTTGCGTCCGGGAAGTGCCACGCTCACCTTTTTCCAATCGCCGTTTTCGTCCTTCAGCGGTTTGATGGGAAGTTTTGAGAAACTTTGCGGTGGATATAGGTTCACCTGTTTGCCCTCTATCGATATTTCTTGTGTAAAATAGCCGTGCCTGTAGAGCAGCCCCACGCCGACCATATCCACATTGTCATCCGACGCTTCCTTGAGGTAGTCGCCGGCAAGCATGCCTAGACCGCCGGAGAAAATCTTAAGTTCATTGCTGATGCCGAACTCCATACTGAAATAGGCTATTTTCTTTTCCGTGCGGGTGCGAGGTGCTGCCATATAGGACTGAAAGTCGGCATACACCTTGTCGAGCCTTTTCAAGAAACTCTCATTCTGCGAGAAGTTCTCCATCCTGTCAAACGGGAGTTCCTGCAGCAGATGCACGGGGTTTTCGTTGCACGCTTTCCACAATGCCGGACCAGCGATGTCTTCAAAAAGGTTTCTGGCTTCAAAATTCCAACTCCACCAAAGGTTTCCGGAAAGACTCTCCAATTTGTCCAGGTTTTGGGGAAGGTGCGACTTGACTGAAATCTTGCGCCATTCGGGCGTTTCCCGTTTGATGTGTTCCGCCATCATACCGATGCGTGAAGTCTTGCTTTGGTATTGTGCATAACGCAATGCGCTTTTATCCAATGCTTTCTGATAAGCATTCTTATAATTCCCATAGAGGCTTTCCCAAAGGGCTTGGTGAGAAATATTTCGTGCCTCCTCATTGACGGATTCCTTATCAGACGGGCCGCAGGAGCCGTAAAAGCGCAGGGCTTCAGCTACACCCTCCACTACTTGGTCCTCGTTGTCGTCGGTGCGCTCTACCACCGTCACACTCCGGTGGGTCTCGAAACGGTTGCGTACCCAAAGCCCGAAACCGGCGAGCGAAGTCGTCACCGTGGGGATGCCGAAAGCGATGCTTTCGAGCGGCGTATAGCCCCATGGCTCATAGTAGGACGGGAATGCGCTCACATCAAAACCGACAAGCAGGTCATAATACGAAAGATTGAAAATGCCGTCATTTCCATCGAGATAGACAGGTACAAAAACGACCTTGACGGGACAATCCGGGGCGTTGTCGAGACCCTGCTCACGCAAAGCATTCAGGATAGGGTCATGTTGCGGATCATGCAGGACATGCGTCACACAGTCGCCGAGTATGGGCGTATTGTTCAGAGGCTCTTGCATTTTGCGGAAAAGGTCTTCTCGTCGTCCGCTGTTGCCGGCGGGCACCATAATGAACGCCACCACTTGACGTTTCGGTTGGCAAACCGCGATCCTTGACAGTGACTTTATGAAGACATCGATGCCCTTGTTCCGGAACTCATATCTGCCGCTGTTGACGACCAACAGTACGTCCTCGGGCAGCGGCTGCTGCGTCAGCGATGACGCCACTTTCAGAAGTGCTGCGCGGGCGGCGGCACGCTTCTCTACATAACAGTCGTCCGTAGGGACGAAACTGTCCTCAAAGCCGTTGATTGTGATAACATCTGCGGGCTTGCAGAAAAAAGCCTCACATTCACGGTCGGTGATTTCGCTCACCGTCGTATAGGCATCCGCATATTGAGCCGAAAGCGATTCGAGCGAGAACTTCGACTGCACCCCGAAGCGTCTGGCCGTTTCCTGAGGATTGTATTGGCTGATGTTGCCGTACAATGGCAACCCGTTGCCGGCAATGCAGCGTCCGAGCACCGTGGCATGGGTCGTGAACACCGTGGCCACTTGCGGAGCGGCGGACTTGAGATAGAGGATGCCCGTGCCCGTCATCCACTCGTGGAAATGGGCGATGATGCGGTCAACGGAATTGCAGTAGAAATTGTAGAAACTCTCTATCACGCGGCCGGCGGCATAACCGAACAATGCCGGCTCAATATAGTCCCACTGCCCGGATATGGAATCCAACTTGTAATTCAGCCAGAACTGCGTCAGAATGTCATTCTTCTTTTCGAAAAACGGCGTGAAGTCAACCAGAAAAACCACGGGCGAACCGCACACATGCCAGCGTCCGACTCGGACCTTCAGTCCCTCTTGCGGCAGCATGTTACGCCAATTCCGGTAAAGAGTGTTGTCTTCCACAAATTCGCTGTCATGTTCTCTGGAAAGGTCGGGACCTATGCAGATGTAATTGTCATGGAACTGGCCTGTTGCCGTGCATGCTTTGGTTGATAATACTGTATGGATGCCGCCCACCTTGTTACATATTTCCCAGGCGGTTTCAAAAACATAATCCGCAATCATATAACGTTATTTTTAGCGCGCAAAGATAGGAAAAAGCAACTGATTTTTTTTTATTTTTGCGTGCCTTTTGATGAGGCATTTTAAGCAACTTAAAAACCTAAAGAATATGAACAAACTTATTTCTGTTGAAGAAGCCGTTTCCTACATCAAGGACGGAATGACGATTATGTACGGCGGTTTTCTGGCCTGCGGATCTGCCGTCAAAGTTATTGAAGCCATCGCTCAAAAAGGGGTGCGCGACCTTACCATCATCGGAAACGACACAGCATACCCCAACAAAGCCATCGGCATGCTGATTGCCAACCATCAGGTCAAGAAACTGATTGCATCGCACATCGGGACAAATGCCGACACTATTCAGCAGTTCAACGACAAGACCCTTGCAATAGAGTTCGTGCCGCAAGGCACGCTGGCAGAGCGTATCCGTTGTGGCGGTGCCGGTCTTGGCGGTGTGCTCACCCAGACGGGTCTCGGCACTGTTGTTGAAGAAGGCAAACGCAAAATCGAAATTGACGGCAAAGAATACCTCCTCGAGACACCCCTCCACGCTGACGTGGCCCTGATCGGCGCCAGCATCTGCGACACGATGGGCAACTGCATCTACAAAGGCACCACCCAGAACTTTAACCCGATGATGGCTACCGCCGCCGACCTGGTCATCGTTGAACCTAAGGAACTGGTTGAAGCCGGACAAATTCCGATGGAACAGGTCCACACGCCCGGTGCGTACGTCAACTATATCGTCCGCTAACACAGAACAACGCATTGTAGCGTAACAAAACAAAAAAACAGGAAACAATCGTCAATTCCCGGACTTGTTTCCTGTTTTTTTGTGGTCTGCCCTGTGTATAAGGCACATTAACATAACTGCATAAGAAGTTTTTGTAATTTTGTCGCCTTTTAAAATCCTCGTCAGCAATGATGCTTTTCAAAAACTGCTTTGAACACAACCAAGGTCTTCATTTTGTTTATGAACACCTTCGATTCACTTCCGGTCTCGGGCGAAACCGCCTGTTGGAATTACCGTTCTGTACAGATGCCGCCGCTCTTCAGCACGAATTCGACCTGCTGGACAATGTCATTTCCATGCTCCAGAACGAAGCATTCCGAAGCAAGTTGATGCATCTGCGCAACAACTTGCACCAAATAAACGACATCCGCCCTACGTTGAACGCCTTGTCCGGCGGCATGGTGTTAGACGACATTCAGTTTTTTGAAATCAAGAAAACCGCTATCCTTACCCGCAACATAGCCGCAGACTTGAAAGATATGGATGCAGACGCTTTCCGGTTGGATAATACGGATGCCGCCATCTCTATGCTTGACCCTGAGCACACGAACATCCCGCACTTCTACATCTATTCGGCCTACGACCCTGAACTGGCTGCACTCCGGAAGCAAATCACCGAGGCGCAAGACGCCAACCTAGCCGAACAACTACGCTACAAGGCACAACTAATGGAAGACCGCATACGGTCACGCCTTTCTGAAGAGTTGCAGCAGCACTTTTCAGCGCTATGGCACAATCTGGAAACGTTGGCACACCTTGACTTGCTGATGGCAAAGGCACAACTGGCCATCGATTGGAAAGCATGTCGCCCCGAGATTTCAGACCATACAGACTTGTTGCAGTTCTACAACCCCGAAGTGTCGGAAGCTCTTAAGACGAAAGGACGTTCTTTCCAACCTATCAACATCAGGTTCGGCAACGAGACCATACTGATAACAGGAGCCAATATGGCGGGCAAGTCCGTCATACTCAAAACTGTATCACTTTGCCAATATTTGTTCCAATTTGGTTTTTTTGTGCCCGCCGAGAAGGCTACAATGACCTTGCAGGACGAAATCATCAGCAGCATCGGCGACCGGCAGTCAGAACTCAGCGGACTCTCCTCCTTTGCGGTAGAGATTCTGACCATTGACAAAATCATCAAGGAGGGGCGGGCCGGCAGACGTGTGCTGGCATTGGTAGATGAATTGGCCCGTACCACCAATCCGGAAGAGGGGAAACAGCTCGTGAACGGGTTCTTGAGAATGGCCAGGAAACTCGACATTACAGCAATAGTCACCACCCATTACAGCGGCATTGCAACCATCTGCCGGAGATTGAGGGTGAAAGGTCTGCACCTCAACCCAACCGACCCACCGACAGCCGGCAACATCAGTGACAAGATGGACTACTCCTTGATAGAAACTGACGGGGACGAAGTTCCGCGCGAGGCATT
The DNA here is from genome assembly GCA_963620035.1 of Oscillospiraceae bacterium. Lineage (GTDB taxonomy): Bacteria > Bacteroidota > Bacteroidia > Bacteroidales > WCHB1-69 > F23-D06. The sequence goes on along the minus strand of CAVEXN010000002.1, from coordinate 105,136 downwards.
CACCATTGCTACGCTGTTAGGCATTGACGAAGAGTTTCTTGAAACGTGCCAAAAAGATGGCTGACACCCGTAGGGACTATGCTTCCAAAAACCTCTCAAGTAAAGCAGGCGAATAAAAAAGGGATATGCTAAGCATATCCCTTTTTTATTCGTAAAAGGAGAGATTATCCGTTGAAAACCTTGTCGAGATTAACACCGCGGACTTGTGCTACCGTATAGGCATCGCGCATTTTGGAGAGGGCATCGAAAGTAGCTTTCACCACGCTGTGCGGGTTGGAGGATCCTTTTGATTTAGCAAGCACGTTTTTCACGCCTACGCTCTCGAGCACGGCACGCATAGCACCTCCGGCAATGACACCGGTACCGGGTGCGGCGGGTTTCATGAATACAGTGGCGCCGCTGTATTTGCCTTCTTGGGCATGAGGAATCGTACCTTTGAGCACAGGAACTTGAATAAGGTTTTTCTTTGCGTCTTCAGTACCTTTTTCAACGGCTTTGGAAACTTCCTTTGCTTTTCCGAGACCATATCCTACGATGCCGTTCTCGTTTCCGACCACCATAATAGCAGCGAAACTGAAAATACGGCCACCCTTGGTAACCTTCGTGACTCTGTTTACAGCCACCATTCTTTCTTTAAGTTCGATGTCGGCTGCTTTAACTTTCTTGATATTTACGTTAGCCATAAGTCTTGATGTTTAAAATTTGAGACCGCCTTCTCTGGCTGCTTCTGCCAAAGATTTGATTCTACCATGATACAAATAACCATTACGGTCAAAAACGACCTCGTTGATGCCGGCGGCAAGAGCACGGGAGGCGATTTCCTTACCGACAAGCGCTGACTTTTCGCATTTGGTGATTTTCTGTTCAGCGATTCCGGCGATTTTAGAGGATGCAGAGACCATTGTGACACCTGCTTCGTCATCTATCAACTGAACATAGATGTCGCGGTTACTTCTGAACACCGAGAGTCTGGGACGGTTAGCCGTACCGCTGACAATCTTGCGCACGCGGTTTTTAATCCTGTTTCTTCTATATTCTTTTTTGTTGTAAGCCATAATAACAAATTTACAAGGTTATTTTTCTGCTGATTTACCAGCTTTCTTCCTGATATATTCGCCTTGGAAGCGGATACCTTTGCCTTTGTATGGTTCAGGTTTCCTGTATGAGCGAATCTTGTTGGCAACCTGACCCAGCAGTTGTTTGTCTATGCTGCTGAGGATGATGACGGGGCTTTTACCCTTTTCGTTGATCGTCTGTACCGAAATCTCTTCCGGAAAGTCGAACAGAATGTTGTGGGAATAGCCAAGTCCCATATCCAGTTGGTGGTCACCTTTGGCTTCAGCCTTGTAGCCGACGCCTATGACTTCCAACTTGATCTGAAAACCTTCTGAAACGCCTGTGACCATATTGTTGACCAATGCTCTGTAGAGACCGTGCATTGATTTGCAGCGTTTGCTGTCGTTTGGTCGGGTGAAGTGGATATGTCCGTCTTCGATGTTCATATCGATGCAAGGGTCAACATACTGTTTCAACTCGCCTTTGGGACCTTTCACGGTTACCACATTTGACTTTTCGTCTCTTTTTATTTCAACCCCCGCGGGGATAGCGATTTGCAATTTTCCTATTCTTGACATATCAATTCCTCCTCATTAACTAATGTAACAAATGACTTCACCGCCTACATTCTGGGCCTTGGCTTCCTTGTCGGTCATCATACCGTGGGAAGTAGAAATGATAGCGATGCCAAGTCCATTGAGAACAGACGGCATTTCATCTACGCCGACATATTTACGCAGACCAGGACGGCTGACGCGCTGCAGTGTCGTGATGGCTGACTGTTTGGTGGCAGGGTGGTATTTCAAGGCTATCTTGATTGTAGGATGACCCTCCTCGATGAATTTATAATTGAGAATGTATCCTTTGTCAAAGAGAATCTTCGTGATAGCTCTTTTCTCGTTAGAAGCGGGGATTTCCACTACTTTATGATTAGCACGGATAGCGTTTCTCAAACGAGTCAAATAATCTGATATTGGATCGGTATTCATAATCTTATGCTTCTAAAATATTTATTACCAACTTGCTTTCTTTACACCCGGCAGAAGGCCTGCCATTGCCATTTCCCTGAAGTTGATACGGGAGAGACCGAACTGGCGGATATAGCCTTTAGGGCGACCGGTCAGCTTGCAGCGGTTGTGCATTCTGATGGGATTGGAATTGGGCGGTAATTTCTGAAGGGCGATGTCGGCTGCTCTTTTGGCATCATAATCGTCGCCTTTCATGATTTTCTTCAGTTCTGCGCGTTTTGCGCTATATTTAGCAACTAACTTTGCTCTTTTGACTTCTTTAGCCTTTAAGGATTCTTTAGCCATAATTATTTTTGATTTTTAAAGGGTAATCCGAATTCTTTTAATAATGCAAGACACTCCTTGTCGTTCTGGGCAGTCGTCACAAAAGTGATGTCCATACCGTTGATTTTGGCAACCTTGTCGATATCGATTTCCGGAAAGATAATCTGTTCTGGGATGCCGAGCGTATAGTTTCCTCTTCCGTCGAAACCGCTGTCGCTGATTCCTCTGAAGTCACGGATACGGGGGATAGAAACGGATACAAGTCTGTCGAGGAACTCATACATACGGTCGCCGTGCAGGGTGACGCGGACGCCGATGGGCATGCCTTTTCTCAATTTGAAGTTAGATATATCCTTCTTTGACTTCGTTGCCACGGCTTTCTGACCTGCGATCATCGTCATTTCCTGCACACCGGCATCTATGAGTTTCTTGTCGGCGATGCCGAACTTTCCTAAACCTTGGTTAAGGCATATCTTGGTAATGCGGGGAACACGCATCACGGATTTGAATCCGAATTGCTCCTTGAGGGCGGGAAGAACCTCTTTCTGGTATTTTTCTTTATATCTCGGTGTATACATTATTTGATCTCCTCTCCTGACTTTTTAGAATATCTGACTAATTTACCTTTGTCGTTCAATCTTCTGCCAACGCGGGTAGCGTTACCTTTAGCGTCAACAACCATAAGGTTGGAAATGTGGACAGGGGCTTCCTTCTTGATAATGCCACCGTTTGGCGTCTTGGCGTTCGGCTTCGTGCTCTTGGACACCATATTGCAGCCTTCGACCAAAGCCTTGCAATCACTCGGCATAACCTCAAGGACTTTCCCTTGAGTACCTTTGTACTCGCCGGTGATGACTTTTACGATGTCGCCTTTCTTGATTTTGAGTTTCATTTTCTTTTTCTGATTTTTAATGTTTGCCAATTGGTCTTTGTCAATTGTGTATCTTAAATAATTCCATTGTTACAATACTTCGGGAGCCAAAGACACGATTTTCATGAACTGTTTTTCGCGGAGTTCGCGGGCGACGGGGCCGAAAATACGGGTGCCGCGCAGTTCGTCGGTAGCGGTAAGCAGCACAACGGCATTGTCATCGAATTTGATGTAGGAGCCGTCATTCCTGCGGATGTGTCTCTTGGTGCGTACCACTACGGCCTTTGACACGGTACCGGCTTTCACCTGACCTGAAGGTATAGCGCTCTTGATTGCGACAACAATCTTGTCGCCCACACTTGCATAGCGTTTCTTCGTGCCACCCAGCACTCGAATGCAGAGGACTTCCTTTGCGCCGCTGTTGTCAGCAACAGCCATTCTTGATTCTTGTTGTATCATAATTATTTAGCTCTTTCAATGATTTCTACTAAACGCCAGCATTTGTTCTTGCTCAAAGGCCGGGTTTCCATAATTCTCACTCTGTCGCCGATATGGCAATCGTTGTTCTCGTCGTGTGCCATGAATTTGGTGGAACGTTTGAGGAACTTTCCGTAAATGGGGTGTTTCATCTTGCGTTCGACCTTAATGACAATGGACTTGTCCATCTTGTCGCTGACCACGACACCTTCTCTCACTTTTCTATTGTTTCTTTCCATAATATCCGGCGATTATTTATTTTCGTTCATTTCGCGTTTCCGCAGTTCTGTGTGCAGCCTGGCGATGGTGCGGCGGTGCTCCTTTATCTTCTGAGGATTCTCAAGCGGAGAAATCGCATGGTTGAGTCTCATCTTGACAAGTTGGTCCTTTTCATTGTCCAGCTTCTCTTTTATTTCCGGAGTGGTAAGTTCGTTTATGACTTTCTGTTTCATACTGCCTCGTGTTAAATTTCTTCTGAATAATCTCTTCTGACAATGAACTTCGTATGGACGGGCAACTTCTGTGCTCCCAGTCTCATGGCTTCCTTGGCAACTTCCATCGGAATGCCGTCGGCTTCGAAAAGTATGCGTCCCGGGCTTACGCGGGCGGCGAAATACTCGGGCGTACCCTTACCTTTACCCATACGGACTTCTGCCGGTTTCTTGGTGACCGGACGGTCTGGGAAAATGCGGATCCACAACTGTCCTTCACGTTTCATTTCACGAGTGATGGCCTGACGGGCTGCTTCAATCTGACGGGCACTGATCCAAAATTCATCCAGTGTTTTCAGCGCGAACGAGCCGAATGAAATTTCAGCGCCACGCTTGGTGATCGATTTCATCCTGCCTTTCTGCGGCCTTCTGTATTTGGTCTTTTTCGGTTGTAACATTGCTTTTAATGTTTTTTATTGTTATTTATTGCCGGCATCTTGGCGTCGGCATTAGTTATTGTTTGTTCTGTTGTTGTTTCTCGGACCGTTGCCGCCTTTGCGGGGCCCGCGGTACATACGCTTTGCCGGACCGCCTTTCTGTTCCTTGTTGTCAGAGCCCTGCGCAAACAGGTCGCGCTTGCCATAGACGATGCCGCGGCAAATCCAAACCTTGATGCCGATACATCCGTAGGTCGTATGAGCCTCTACCGGAGCATAGTCGATGTCTGCCCGCAACGTGTGCAACGGGATGCGTCCCTCTTTGAAATGTTCCGACCGTGCCATTTCGGCACCGCCCAAACGACCCGCTGCCGTAATCTTGATGCCGTCAGCCTGGGCACGCATAGTGGATGAGATGGCTGTCTTGATGGCTTTCTTGTATGCCACACGACCTTCAATCTGTCTGGCGATGTTCTGGGCCACAAGCTGTGCATCCAAATCCGGACGTTTCACCTCTACGATGTTGATCTGTATTTCCTTGCCTGTAATCACCTTCAACTCTTCCTTGACTTTATCCACTTCTGTGCCGCCCTTGCCGATGATAAGACCCGGACGCGCGGTGCTGATGGTGACCGTGACCAGCTTCAATGTTCTTTCAATATAAATTTTCGAGATGCCGGCTTTGGAAAACTTTGCATTCAGATATTTTCTGATTTTGTCATCTTCGACAATCTTACTGGCGAATGATTTGCCGCCATACCAATTAGAATCCCAGCCCCTGACTATGCCGAGGCGTAAGCCTACCGGATTTACTTTTTGACCCATACTTGATTAATTATTGTATTTATTCTTCTGTTGTTATTTTTTCTGCATTTGCTTTTTCCATGTTCCTGTCGGCAATTATCAGTGTCACGTGATTGGAACGTTTCCTGATACGATTGGCGCGCCCCTGAGGTGCCGTGCGGATGCGCTTCAACATCCTTCCGCCATCTACCATGATGGTCCTGACATACAGGTCGGCATTCTCCAGCCGTGCGCCGTCATTCTTTACCTGCCAGTTGGCCACTGCCGACTTCAAGAGTTTCAACAGCTTCTCCGCTGCTTCCCTGCGACTGTATTTCAACACACTCATAGCATAATCTACATTCTTGCCGCGAATCACGTTTGCCATAATTCTCATTTTGCGCGGTGAGGTCGGATTATCCACTAATCGGGCCATATAGATCGTCTTGTTGGCTTCTTTGCGCGCTTCGGCTGCTAATTTCTTGTTTGCACTCATTTCGTTTCTTACCTTATTTTATTCTTATTTATCTATATACAAATTCTGTACGCATTCTTTTCCCACCCCCCAAAATACCCATACTAATCGGGCGGCAAAAATAGAATTTTTTTTTATACAATCCGTTGTTTATAAATATTTTTCCTGAAAGATTTTCCTATGACTGCCTGATATGCACATCCATTTGATTGTAAGGGATTTCAATCCCCTCTCGACGGAACTCTGAATAGATGTTCTCGTTGAGTTCATACAACACGGTCCAGTAGTCCTCAGGCTTCATCCAGACATACAGGACCAGTTCCACCGCATGCGCGCCCAAACTGTCGACAACTACCTTAGGCTTGTTGGGCTCGCGCAACACCGGCTTGCACCCGTCGGCCACCCGCAACATCACGCCGCGTGCTTTCTCTACAGATTCACCGTAAGCTATGCCCACCTTGATTGAAACCCTGCTCATCGGCCAACTGGTGTGGTTGGTCACCGATTTTGTCGCCAACTCAGTGTTGGGAATGATGATGTTCTTGTTGTCGTATGTGCGGAGCATTGTGCTGAATATCTTGATGCTCTCCACATATCCGGCGTATGTGCCCTGCTCGATATAGTCGCCCACCTTGAAAGGTCGGAGCAGCAAGATGATGACGCCGCCGGCAAAGTTCTGCAGTGTACCCTGCAATGCCATGCCTACCGCCAAACCCGCAGCACCCAAGATTGCCACGAAAGTGGTCATCTTGATGCCCATAATGCCCATGACGGTCAACACTAACACCACTTTGAGAGAAACGTCAATCAGCGAGTTGAGGAACTGCTGCAGTGACGGGTCAACTTTGTGACGTTGGTACGACTTGTTCAGCAGTTTGCCCAACAGCTTGATCAGTTTCAGTCCGATATACAATACCAGCAATGCTATGATTACCTGCGGTATGTTTTTAAAGATTACATCCGTCAGAAATGTCTTGGCGGCTTCGATGAATCTATCCATGTTCTATGCTTTTTGATTATTGTTTACGATAAAAAAACGGAAGTGCCGCAGACGCTGGTTCTGCGGCATCTTCCGGTGTCTGTATGCACTTTGGCTATCGGAGATTGAAAGAGAATGTTTCGCCCGGATTCTTCTCTTCGGGTTCTTTTCCATAACGAAGCACAATCATCTTCCGCGTTCCCTTGAGCGTGATGCGTTCATTTTCGACCCACAATGCCGTTCCCTCGCGCAGCCCTGCCACCGTCATCCGCTGATTGACGGCCAGATACTCTGAAATGCGCACCTGACGCGTTTCACCGCCATGACGGATGGCATCGTTGATGTCTTGCGGATAGGGGTCAATATAATGCGGGTTGATCTGGAAAGGCACAAAATCGAAACATTTGAAACTTTCGGGCATCACAATCGGCATATCGTTGGTAGTGCAGAGGGTCGGGCAGGCCACATTGGAGCCAGCGCTCCAGCCAATGTAGGGTGTCCCCTCCATCACTTTACGGCGAATGGGCTCTATGAGCCTGTTGCGGTGCAGTTCGGCAACCAGATGGAACGTGTTGCCTCCGCCTACCACTATGAGGTCGGCGTTTTCGATGACCTCAACAGGGTTTTCCGCAGCATGGACTGAAATTATCTTTTTGCCGAACTGCGAAAACACTTTATGCACTCGCTCCGTATAGGCATCATAACTCTCGGGATAGACCTTTCCGCCTACATCCACGCCTGCATACGGAACAAAAGCGGCGTTTTGCGCAGTGCCCTGCATGAACTCTGCCAGAAGAGGCTGACACCAGCCAAGATAGGGCTCTTTATAATTCGTCGAATTGCTGATCAGTAAAAGTTTCATACGCTATGCTTTTAATTTGTTTTTCTTTTCTTGTACGCCTTCATTGTGTTCTGCAAGAGGCAGGCCATCGTCATAGACCCTACCCCGCCCGGCACCGGTGTTATCACTTCGCACTTCTTGCTCACCTCATCAAACTTCACATCGCCGCAGACACGGTAGCCTGACGGATAGCCCGGGTCGGGGATGCGATGAATACCCACATCTATCACTGTTGCTTTTTCTTTCACATAGTCTGATGTTATCATCTCGGGACGTCCTATGGCCACAATGAGGATGTCGGCACGGCTGCAAACCTTTTTCAGGTTGGCGGTACGGCTATGGCATACCGTGACGGTGGCATTGGCATCTTTCTGCAACAGCATCATTGCCAACGGCTTTCCTACAATATTGCTGCGCCCTAATATGACGCAGTCTTTCCCTGCTGTCTCGATATTGCTGCGGCGGATCAGTTCCATAACGCCCTGCGGCGTGGCCGGAGCATAACAATCCTTGCCCAGCAGCAGTCTTCCCATATTGACCGGATGAAAACAGTCCATATCTTTATCCGGGGAGACGTGTGCCGTCACCTTGTCGATAGAGACCTGTGCCGGAAGCGGCATCTGGATAATATAGCCGTCGATTTCATCATCGTTGTTCAGGAAATCGATTGTGTTGAGAAATTCCTCTTCATTCACATTCGAGGGAAACCTGTAAACGGAAGCCGTATAGCCTACGGCCTTGCACTGTTTCTCGATGCTTTTCACATACGAGAGGGCGGCGCCGTCGGCGCCGGCTATCAGAACCGCGAGATGAGGAGCAGGTTTCCCATTGTCAAGCAGTCCTTTCACCTCCATTGCCAGTTCCGTCTTTATGGTGTCGGCAATTTCCTTGCCGTTTATTATTTGTGCCATTTTTTTGGGTTTCTTTTTCTACTTGTTTATAGAGGCCGGCGGCCGGGGGCGTTCATCGCGCGCATAAGATTGCCGGCTTTGCCGCTGTTCACCATCTTCATCATCTTGCGGGTATCTTCAAACTGTTTGAGCAGACGGTTCACCTCCTGGATGTCGCGGCCGCTGCCTCGGGCAATGCGCTTGCGGCGCGACCCGTTGATGATGTCCGGATTGGCTCTCTCCTGCGGGGTCATCGACTGGATGATAACCTCAACGCTCTTGAAAGCATTGTCGTCAATGTCCATGTTCTTCACCACCTTGCCCATACCCGGAATCATCGACATCAGGTCCTTGACATTGCCCATCTTCTTGATTTGTTGGATTTGCGACAGGAAGTCGTTGAAATCGAACTGGTTTTTGGCGAGTTTCTTCTGCAGTTTTGCGGCCTCTTCCTGATCGAACTGGTCTTGGGCCCTTTCCACGAAAGAGCGGATATCGCCCATGCCGAGGATACGTTCTGCAAGCCGGTCGGGGTGGAACACGTCAAGGGCTTCCATCTTCTCGCCCGTGCCGATGAACTTGATCGGTTTTTTGACCACGGCGCGGATGGTGAGCGCTGCGCCGCCCCGTGTGTCGCCATCCATCTTGGTGAGGATGACACCGTCAAAATCAAGTTTGTCGTTAAAGGCCTTGGCGGTGTTCACGGCATCCTGGCCGGTCATGGCATCCACCACGAACAGAATCTCGTGAGGGTTCACGGCGTCCTTGATATTGCCGATTTCCTTCATCATTTCATCATCAACGGCAAGGCGGCCCGCTGTATCTACCAGAACTACATCATAGCCATAATCTTTGGCATATTTGACGCCGTTCTTGGCTATCTTCACGGGGTCTTGGCAGCCGGTCTCCGTATATACGGGCACGTCGATCTGCTCCCCCAGCACCTTCAGCTGGTCGATGGCAGCCGGGCGGTAAACGTCGCCGGCCACCAGCAACGGTTTCTTGCCGCGCTTGTTTTTGAGCATTTTGGCCAATTTGGCGGCATGGGTTGTCTTACCGGAGCCCTGAAGTCCGGCCATCAGAATAACGGCCGGGCTTCCTTTCAGGTTAATGTCAACGGCATCTCGCCCCATCAGGGCGATCAGTTCGTCGTAAGTGATCTTGACCATCAACTGGCTCGGGGAGACAGCCTTGAGCACATTCATGCCCAACGCTTTCTTCTTTACCTCATCGGTGAAATCCTTGGCGATCTTATAACTGACATCAGCATCCAGAAGAGCCTTACGCACCTCTTTCATCGTCTCGGCCACATTTATTTCTGTAATGTAACCTTGACCCTTGATGATCTTGAACGCCCTTTCTAGCCTGTCGGATAAATTCTCAAACATTCTTTTGTGTTATTCTTTTACTTCAACTCGTTTTCTATCTCTTTCTGTATCTGCGTCACAAAGTCGCCTGTTGTCATTACGCCGTCGTCCACATTGCCGTGTCTGCGCACGGAAACGGTTCCGTCAGCGGCCTCTTTTTCACCCACAATCAGCATAAACGGCACTTTCGCGGTTTCGGCGTCGCGGATCTTGCGGCCTGTTTTTTCGCTGCGGTCATCGATATAGGCGCGGAGGTCACAACTGTCGAGCGTTTCCTTCACCTTGCGGGCATAATCCATATATTTTTCGCTGATCGGGAGGATCACGACCTGGTCGGAGGTGAGCCAAAGCGGGAAATTGCCGCCCGTATGTTCGAGGAGCACTGCCACAAAGCGTTCCATAGAGCCGAACGGGGCGCGGTGAATCATGACAGGGCGTTTTTTCTGTCCGTCGGAGTCGGTATATTCAAGTCCGAACCTTTCCGGCAGGTTATAGTCAACCTGTACCGTGCCCAACTGCCATTGTCTGCCGATAGCGTCCTTGACCATAAAGTCGAGTTTCGGCCCGTAGAAAGCGGCTTCCCCTTCCACTTCAATGGTGTTCAGTCCTTTCTCGGCGGCGGCTTCAATGATGGCACGCTGGGCCTTTTCCCAGTTCTCGTCAGTACCGATGTATTTCTCCTTGTTGTTAGGGTCTCGGAGTGAGATTTGCGCTATATAGTTGTCAAATTTGAGCGTTCTGAAGATGTAGAGGATGATGTCAATGACCTTGCAGAACTCTTCCTTGATCTGGTCGGCGGTGCAAAAGAGATGGGCGTCGTCCTGCGTGAAGCCCCTTACCCTTGTCAGACCGTGCAGTTCTCCGCTCTGTTCGTAGCGGTAGACCGTGCCGAACTCTGCCAGACGGAGCGGCAGTTCCTTATAGGAGCGCGGCCGTGAGGCATAGATCTCGCAATGATGAGGGCAGTTCATCGGTTTCAGGAAGAACTCTTCGCCCTCTTGCGGGGTCGTGATCGGCCGGAAGGAGTCTGCCCCATATTTCTGGTAATGTCCCGAGGTCTTGTAAAGTTCCACATTGCCGATATGCGGCGTTATCACCTGCATATACCCGTATTTTTTCTGCACTCTGCGCAGGAACTGTTCCAGACGGTCGCGCAGTGCGGCGCCCTTGGGGAGCCACAGCGGCAGACCGGCGCCCACCTTCTGCGAGAAAGTGAATAGTTCCATCTCCTTGCCCAGTTTGCGGTGGTCGCGCTTTTTGGCCTCTTCGAGCATAGCAAGATACTCGTCAAGTTCTTTCTTTTTCGGGAATGTTACCGCATAGATTCGGGTCAGCTGTTTGCGTTTCTCATCGCCGCGCCAGTATGCCCCTGCCGTTTTCAGCAGTTTTATGGCCTTGATGGCAGACGTGTCGTAGAGGTGCGGCCCGCGGCAAAGGTCAGTGAATGCACCGCTCTCATAGAAAGTGATATGACCGTCTTCAAGAGCATCGATGAGTTCGAGCTTGTACTCGTCGTCCTTGTGGGTGAAATAGTCGATGGCTTCCTTTTTGGACACCTCCTTGCGGATGAAGCGGGTCTTGCGGGCGGCAATTTCCTGCATTCTTTTCTCTATTTTCGGAAAATCATCGGCCGAAATCGGGTAATCCATAAAATCGATGTCATAATAGAAACCCGTTTCGATATGGGGGCCGATGCCGAACTTGACACCGGGGTAAAGTTCCTCGACAGCCGCCGCCATCAGGTGCGCCGAACTGTGCCAAAATGTATCCTTGCCTTCTCTGTCATTCCAGGTGTAAAGCACGAGAGAGGCATCATCGCCGATTGGACGGTCTAACTCGACCATCTCGTCGTTAACCTTGGCAACCAACACGTTGCGTGCCAATCCTTCACTCAGGCTCCGGGCAACCTCATATGGCGTAATGCCCTGTTCAAATTCTTTCACCGAGCCGTCAGGCAATGTAATTCTAATCATGATATTCCAAGTAATTGTGTTTTACAGCCATAAAAAAAGTGTGCAAAAATAATAAAAAATCACGTATGGCTTGATTGTTCACGGACTGCTACACGAACGGTCCAACAGATTGGGGCATGAGGCGTTTTGCCTTGACGACTAAAACAGTTTTCCATGGATAGCATTTCGGGACTGTTTTCAGCCGTTTTTCCGGAAAGGATGGACACGCCGAATCAGCATTTGTTGAGAGCCAAGTGCTTACGGTGGTTTCTGTCAGGAAAACGGAATGTCGCCACAGGCGTTGCTGTTGGCCCACTCCGAGGATCTTTGAGGGGTGGGCGCATCCTTGCCGACAGCTTCGCTCCCTTGCGTTCGCTGCACCGTCGGAGCGAGTCGCACCCCGAGCCAAACAAGCCTCAAAAGAGGCTCAACATTGTGGAAAGAAAAAAGGAACAGTATACGTAACAAGGCTAAAGTCTAAATTCTAAATTCTAAACCCAGTTTCGTACGGCAACCGTGCGCTTTATAACTTTTCCAAGTTATACTTATAAACATTATTTTGTGGATAAATAATTCCGAAAAAAAAACAACTTTTAATTGAATCATTATAGTTATATTTGCTGCGTTGTCTTTAGTTGTCTTGTCTAAATGGATGTCAGCAAGGCGTTGTGAGACAATAAAATAGAATAAAATAATGATTTCCTTAAAGTATCAACCATCAAAAAAATGAACAAAATGAACAAAAGAATTGAAATTGTAGTTGCTTTGATTGCATTATTGTTTTTGGGATGTGAAAGCAATAGCGGTCGAGATAATGAACTGAAATCAAACGTGTCTGTTTCTGTCCAAGATTTTCAAGAACTAATGACCACGGCAGGTGCAGAACATAATCGTTGCTTAGATTATGTTTACACTCACATTGTCGCATCAGACTCAAATCAGTTGGAAGAAAGGGTTCGTGCTTTAGCAAATGAATATGTCGCAACTTCGGTTTTTTTCTCGGGTGAAATTGAACAATCACTGATTTGCCTAAATGGAAGATTTCCGGATTGTAACAATTCTACTAATTTATGGTTTGACGAAAATGAAAAGTATTTATCTGAAAAACAAAAGCAACTTTTAAGAACGATAGATTCGATTATAGACAGCAGTGATGATTTACAAATCATCAAACAACAAATTAAAACATTCACTGAAACAATTTGTTACAATGGAACTGATGATGAAAAGTACATAGTAACAGTGGCATCTGAAATAGCGAAAGCATCATTGTCTTATTGGTATGAAAATCAAAACAAATGGGAAATGATTTTTAACAGCCAGAGTAAGGGGAAATGGTTTAACTGGAAAACAGCAGGAAAAGAGGATGTGAAAGGAGCAATAATGGGAGCAACTGTTGTGGGAACTGCTGCTGCTGTCACAGGTCCCCCAGGCTGGGCTGCTGGTGCAACTGCAGTTGCAGGGACGGCTGCTGGTGCATCTTTGGCAGAAGCGGCAGGTCAAATATGGGATCATTTGTTTGGAAAACAATGAATAAAATGAAAACAAAAATGAAAAAACTTGATTCAGTGGCAAAGGAAATTGGTGTGGGCCGATTCTTTCTTATCATCTTTTTTGTTGTGTTTGTTTTGGAATTGTCGCTGCGTTCGCAGTTTGTTAAATATGGTATTTGGCTTGAACTGCTTGTGATGTTGCCTGCAGTTGCAATAACCCTGTTGCTGCTGTCGTATTATGTGTCGCGGAAAAAGCAATGACCATTCAAGCAGGCGGTGTCGTCGTCATTGAAGCTGATTTCGAGTAGGTCGTCCTTGATGCCGGTCACATCGGCCACCTTGTCAAGCAGCCATGTGATACCGTACTGGCGGCCGACATCGTCGCCCTGATACGATACCCGCCCACCTCCTCGTGCTTGACAGTTCGGACACCTCGTTCATGTCCCACGTCGGAGAGAAAATGAGATTGCCGCGCTCCGCAACCGAAGTGTAGAAATAATTGATGATACCTGAACGGAACCTGTCCACGTCCACGAGAGCGTCCCCAATGCTTGTATGCGTACCGTTTCTTTACGTCTTCGCCGACAGTGTACATTTTTGTCGATGCGTATCTGTGTTTTCCTATGGTATGGGGACAATCACCTTGTTCTGATGTTCTTGTTTTGCGGGTCTTCCTATAGCCATGCCGTTATCATATTTGAAGGTACGAAATACCTGAAAAAATTGACATACGAAACACTTTCGCATTTGATTTTCAAATGTTTGTGTTTTTTTTTGATATCCGAACGTGAAAAAAACAAGACAACATTTCGGGACTGTTTTCAGCCGTTTTTCCGGAAAGGATGGACACACCGAATCCGCATTTGTTGAGAGCCAAGTGCTTACGGTAGTTTCTGTCAGGAAAACAGGATGTCGCCACAGGCGTTGCTGTTGGCCCACTCCGAGGACCTTTGAGGGGTGGGCGCATCCTTGCCGACAGCTTCGCTCCCTTGCGTTCGCTGCTCCGTCGGAGCGAGTCGCGCCCCGAGCCAAACAAGCCTCAAAAGAGGCTCATCATTGTGGAAAGAAAAAGGAACATTATGCGTAACACATCTAAATTCCAAGTTCTAAATTCTAAATCCAGTTTCGTACGGCAGCCTTGTTCATTGTTCACGGAGGCAGAACAAACCGAAATAATTAGTACTTTTGCGGCACTTAAAAAAAGCCTCTGTGTGGCTTGTGGTTGAAAAATATTCAGAAAACATCATCTATTGCTATGAAAAAACATTTTTCCCTTTTTCTCCTGATTATGACGGCGACGGTGCTGACCTCTTACGGACAAGCATGGCTTCACAACGCCATACCGGACGGACGTGTGGACCATGTGTGGCAAGGCGACGGGCTGCCGCATGGCTTTGACGGCAACGGTGTCATCATCGGCGTCACCGACTGGGGCTTCGACTATACGCACCCGGTTTTCTACGACACGACCCTTACGCATTACCGGGTGCTGCGCGCCTGGGACCAGTTCAAGACTGCCGGTCCGGCTCCCGAGGGTTACAGTTACGGGACAGAATACGCCGGCATGGACGCACTGCTGCAGGCACACTGCGACACGGCCAATTTCTACGACTATGCCTATCACGGCACCCATTGCGCTTCCATTGCCGGAGGTTCGGGGGCTGGCACCCAGTACCGCGGCGTGGCTTCCGGGGCACAGTTCTTGTTCGCAACCATCGACATCACCGCACAAGCGGTCATCGATGCCTGGAACTGGATGTACAATGTGGCCCGACAAGAGGGCAAACGGCTGGTTGTCAGCATGAGCTGGGGTGTCTATTTTCTGGACAATATGGACGGCACCGGGGCACTCGCCAATGAGGTGCGCCGCCTTACCGACAACGGTGTAGTGTTTGTGGCCTCAGCGGGCAACAACGGCGATGCCAACTTCCACGTCCAGCACAGCTTTCCGCAAGACGGCGACACCATGTTCACCCAAGTGACCTTCCCCTACGGCTCTGCCACACTTTGGGGCACCTCCATCACGATGAACAATTCCGCCGACGCCCCATTCAGCTTTTCGCTTCAGGTGCTCGACAACGCTTTCAACACCGTCACGGCTACCCCGTTCATTGCAACGGCTGACGGCGACTCCTACAAGGACACTTTTATGGTTGTCGGCAACGACACCGTGTTCTACAATTACGAGGTCACCGCCTCCTCCCCGTATAACCAGTCGCCGAAAGTGCGGCTGCGCATCAAAACAAACAACAGTCACAAATATTGCCTTGCCGTCACCGCCGAGAACGGCTCTTTCCACGCCTGGAATCTGGCAGAACTCTCAAAAGCCTACGGCAACTGGGGGGCTGACTTCCTGAAACCGGCGACTCGCCCGAGTTGGAAAGCCGGAGACAACCGCTACGGCATCGGCATACCGGGAAACATCGACGACATCGTCACCGTGGCCGCCCACCAGTCGCGCTACGCCATTGCCTCGGGCAGCGTGATAGGCGGACAGATTGCCAGTTTCTCCAGTTCCGGTCCCTGTTTCCACGAGGTCGTGAAGCCAGAAATTTCAGCCCCGGGCAGAGGGGTCGTCTCTGCCATCTCTTCCTATACCAACACATACGAGGGAACATACAAGGCCTCTGTGAACTTCAACGACCGCACCTACCGCTTTGCCGCCCTCTCGGGAACGTCCATGTCGGCACCTTTCGTCTCTGGTGTCGCAGCCTTAGTACTTCAAGCCAACCCCTACCTGTCGGCAAGGCAGGTCAAGGACATCCTTACCGCTTCAGCCTATCAGGACGAATTTACGGAAGCCGCAGGCATCGAGCGTTTCGGATACGGCAAAGTGAACGCCTGGCAAGCCGTGCAGGATGCCCTGAACACCACCGGCATCGAGACAGAATCGCCGGCCCAAGACCCACACTATTCGGTGTTTCCGAACCCCGCCGCCGACTTCTGCTATGTCACTGTACAGAGCGACAGTCCGGAAATCAGTTGCCGCATTTACGACCTCAGGGGACAGTTGCTGCGGAGCGAACGGCTGCAACAAGGCGTGAACACGCTTTCCCTCACATCCCTGACATCGGGCTGCTATCTGCTGCGCATAGAGGACGCCTCAAAATCCGTGACTAAAAAACTGATTGTACGATAGACGGGCGGGGACCTACCGCGCCGTCACCGCTCTTGACCAACAAACGCTATGGAAATCAACAACGGAAACCGCACCGAATACATACCCAACGAAGTACTGGAAAACAAAACCATTGTAAGGAAATACCGCCAACTGCTCACCATCTTGTACCACCGCACCGACGCCGAAGAGCGCAAGATGATGAGGAAAGCATTTGTACTGGCCACAAACGCCCACAACGGCGTGCGGCGGAAAAGCGGTGAACCCTACATCTACCACCCTATCGCCGTGGCTCTGATATGCTGCCAGGAAATGAACCTCGGCGTCACCTCCGTAATCTGCGCCCTGCTCCACGATGTGGTGGAAGACACCGACTATACCTTGGAGGATATCCGCGACATGTTCGGGGATGTGGTGGCAGAAATCATCGACGGACTGACAAAAATCGAAAACCTTGTAATGGATGAGCGCAGCTCCATACAGGCGGAGAATTTCAGGAAGATATTCCTCTCCATGTCCAAAGATGTGCGTGTCATCCTCATCAAACTGGCTGACAGACTGCACAATATGCGTACCCTCGCATCGATGCCGCCTGAAAAACAGCTGAAAATCGCTTCCGAGACCTCCTATTTCTATGTGCCATTTGCCCACCGTTTAGGACTCTATTCCATCAAAAGCGAATTGGAAGACTATGCCATGCTTTATACAGACCCTACCGACTACTATGCCATCGCTGCCCGGATGAAAGAGACGGAGGAGGAGCGCACCGCCCTGATCAACGAGTTCGTAAAACCTATACAAGAAGCCATCGCCGCCAACGGCATCAATGCAGAAGTCTCCTCTCGCACAAAGTCCATTTACTCTATTCACCAGAAAATCCTCCGCAAAGGGGTGAACTTTGATGACATATATGACATTTTTGCAGTCCGCTTTGTCTTTGACAGCCCTATCGAACAAGAGTTCGAGATTTGCTGGCGGATTTACCGCATTGTCTGCTTGCTGTATCAAACCAATCCCTCCCGGGACCGGAACTTTCTGACCCATCCTAAACCTAACGGATACCAGTCGCTGCACGTTACCGCCATGAGCAAGGCGGGGAAATGGGTAGAGGTACAGATCCGCTCAAAACGGATGGACGAAATTGCCGAAAAGGGACTTGCCGCCCATTTCAAGTACAAGGAAGAGGGTGAGATGCCGACAGACCGGATTGTGGAAGAACGGTTGGAAGACTGGCTCAGCAAAACGAGAGAAATCCTCAACAGCAAGGAAGCAGACGCACTCGATTTCCTGAATGAGGTGAAACTGAATTTAGGCCTGAAAGAGGTTTTCGCATTCACCCCGAAAGGAGACATGAAAACGCTGCCGGCCGGATCTACCGTTCTCGACTTCGCCTACGCACTGCACACAAAACTCGGCGACCATTGCATCGGGGCAAAGGTCAACTACAACATAGTGCCCGCCGACAAGAGACTGGAAAACGGCGACCAGGTGGAGATCATCACCTCCAAGAAGCAGTCGCCGAAAGTGGAATGGCTCGACTTTGTGAAGACACCGAAAGCACGCAGGAGCATCCGCGACTTTTTCCGTTCTGTACAGAAAAACCAGCCTGACGCATCGGAAAGCAAGCCGACACAAAGCAAAGAACTGGCAGAATTCAAGAAAAAAGTATCGAAAGAAATTGCCAACAAATCGCTTGACCAGCTGATTGAAGAGCAGTTGGACGTAACGCCCAACGCTTTCTTGCTTGACAAGAACACCGACATCTCCAAATATGTCATTGCCCACTGCTGCGACCCGATTCCCGGCGACCCTGTAGTCGGGTTTCTCTTTTCAGACAGAATTGTCGTACACCGCACCAACTGTCCACGCGCCATCGAGCAGATGTCGAAGTTCGGCAACCGCATCATCAAGACAAAATGGCGCAAAGGGCAGGACATCGCATTCCTTTCCGGCATACGCATCACCGGTTTTGACCGAAAGGGCATGCTCAAGGAAATCATCGACGTAGTGTCGGCGCAGATGGACCTGAACATCCGATCGCTGAATGTGGAGACCAAAAAGAGCGTTTTCACGGGAACTATGATGCTTTACATCCAAAACACCCGCGCACTCACCGACCTCATCCGTTCGCTCGAACAAATCGACCAGATTGAGAAGGTAGAACGGATAGAAACGACAGAGAAACGTGGCAGATGATCATTTTCGGCACACTATTTGCAGTTGGACTCCGTGGTAATTAATTCAATCATAAACCTTAAAAAAACTGTTTATTATGAAACCTTCAGAAATTTTAGCATTCGTTGCCGGTGCAGCAGCCGCCACGGGAATCACCCTCCTGTTCACGACAGACAAGGGGCGCGATTTGCGGAACAATGTGTCTGAAAAACTCTCGAAAGAAGAGTTGGACAAACTGATCGCCAAGCTGAAATGCCGCCGCGATGAAGTTGCCGCCGAAGAAGCGATTGAGAATGCCATGGATGAGGAATTGAACGACTAATTCCCCGGGATGGACATTTTTGAAAGATTTTCAAAAAGATCAGTGCGTAACGCCCGGACAGTGAAAGACGCCAAAGCGTACCTGTCCCGGCGTTATGATTTGCTGAAACTGGAGTTCATAGAGAAGTCTTCCCAACTGTTGTCGATAGTGCTGTCAATGCTGATAGTGGTCGTATGTGCCTTGGCGGTGCTGCTCTATCTGTCATCGGCACTGATCAGTTGGCTCACCATAGCCTTGAACGCCGGCTGGGCATACACCATCGTATGCGCCGTTTTCGTAGCCATCATCGCATTCGTGCTTCACAAGAAAGACACCCTGTTTGTAAAACCGCTGATCCGCAAGATCAGCACAGTGTTGTACCGCGAGAAGCAAGACGATGCAACCGTCACAACCATAGAAGAAGAGGATGCAACCATTCGGGAAGGAGGTTCTGATGAGTAAAGGGAACAAAAGCGCGACGGCTCCTTTCAACAGCCTTGAAGAGATTGCCGCTCGCAAAGCCGTACTGAAGTCGCAAATAAAACAGCAGGAAGAGGTCTTGTACCAAGATCTGGAAGCCTATCGCGACGACATCGACACGCTCAAACAGATGTGGAATATGATAGTCAGCCTCCGCAAAAAGGGAAACAAAGTCAGCCGAGGGTTCACACAAGGTCCATTCAAAACCGTAGGGTCAAATTGGCTGGCAGGATTGTCGTTAGGTACCTACCTTGCCAAAATCGCCTTTTCAGGCTTATTCTCAAAAAAAGACTCTTCTTCAAAGAAACCCCTGTCGGCAACCCTGTTCTCCTTGGCCGCCAATGTCGCCTCATGGCTGTGGAAACGCAGGGGGAAAAGAAAACAACAGAAACCGAAAAGCGTATAATCGTAACATTAACATACAAGCACAATTAAATTATGGAAAGAATCTTACCTAAAGTGAAACCCGGTGTGGTTTACGGAAAAGACCTGCTTGAAATCTTCCGGATCGCCAAAGCGGAAAAATTCGCCCTCCCCGCCGTAAATGTTGTCGGCACAGACTCCATCAATGCGGTTATGGAGGCTGCCAAAGCGGTGAACTCACCCGTCATGATCCAGTTCTCAAACGGCGGCGGCGTGTTCTATGCCGGCAAGTCGCTGAACAACGACAACCAGGCCGCTGCCATCAAAGGCGCTGTGTCGGGCGCCATGCACATCCACGAGATGGCCGAAATGTACGGCATCCCCGTTGTCGTCCACACCGACCATGCCGCCAAGAAACTGCTGCCCTGGATTGACGGGCTGCTCGACTGCGGCGAAAAATACTACGCACAGCACGGCAAGCCGCTGTTCAGTTCGCACATGCTTGACCTTTCGGAAGAGCCTTTGAAAGAGAACATCGAGATCTGCAAGAAATACCTCACCCGTATGGCCAAGATAGAGATGGTGCTTGAAATCGAACTGGGCATCACCGGCGGCGAAGAAGACGGCGTTGACAACACAGGCATCGACAGTTCCCGTCTCTATACGCAGCCCGAAGACGTGGCCTACGCCTACGAAGAACTTAGCAAGATCAGCCCCAACTTCACCATTGCCGCCTCATTCGGCAACGTACACGGAGTTTATAAACCCGGCAACGTGAAACTGGAGCCCGTCATCCTGCACAACTCTCAAGAATACATCCAAAAGAAATACAACACGGCTGCCAACCCCGTGAACTTCGTATTCCACGGCGGCTCCGGTTCCGAGCCTGCCAAAATCAAGGAAGCCATCGAATACGGCGTGGTCAAGATGAACATCGACACCGACACGCAATGGGCTTTTTGGGAAGGGGTGATGAAATACTACAAGAAGAACGAGGCCTACCTGCAGTCGCAAATCGGGAACCCCGAGGGCGAAGACAAGCCCAACAAGAAATACTACGACCCGCGCGCTTTCCTCCGCGAGGGCGAGAAGTCGGTGGTGGAGCGCCTCAAAATAGCATTCAAGGACCTCAACTGCCTTGACAGACTGTAGCAACACGACATCATTTTTTTTAAACCCATCACAGAAAGGCACGGCTCGAATGCGAACTGTGCCTTTTTTTGGTTTTTTATGTTAAATGCGACACACGCATCTTATCGCCCGAGTATTATCACTTAATATGCAGCCTCTTGAATTGACAACCACGGAGGAAGTGATGGATAAGTTCAACTTGGAAAACTATAAGGAGACATCCATTCTTATCGGCTACGTCAAAACCAAAAAGCATCAAAACTGGATTGTGGGGCGCGGGTGCAACAAACGCGACGATGCCTACAATGTGCGCATCTGCAAAGCGGTAAAAGGCGGCGTGGTGAAAAGCCGCGACAACGTGAAACACGCCAAGTTTGTTTTGCTCTATGAGTATGGCAAAGAGAAAGATGGCGTAAAATGGTAATTCAGGAATAATCCATCTTGTAAGATGAATTATTCCGTTAGCAATATTCAAAATTTAACAGATTCCTTAACTTGTGTCGGGGTGAGAAGACTCGAACTTCCGACCCCTTGCACCCCATGCAAGTGCGCTAGCCAACTGCGCCACACCCCGATAAGCAAGGTTTGACTTCAAAGTATGAACTTTTTGCGGAGAGGGCGAGATTCGAACTCGCGGAAAGGTTACCCCTTCGACAGTTTAGCAAACTGTTGGTTTCAGCCACTCACCCACCTCTCCGGATGGTTCTGCTTTTGAAATCGGCTGCAAAGATACACTTTTTTTCATATCGGGCAGTCAACTCCAAAAGTTTTTTTAGCGGTCGCAGGCCTCCGCCCTCAACCTTTCTGTTTATCCTCTGCAAGGTGATTGTCTATGCTTCCGCCAGGCCGGCTGCGGAGCGGTTCTGTCGGCCCTAAACGGCTACCTGTCAGCAATTTGAAGCAGACTTTCAAATGAGCGCGCACTCCTTGTCTGCCTAATGTCTTGGCATTGCACGGATCCGGTCTCCACTCTTCTGTTTCCGTCTCCCCCAAGCGGGTGCAATGGCGACGGAATGTGGCATTGGTGATGCCCCATTTGAGCATAAACTGCAACGATCCGTCGTTTTTCTTTATTCTGCCGGTGGTCTTGGTCTCGAAATGATAGGCACGGCAAGCCCCCAACCCTTTGAAGTGTCTCACGCCGGCCATCCACAACTTGGCCGACAAGTCAGGGTCACTATACATACCCGGCGTGTATTCGATGCTATATCCGCCCACAAGGTCCCACATGTCTCGATGCAACAGATTAGGCGGCCAGGTGGCGCCTGACCAGTCGTCTTTAGGGTATGTCATATACTCTCGTAAAAGTCGCTCCTCTTCAAAAGTCTCGAGGCTGTCGCCATAATTGGCGCGTATGCCCACATCTAGCCAGTTGTGAGGCTGTATCATAGTGCCGGAAAGGAAGAAACGGTTGTCGGGCAGTTTTTCTATCTCATCGGCAAGTGCCTTGTCCCAGCCGGGCAACAGATACATGTCATCGTTAAGATAGAAGATATAGTCGGTTTTCACCTTACTTCGCATACTGTTGGCGGCGAGGCACACCCCGACGTTACGCTCCGACCAGGTATAGTCGATCCCCTGCTCACGCACCCAATCGAGCGTACCGTCTGTTCCTTCGTTCACGTGAACGATGATCTGATGACGACGGGCGGAGTTTTTTCGGACGCTATCCACACAAAGTTTCAGAAATCCGAGATTGTTCCAACTGGGGATGATGATTGAAAATGTTGGTTCCATATACATCTTTGAAAACTGGCGCAAAGTTAGTAAGCTTCTGGCATGTACAGGAGTGTCTTGAAAGGAAACTTTCAAGACACTCCTGATAAAAAAATAAAAGAAATGAACGGCTCAACAACAAGGTTTGCCTTCAGTATATATATGCTTCCTATTCGTCAAAATTAGGGAATTCGGGGAAGTCAGGGGTAGTGCTTTCTGCTTTAGGTTCATGCGTCTCGCCGTTGTCGCGGGTGTGTGCATGGTTGTCTCTGCCGCCACGTCCCCGGTCATTGCGGTCGCCTCTTCCGTTGTTGCCGCCGCGACGCTCGCCGCGGTTGCGGTCGCCATGGTCGTGGTGGTTGCGGTCGCCTCTTCCGTTGCCGCCACGACGCGGTTCGGATTCCGTATAGCCCTCCGGTTTAGGCAGAAGCACCTTGTGTGACAGTCTGTATTTGCCCGTCTTCTCGTCTATTTCAATCAGTTTGACCTTTATTTTGTCGCCGGTTTTAAGTACATCTTCCACATTCTCTATGCGTCTGTATGCAATTTCAGTCACATGGAGCAGTCCGTCCGTTCCGGGCAAGAACTCCACAAAAGCGCCAAACGGCATAATGTTCTTGACCGTACCTTCGTATATTTCGCCGATTTCCGGTTTTTGGGTAATCAGTTTAATGCGTTCAATGGCGGCATTGATGTCGTCGACGTTGGAGGCGGCGATGTCGATAATGCCAAATTCGCCCACCTCTTCGATATTGATGACGGTATTGGTTTCACGCTGCATCTCTTGGATAATCTTTCCTCCCGGTCCGATGACGGCGCCGATAAACTCTCTCGGGATTTGCATTTGGACAATGCGCGGCACAAACGGTCTGTAGTCCTCGCGCGGTGCGGGCATTGCTTCTTTGATTTTGCCGAGGATGAACATACGGCCGCGGTGTGCCTGGGCCAATGCTTCGGCCATAACTTCAGACGAGAGACCGTGGATCTTAATGTCCATCTGGCAGGCGGTGATGCCGTCTTCTGTACCGCAGACCTTGAAGTCCATATCGCCGAGGTGGTCCTCGTCGCCAAGGATGTCGGAGAGGATTGCATATTTGTCAGTATTCTCGTCCGTGATGAGCCCCATAGCGATGCCTGACACCGGTTTCTTCATCTTGACGCCACAGTCGAGCAGAGCGAGTGTGCCGGCGCATACGGTAGCCATTGACGAACTGCCGTTAGACTCGAGGATGTCTGACACGATGCGGACCGTATAAGGGAAAGAGGGGTCATCGAATGGAATCATCGGTTTGAGGGCGCGGTTGGCCAGATTGCCGTGACCTATTTCGCGGCGGCCGGTGCTTCCGATGCGTTTCACTTCGCCAACGCTGTAAGGCGGGAAATTATAGTGGAGCATGAAGCGGTTGGTGCCCTCCACTACAGCGCCGTCTATGATCTGCTCATCGAGTTTGGTGCCTAACGTGCAGGTTGCGAGAGCCTGAGTTTCGCCGCGGGTGAAGATAGCCGAGCCATGGGCCGAAGGCAGGTAACCCGTCTCTATCCAAATCGGGCGGATCGTCTCGAGGTCACGACCGTCAAGGCGAATGCGTTCATTGAGAATCATATTGCGCATGGCGTGATACTGGACATCACTGTAATAACGTTTCGCCATCAAGGCTTTCTCTTCCCTCTCCTCTTCGGGAATCGTCAACATAAACTCTTCCAGGATTTGGTCAAAGGCCTCGTTGCGCGCCTGTTTGCCCATAAAAGACTTGGCAACGGCATAAACCTTGTCGTATGTTTCCTTGCTGATGCGCTCTCTGAGTTCCTCGTCGTTCGTTTCGTGGCAATAGACACGTTTAGGGAAAGCGGAAGGCACTCTTGAGGCAAGGTCCATCTGCGCCTGGCATTGCACCTTGATAGCCTCTTTGGCATAATTGAGCGCTTCTACCATATCGTTTTCAGAGATTTCCTTCATTTCACCTTCCACCATCATAATGTTGTCCATCGAGGCGGCTACGATCATATCGATGTCGGAGCGTTCCATATCGGAGATGGTCGGGTTGATGACAAAGTTGCCATCCACACGGCCCACGCGGACCTCAGAGATAGGGCACTCGAACGGAATGTCAGACACGGCGATGGCTGAAGAGGCGGCAAGGCATGCCAAACAGTCGGGCAGTTGGTTCTTGTCGCCGCTGATGAGCGTAACGACAACCTGCGTTTCAGCATGGAAATCTTTCGGGAAAAGCGGACGGATAGCGCGGTCCACAAGGCGGGCTATCAGGATTTCGTATTCCGAGGGGCGGGCTTCACGTTTGAAGAAGCCTCCCGGGAAGCGGCCGAGTGCACCGTATTTCTCCTGGTATTCGACTTGCAGCGGCATAAAGTCGGTGCCCTCAACGGCCTCTTTCTTGCAGCAGACCGTAGCCAGCAGCATCGTGTTTCCCATTTTGACCACGGCAGCGCCGTCGGCCTGTTTCGCCAACTTGCCGGTCTCGATGGTCACTGTGCGGCCATCGTTCAACTGAAATGATGTATTTATTCCTAACATTTTATAAATCAACTTTAAGATGATAAAAATCGAAGTGATGCAAGCCTGTCCTGCATTTCTTCATAAAAACCAAAAAAGGCAATTGTTGAAATTGCCTTTTTTATAAAACAAGTTTCCGGATTATTTTCTAAGACCTAATTGCTTGATGACGGCTCTGTAGCGTTCAATGTCCTGTCTTTTCAGATATTCAAGCATCTTTTTTCTTTTTCCCACCAAGGTAATCAGGGCTCTCTTTGTCACGCGGTCGCTGTTGTTCGCCTTTACATGTTCGGTAAGATGTTTGATGCGGTGTGTGAACAATGCGATTTGAGCCTCAGGAGACCCTGTGTCCGCCTCGTTTTTCCCGTATTGTGCAAAAATTTCCTTTTTAACTTCGCTTGTCAAATACATAGTTTAAACGTCTAAATTTTAATATTTCTTCCTTATCTATTTTCAGGCGGCAAAGATACATTTTTTTTCGTACTACATCTTCTGAAAAAAAAAACTATCTTTGCAGACTTGTGTAAAAAGAGACGCGTATGACTAAACTCGCCATCGTCATCCTGAACTGGAACGGGAAAAAGTTCCTCGAACAGTTTCTTCCCGCTTTAGTCCGTTCTTTGCCGGATTATGCAGAAATCGTCGTGGCCGACAATGCCTCGAATGACGATTCTGTCCGTTTCCTGAAAGAATGCTATCCGGACATCCGCTTGCTGGAACATGCGCACAACGAGGGTTTTGCTCAAGGTTACAATATGGCATTGGCGCATATTGAGGCACAGTACTACTGCCTGCTCAACTCCGACATCGAGGTGACGGCGCATTGGATTGAACCCATCATTGAAATGATGGACGGCAACCCGACAATCGCGGCGGTGCAGCCCAAACTGCTCTCCTACAGCAAGCGTGACGAATTTGAGTATGCAGGGGCATGCGGCGGATATATCGACAAATACGGTTACCCTTTCTGCCGCGGGCGCGTCTTCGCGGATCTCGAGAAAGACCACGGACAGTATGACACCGAGGCCGACATCTTCTGGGCTTCGGGAGCCGCGCTTTTCGTACGCAGCGACGTTTTCCGCACCATGGGCGGTCTCGACCCTGACTTCTTCGCACACATGGAAGAGATTGACTTCTGCTGGCGCATCAAAAATGCCGGATACAAGATAAAAGTGAACCCCGCCTCCGTCGTTTACCATATCGGCGGGGGCACTTTGCCTAAAAACAACGCGTTCAAAACCTACCTCAATTTCCGCAACAACCTGTTTCTGCTGCTGAAGAACCTCCCCGAAGAGCGTCTTACCGTCACTCTCACGTTGCGTTTCTTCCTCGACCAACTTGCCGCGTTCTCATTCCTGCTGCAAGGACATTTCAAGGACTTCGCCGCAGTCTATAAAGCTATGTTCCGGTTTTGTTCCCGTTACAAGGAATTCAAAGCCAAACGTAACACACTGCCCAAACTGGCATTCACGGACACTTTTCCCAAGTCAGTCGTCTTCATTCACTACTTCAAACGAAAAAAAAGGTTTGACGGGCATAAATTCCTATAAAAAAAACTCGGTCAACTATGTTAGAAATCTTCAGCACTGCGTACAACTATATGCTCATCATCATGAGCGTTTTAGGCATTGGCGTATTCGTCACCCTCCAGTTTGTCACCCCAGCCTACGGTATGACTTTCAACAACCGTTGGGGCATTTCTGTGCGGAGCAACCTGGGGTGGTTCATTATGGAGTCGCCCGTGTTCTTCGCCATGTTTCTGCTCTATGTCGTCTCGTTGGTGGAATGGGTGAAACCTTTCAATATCGTCACGTTCATCATGTTCTTCTTTTTCGAGTTCCACTATTTCCAGCGGTCGTTCGTGTTTCCGCTGCTTATGAAGGGGCAGAGCAAGATGCCGATATCGATCATCATCACGGGCTTCATCTTCAACACTTTCAACGCTTTGATGCAAGGCGGCTGGCTTTTCTTCTTTTGTCCCGAACACTATTACGACATCTCGTGGCTTTGGTCGTGGCAATTCATCGTCGGCACGGTCATTTTCCTGTTCGGCATGGTGGTCAACATTTACGCTGACCGCATCATCCGCGGACTGCGCAAAGACATCATCGACAACAACTACTACATTCCCAAAGGATGGCCTTTCAACCGCATCAGTTCCGCCAACTATTTCGGCGAGGTCTTAGAGTGGCTAGGCTTTGCCATCCTGACCTGGTCGCTGCCCGGGCTGGTGTTCCTGCTCTGGACATGCGCCAACATCATACCGAGGTCCAAGGCCGTATATGAACGCTACACACAGTTTTTCGGGCGCGAGTTTACCGACCTCAAGCGCTACAAGATTTTTCCCTGGATTTATTAGCCCCTCGTCCTTATCATGAAAAAAAGCCTGATTATAACGTTTTCCATACTGACGCTGCTGGCAGGTTGCGACTATTACAACCACCCCACCATACCAAACACAAGCGTTGACTTCACAATATACCCCAACGATGCCATGTACTACAGGCTGAACACATACGGCGGGTACGAATTCTTTACGGGTGGGGTGAACGGCATCATCGTCTATAGGCTCAGCGAGTGGGACTTTGTAGCATTTGACCGTGCCTGCTCACACGACTGGACCAAACATGGGTCGTGGCTCTATGTGGCCCCCGACGGGCTACGGCTGGTAGATTCGCTGTGCGGTTCCACTTTCAACATCTTGGACGGTAACGTGTTGGGTGGACCGGCCATTTATCCTTGCCGCCGATACAACACCCGCTATGACGGGGTCCGGCTTCGGGTTTACAGTTAAGCCTTTTTTAATCTTTCTTTTTTATCATCAAAATATTAGACACGCCGCGTTCGCCTTGATGGTCAAAGCGCCCGTTGTCGGAAGGATGGTTGACTATGCCATTGTGCGGAAAGTCCTTGACATACATTGTAGTGGAGCCGCCGCCGTCGAGGTTGATGGCGTCGCAGCAGCCGAGCCACTGCAACGTCAGCGCCAGTTCATCGAGCGACATACCCTCGGCCTCGCGGGTGCGGCCGTCAACGGTCAGCAACAGCAACGTGCCATCTGACCTGATGCCGAGTGCCGTACGGTTATGCCGTCTGTACACGAAAGAGAGGTCGTTGCGCATCGGCAGCCGCTTGCCTTGGCAGATGAGCAGCGGACCTGCCGTCATAATGTCGGATGCCGTGAGCGTCCGTTCCCAAAGCCGCGCACTGTCGGCGTGCAGTATGTGTACCTTGCCGCTGTCAAGCACAATGATGCCATACTGGTAATATTTTCTGTTCAAGGTATCTTTTCCGGGCTCGTTGACGGCAATTTCCTCGCCGCCAATACGGAGATGACAGATCGGATTATGCTTTTTCATGTCAAAGAATGAGCCGTTCACGGCGGCCAATGCGCCGTGTTTGCGTGCCATCACGGAAGTGTGCGTGCGCACCGGCTCCCACGCCAACACCATCGCAAGTTCAGAATCCGGACTGACCTCGAGAACGGCAATGTACTGATTGCTGCTGAAATACTCTTGCCCGGAGAAGCGCACCCTCCGCAGCACCATTCCATCGAGTGAGTCTATCTGCCACGATGCTGAAACCAGCACCAAAGAATCAGGGTGAAAGTCCGCAACTAGCGATGCGTCAACGCTCCGGCACACGAGCTTCGCCGAAGGCATACATACTATGCCGCCTCCTGCCAGAAGCAAGACCAAAGCTGCATGCAAGCATCGTTTCAATAGAGCACCAAGACCATTATGTTCTTCTTCAGCCCTCATCTTTTCTATGTTTTCATATCAACAGGCACAGTATCAGCATAAAGCCGGGATTTCCGTATTCAAAGAAACCGGAAGTCTTACAACTCCCGGTTTTGTGTTGACGTTGTATATCGAGTCGTGTTGCCTGATAACTTTTCGCATCAGATACTAATATCTATACAAGTCTGTCTTGTAAGGGCCATCCACCTTGACTCCTATATAGTCGGCTTGTTTCTGAGTCAGTTTGGTGAGTTTGGCACCTATTTTGCCGAGGTGAAGTCTGGCCACCTCTTCGTCAAGATGTTTAGGCAGGTTATAGACACCGATTTCGTAATTGTGCTGCCAAAGGTCGATCTGAGCCATAGTCTGGTTCGTGAATGAGTTGCTCATCACGAAAGAGGGGTGTCCTGTAGCGCAACCCAGATTGACGAGGCGGCCTTCTGCCAAAATGAAGATCGAGTGGCCGTCGGGGAAAATATACTCGTCCACCTGCGGTTTGATGTTACGTTTGCGGACATCCGGTTGTTGTTCGAAAGCCTCCACCTGGATCTCATTGTCGAAATGGCCGATGTTGCAGACGATAGCCTGGTCTTTCATCTTGTTAAGGTGCTCCTTGGTGATGACATCGCAGTTGCCCGTGCAGGTAACATAGACGTTGCCTTCTTCGAGTGCTTCGTCCACCGTCTTCACCTCAAAGCCCTCCATGGCGGCTTGCAGTGCGCAGATAGGGTCGATTTCCGTCACGATGACGCGTGCTCCGTACGACCTCATCGACTGGGCGCAACCTTTGCCCACGTCGCCGTATCCGCACACCACGACCACCTTGCCGGCAATCATAATGTCTGTGGCACGTTTGATGCCGTCAGCCAGAGACTCGCGGCAACCGTACTTGTTGTCGAACTTGGATTTTGTGACGGAGTCGTTCACATTGATGGCCGGGAAGAGCAGTTCGCCGCGTTCCATCATCTGGTAGAGCCGGTGTACACCCGTGGTTGTCTCTTCCGACACGCCTTTGATGTCTTTCACCATATTATGCCATTTCTGCGGGTCTTCTTTCAGTATCTCCTTGAGGGTATTGAAGATGACGCCTTCCTCGTGGGATGAGGGTTCCTTGTCGAGTATAGAGGGGTCGTTTTCTGCTTTGTAGCCTGTATGTATCAGCAGGGTGGCATCGCCGCCGTCATCTACGATGAGTTGCGGGCCTTTGCCGCCAGGGAACGAGAGCGCCTGGTTGGTACACCACCAATAATCTTCCATCGACTCGCCTTTCCATGCGAACACGGGCACGCCAGTGGCGGCGATGGCTGCTGCCGCATGGTCTTGGGTCGAAAAGATATTGCAGCTGCACCATCTCACTTCAGCACCCAGTTGCACAAGCGTTTCAATCAGCACGGCTGTCTGCACGGTCATGTGCAGGGAACCCATAATGCGAACCCCTTTCAGAGGTTTGCTTTCGCCAAATTTATCGCGGAGCGCCAGCAGTCCGGGCATCTCCTTTTGGGACACTTCGATGTCTTTGCGTCCCCACTCTGCCAAACTCATGTCGGCAATCTTATACTTCAAATCGTAATCTGTCATATTCTTTATGATTATTTATTTTATTCTGTAAAAAAACCTTTTAAACCTCAAAATCACACGTTGTCACTCCCACTCTATCGTTGCGGGCGGTTTTGAAGATATGTCATAGCAGACGCGGTTCACGCCTTTGACACCATTGATTATATCATTGGACACCTTTGCCAGGAACTCGTAAGGCAGGTGTGCCCAGTCGGCGGTCATGGCATCGGTGCTCGTAACGGCGCGCAGAGCCACGGCCTGTTCGTATGTGCGTTCATCGCCCATCACACCTACGCTGCGTATCGGAAGGAGAATGACACCGGCCTGCCAGATCTGGTCATAGAGTGACACCTCCATTTCCCCGTCGGTCATATTTGCCGGAACGCCGGCAGAGAGCACCTTACGGGCCTCTTCGCCTTTGAGTCTGACTTTCCAGTCACGGAGTCCTTGTATGAATATATCATCGGCATCCTGAAGCACACGCACTTTCTCGCGGGTAATGTCTCCCAGTATGCGCACGGCCAGGCCAGGGCCAGGAAACGGATGGCGGGTGATGAGGTGTTCGGGCATGCCCAGTTGCCGTCCCACACGGCGCACCTCATCCTTGAACAGCCATTTCAGCGGCTCGCACAGTTTGAGGTGCATCTTTTCAGGTAGTCCGCCCACATTGTGATGGCTCTTGATGACCATGCCGGTAATGCTGAGACTCTCTATTCTGTCGGGATAGATGGTGCCCTGTGCCAGCCACTTGGCATCCGTTATCTTCATGGCCTCCGCATTGAATACATCGACAAAGCCTGCGCCTATGATTTTGCGTTTGCGTTCAGGGTCTGACACACCCTCCAGTTCCTTGAAGAACTTGTCGCCGGCATCCACGCCAATGACATTCAAACCAAGTCCTTCATAGTCGTGCATCACATTGCGGAATTCATTTTTGCGCAGCAGTCCGTGATCCACGAATATGCAGGTCAGGTTCTTGCCGATAGCGCGGCTGAGCAGCACTGCGCAGACGGAAGAGTCCACTCCGCCGCTGAGCCCCAGGATGACGCGGTCGTTGCCCAGTTGGGCCTTGAGTTCTGCCACTGTAGTCTCCACAAATGAGGCGGGGCTCCACGACTGTTTGCCGCCGCACACATCCACCACAAAATTCTTCAGCAGGAGGCTGCCCTGTTCAGTATGGAACACTTCGGGATGAAACTGCACGCCCCAGGTTTTCTCGTTCACGAACTGGTAGGCGGCAAACTCCACCTTGTCGGTAGAGGCGATTTTGCGGCATCCGGCGGGTAGTTGTGTAATGGTGTCACCATGGCTCATCCACACTTGGGTTCGTTCGTCGAGTCCTTTGAGCAGCGGGTTGTCGTGTTCAAAAGAGAGCAGTCGTGCCCGTCCGTACTCGCGGGAACCGGCCGGTTCAACCTTTCCGCCTCCGGTGTGTGCCATATATTGGGCGCCGTAGCAGATGCCCAGCACAGGATAACGGCCGCGGATGCCGGAGAGGTCAACCTGAAAGGCATGCTCGTCATAGACACTGTAAGGCGAGCCGCTTAGGATGACACCGATCACGTCCTTATCATCCTTCGGGAACTTGTTGTACGGCAATATCTCGCAAAACATATCGAGTTCGCGGACACGCCGGCCTATCAACTGGGTAGTCTGTGAACCGAAGTCAAGTATGATAATCTTTTCCATTTATCGTTATTGTAGTTTTTAAGAATTGAGGATCTTGTTAATCGTTTCGGGGTAATGGCGATGTTCCAGTTCGTGGATGTGTACTTCAATCTCATCGAGTGTCTCGGTGCCGTCGGCGTGGAATGAGAACTGGTCGATGATTTTGCCTGTGTCAACCCCCTCGTCAACAAAATGCACGGTAATGCCGAACACCTTGACGCCGTGGTTATAGGCATCGGCGATGCCGTGTGCGCCGGGAAACGAAGGAAGCAATGCCGGGTGCAGGTTAATGATACGTTGGGGATATGCGTTCAGCAACACCTTGCCGACAAAGCGCATATAGCCGGCCAGCACAATATACTCCACGGCTCGTTCCTGCAGTTGGTGCAGGATGGCGGTCTCGTAAGCCTCCTTGCCGGCATAATCCTTGGCATTAAACGTAAAAGTATCGATAGTGTACTGTTCGGCGCGCTCTACAGCCTTACAGCCGGGCTTGTCGGAAACGAGGAGCGCGATTTCGGCAGCAAGTGTTTTGTTGTGTACTGCCTCGATGATGGCTTGGAAATTGGAACCGAACCCGCTGGCAAAAACCGCTATTCTTTTCATGACTACTTATTATCTTTGACCTCAGTTTCGGCAGCAACCTGCTTCTTTGGCGATGGATTTGCAATCAGGTCAAAGGCGTCCTTGCGTTCATCGAGCGAAAGGTTGTCCCAATTGTCCATAGCCGCCTCGAACTTTTCGCGACGCGCCTGACGGTCAGCTTTCTTCGCTTTCATATCGTCATAGATGGCCTTCTGGCTGTCGAGCAGTTCCGCCTTGCGTTCATCGGACAGGCTGTTCCAGTTGTCCCAGTCGGATCTGTCCTTGGCTTGTCTGTCCATCTGCTCCTGAATGCGCGGATCCACCTCCGGAACTTCCGCCCCGGGTTTGGCTTTCTGGTTTCCGCAAGCAGACAACAGCAGCGGAAACAACATAGTGAACAATATTAACTTTTTCATTTTTAGATTATTATCAAAAACAAGCATGACTGTTGCCCAATTGACGACTCAAACGAAAAACCGCCTTGTCAAGGGAGCGCAAAAATAGCAAAAATATTATCTTTGCCGCCTAAAAAACAAACAAAAAGAGTATGAAGAGATATTTCATTTTAGCAATTTTGACCACTATGTTAATAAGCAGCTGCACACAGAAAGAAGACAACAGCATTATCGCCAAGGAGAACCGGGAGAAGCCCGACTTCTCGAAAGGGGTGATGGACGAGAAAATCCTCTGGTACTTAGGCCGTCTGTCAGACGTGCAGGTCTCACCCGACGGCAAGACCATCCTATACAGTGTAAAATACTACGACTACCGCAGCAATTCCGGCAATGCCGAGCTTTATACCATGCCGGCCGACGGCGGAGAACCCGTGCGCATCACCACGACGCCCAACGACGAAATGCAGCCGATATGGCGTCCTGACGGCAAGAAGATCGCCTACCTCTACACCGACACAGCCGGCACCTCCATTATGGAATGCAACCCCGACGGCAGCAATGCCCAAAGACTGGCCGGCATCAAAGGAGATGTGAACTGCTTCAGTTATGCCCCTGACATGAAGCACATCTGCTATGCGCAGAACGTGCGTTTAACTCCTACCATCGAGCAGCGCTACGCCGACCTGCCCAAAGCCAATGCCATGATATACGATGACTTGATGTACCGCCATTGGAACTATTGGGCAGACGGTACTTACAGCCACCTGTTCATTGCCGACTACCCGTCGTGTGAAAACAGCATAGACCTGTTGGAGGGACAGCAATTCCATTGCCCCAATCCCCCTTTCGGCGGAATCGAAGAAATAACATGGAGTCCTGACGGCAAAAAACTGGCTTACGTCTGCAAGAAACTCTCAGGCAAGGCTTTTGCCGAAAGCACAAATACGGACATCTACCTGTATGACCTGGACAGGAAAACCACCCGGAACCTCAGCGAACCCAACAAGGGTTACGATATGGATCCCGTGTTCTCACCCGACGGCAAGAAAATAGCGTGGTGGAACATGAAGACCGACGGATTCGAGTCGGAGAAGCACAGCCTGATGATTTATGACCTTCTGGCAGACTCCGCCGAAGACTACAGCACCGGGTTCGACCAGGACGCCACCAACTTTGCCTGGAGCAGCAACAGCAGCAAAGTCTTTTTCAACAGTTGCATCGAAGGCACCTACCAGATCTACTCGCTTGACCTTGCCACGAGGGAGTTTGAACAGATCACCGAGGGCGACTACGACTACAACACGCTGCAGGTCAGCGGCGACAGGCTCATCGTCACGCGTACCACACACGCCTGTCCTTCCGAGATTTATGCCGTAAGCTTAAAAGACAAATCCGTAAAGCAGTTGAGTTTCATCAACAAAGACGTGCTTGACAGCATCACCCCGGGCGAGACCATCAAAAAATGGGTAAAGACCAGCGACGGCAAGCAGATGTTGGTTTGGGTCATCCTTCCGCCGAACTTCGACTCCACCAAAACCTATCCGGCACTTCTCTATTGCGAGGGAGGGCCTCAGTCGCCCGTGAGCCAGTTCTACTCTTACCGTTGGAACTTCCAAATGATGGCGGCGCACGGCTATGTCATCGTGGCGCCCAACCGCAGGGGTCTGCCGGGCTTCGGGCATGAATGGAACGACGAAATCAGCGGCGACTACGGCGGGCAATGCATGAGAGACTACCTTTCCGCCATCGATGCCATAGCGCAGGAACCTTACATTGACAAAGAGCGTCTTGGCTGTGTCGGCGCCAGTTTCGGCGGATTCTCCGTTTATTGGCTTGCCGGTCATCACGAGAAACGTTTCAAAGCTTTCATCGCACACTGCGGCATGTTCAACTTCGAAAGCTGGTACAACACCACCGAAGAGCTCTTCTTCGCAAACCACGACATAGAGGGGCCTTATTGGAACACGCCAACTCCTAAGAGTTATGATTTCTCACCGCACAAGTTTGTCGGCAACTGGGACACGCCCATATTGGTCATCCACGGCGGCAACGACTTCCGCATCCCTTACACGGAGGGCATGCAAGCCTTTGACGTGGCGCAGATGAAAGGCATCCCGAGCCGTTTCCTATTCTTCCCCGACGAGTGCCACTTCGTGTCAACGCCCCAAAACTCCATGCTGTGGCAGCGCGAGTTCTTCCGTTGGCTCGACCAATGGCTCAAACCCGAACAGAAGAACAGCTAAAACGGCAGCATGGTCAAAGGATGGTGGCATAGGCTTCACGTAAGGTTCTGCGACCTTACCGGATGGAAGATCATAGACTCCTACCTGCTGAGGAAATTCCTCGGCTCGGTAGTCTATGCCATTGTCCTGCTGATGACCATCATCATCATCTTCGACCTCTCTGAAAACATCCAGCGATTCATGAGCAAAGCCATCCCCGTAAAAGAAATCATCACCGGATACTACTTCAACTTCATCCCCTACTTCATCAACCTGTTCATCCCGCTGTTCACTTTCATCAGCGTAATCTGGTTCACCTCCAAGCTTTCGTCGCACAACGAAATCATCTCCATACTGGACAACGGCATCAGTTTTTACCGTTTTATGGTGCCCTACTTTGTTGGGGCTTTAATCATCATGATACTCTCTCTTGTGATGGCCAACTTCATCGTGCCGCACACCAATGCGCGGCTCAACGAGTTCAAATACACCTATTTCGGCAAGAAAAGTGTCTCTTCATACAACCTGCATGTCAAGAATTCCGACAACAGTTACATTTATGTAGAGCGTTGGAGCCGCAATGAGAATGCCGGTTTCGACTTCACTTACGAAGAATTCGGCAGCACCTCGCTGAACAAGAAAATCACGGCAAAAAAAGCCCAATATGTCCCCGACACCGGCAGGTGGGTTTTGTACAACTACACAGTGCGCACCATCATTGACGATGCGGAGGATGTCATCACGGGCGAGCGGATGGACACCGTCTTCAACGTTCAGCCGCGCAATTTCAGCCAAGACGTATTCATCAGCGAGACTATGTCGTTCAAACAGCTGCGGACTTTCATTGCCGATGCAAAGGTCCGCGGGTCAAACCTCGTGGCGCACTACCAGATCGAGCAGCACAAGCGCATTGCCAACTCCGTCGGCATATTCATCATGACCTTTTTGGGATTAAGTGTCTCCTCACGTAAAAACCGGCGTGGCGTTGGCGTACACATCTTTGTCGGCATGGGCTTTGCTTTTTCGTTCATATTCCTGCAGCAGGTGTCCACCGTATTCTCCGTTTCCGGCGGTTTGCCACCCGTGTTAGGGGTTTGGATCCCCAACATCATATTCATCTTCATCACCATTCTATCCTTACATAACACCCAAAAATAGAAAAATGTCCAAATACAGAAGTTATGTATTGCCGGCAGCCATTTTGGCGGGACTGTTCCTGCACCATTGGTGCGCATATCTGGCATGGCTTTCGCCGTTCCTCATTTTCCTTATGCTGCTGCTCAACTTCACGGCAGTGGACTTACGGCATCTGCACCTTTCGCGCACAAGCATCCGCATCATGCTATACCAGACCGTCACCAGCATCGCCTGCTACTTCATCGTCTCCAAACTGTTCCATAACGAGTTGCTCGCCGAAGGGCTATTGGTAGGCATCCTCTGTCCTGTAGCTTGCTCCGTAGTGGCCACTGCCTGCATATTAGGCGCCAACAGAGAATCCGTGACAGAATACACTGTTTGGGGAAACCTTCTGATAGCCCTCATTGCCCCGTTCTACTTCACTTTCATCGGCAAGCATCAGGATTTCACCTTCTGGCAATCGTTCCTTCTCATACAGGAGCGATTAGCCCCCACTATCGCCCTGCCTTTCTTTTTGGTGCTCCTGCTGCAATCGGTCTGGCGCAAAGGCAACGACTTCCTGTGCCGTTTCAAGGACTATTCTTTTCATCTGTGGGCGGTGCTGCTGCTAATATCATTAGGACAAACTATCGACTTCATATTCCTGCACGGCAAAGGCAACGAACTGAGTATCCTGACACTTGCCATAGCTTCGGCGCTTACCTGCATCTTCCATTTCTCCGTAGGCAAACTTTCCGGAAGAAAGCATGGCGACCCCATCGGGGAAGGGCAGCTTATGGGACAAAAAAACGCCGCCTTGGGCATCTGGATCGCCACCACCTACCTCAACCCACTCACCTCCGTATTCATGGCATTCTACTCTATATGGCAGAACCTCTTCAACAGCTGGCAAATCTGGCATCACGACCGGATGTTGCCGGCGCACACGTGTGATTCCGTCAGAAAATCATGAAAGAGACAGCAGAGAACCTGAAGCTTATACTCCGCTCGCTGCCCGAAAAGCCAGGCGTGTACCGTTTTCTGGACGAGAAAGGCATCGTCATCTATGTAGGCAAGGCCAAGCGGCTAAAGCGGCGCGTCTCCTCCTATTTCAGCAAAGAACCGGCCACCGCTAAAGTGCGGCTGCTCGTGTCTAAGATACGCGACATCCAGACCACCATTGTGGACTCCGAGTGGGAAGCCCTGCTGCTGGAAAACAGTATGATCAAGCAGTTCAAGCCCCATTACAACATATTGCTCAAAGACGACAAGTCGTACCCTTGGATAGCCGTGACCAAAGAAGACTATCCGAGAATCTTTTCCACGCGCCACCCTGCCCCCGACAGCATGCACCTCTTCGGACCCTACTCGTCCGTAAAGCAGATGAACATCCTGCTGGACACCATCACCGATATGTTTCCGCTGCGAAACTGCCGCAAATTGGTGCGTAACAAGCGTCCTTGCATACAGCACCAGCTCAAGAAGTGCGCTGCCCCCTGCTGCGGCCTCATCACCGAAAAGCAGTATCAGGAGAACATCTCCAAAATCCTGAGCATCATCAAAGGAAACCGAAAAGAGGTGGTGCAGATCTTGAAAGAAGAGATGATGCAGCATGCCGGGAAATGGGAATTTGAAGAGGCGGGCAGGATAAAGCAACAGATTGAGACCTTGGAGAACTTTGTGGCACGTTCGGTGGTGGTGCAACCCCAACTCACCGACCTTGACGTTTTTGCACTTGAAACCGAAGAAAAATGCGCTTGCGTGGCCTTTCTGCGTATCGTAGATGGTGCCGTAGTGCAGGCACACACCATTGAAGTTGACAATACCGAGGGCTTGGAGGACGAAGATATCCTATGGTCGGGAATCCTCGACATAAAAGAGCGGCTTGAGGGACTGTTTCCCACCGTTTTGGTACCCTTTATGCCCGCCACCGAGCCCGACGGCTGGAAATTCCAAGTGCCTGTACGCGGCGAGAAACGCAAGTTGCTGGAACTGGCCGGGCGGAACGCCCATTTTCACCTCTTAGAGAAGAAAAAGCGACAAGACCTGATAAACCCCGAACGACGTGGACAACGTGTTTTGGCAGCCTTGCAGCAGGCCTTGGGCATGAACCGCCTGCCACGCCACATTGAGTGCTTCGACAATTCCAACACCCAAGGCACCGACCCCGTCGGTGCGATGGTCTGCTTCATTGACGGCAAGCCTGCCAAACGCGAGTACCGCCACTTCAACATCAAGACTGTAGTGGGAGCAGACGACTTTGCCACAATGGAAGAGGTCATCTACCGCCGCTACCACCGGCTGCTGGAGGAGGAGAAGCCCCTGCCCGACCTCATCGTCATCGACGGCGGCAAAGGTCAACTCAATGCTGCCTACCGTTCGCTGCAAGCGCTGCACATCGAAGACCGTGTTATGGCCGTGGGCATCGCCAAAAGGCTCGAGGACATCTACAAAGTGGGCGACGAATACCCCGTATACATCGACAAGAAGTCGGAAGCCCAGAAACTGCTGCAACAGGTGCGTGACGAGGTACACCATTTCGGCATCACCCACCACCGCAAGCGCCGCAGCAAAGCCGGCATTGCCTCGGTGTTGGACCAAGCGCCAGGCATCGGACCTGTGCTCAAGCAACGTCTCCTCTCCACATTCAAAAGCGTGGCAGGCATACGCCGCGCCTCAGACCAGGCCTTGACCGAAACCATAGGCCCCGCCAAGGCCCAAGCCTTACGACAATACTTGCAAAATCAAGAAGGACAATAGTTTTTAGACTTTGGAACTTAGATTTTAGAGGAGCTACGCTTAATTCCCAATTCAACAATTGCCATTTGAGCTCTCTCAACCAAACTCTAAACTCTAAGTTCTAAACTCTAAGTTCTGAAAGAGGCGTTACGCATATTGTTCCGTACTCGACTTGTTGAGCCTCTTCGAGGCTACATTGGCTCGGAGTGCGGCTGGCAAGTCCCACACAATGTCACTTTCCGTCCGATTTTTCCCCATACCTGTTCTGCCAGCATCAGCAGTTTTTTCCGAACAGCAACATCTTCAAGTATAATGCCGGGCACAAAAAGTTATGAACAATCAGCATTAACCATTGACAATCAGCTGATTGAATAATCTGCATTTTGGTTTATTACGTTTTCGTATTTTTGCAGCATTGACAGCCAACGCTTCGCGAGCCATAAACAATTGCACGATGGACAGGATGACCAAAGAACAGCGCAGCCGCTGTATGGCGGCGATTCACGGCAAAAACACCCGGCCGGAGATGTTAGTGCGGCGTTTCCTTTTTGCGCAAGGCTTCCGTTACCGCGTTAACGATGCCCGGCTGCCCGGGCATCCCGATATTGTGTTGCGCAAATACCGCACAATCGTCTTCATCAACGGCTGCTTCTGGCACGGCCACGAAGGATGCAAGGGATTTGTGCTGCCAAAGTCGCACCCAGACTTCTGGAAAAACAAGATAGAGCGCAATCGCAAACGAGATGAGGAAGAACTCAGGTTGCTTGCAGAAATGGGTTGGAGATGCATTACCATATGGGAGTGTGAACTGAAGAAGAACATGCGTGAACAGACTCTGGCATCTTTGGAAAAGACGTTGCGTGACAATATTGGCGGAAACGGACTGCAACGGTTTCCGCGACGCAAAGGAAAGGAAAAAGAGACTGACGAACTCAACATTGCCGCCGAAGCATCTATGCCTTACCGCCTCGATACGTAACACTCCTCGTATTTCCGTTTATGATCCATAGCTGCAGCACCGGCAACTGCGGCAGCACCCGAAAAAAAGGGGAAGTGTTGTTATTCAGCACTTCCCTCTTTCGTTACTCTTTTTAAGACTTACTCTGAAATCTTACTTGCCTGCCTCTAACTTGTCAGCGTTTTGGGCTAGCATTTTGTTTTTCTTGTTGTATTTCAGAATCAGGTTAATCTCTTCGGCCAGGCAAAGCACCATAATAATAATGGCCACGACAGCCACATTGCTATGGTTCGTTTTCAAAAACAAGGGGCCTTCGGCAAAAAACGTCTTGAAGAGGATGAAATTCATCAACCATACACTGATGAGCAGAAGCCCCCACCAAATGCCGATGTGCAGTTCGCTGTTGTCCACCATTTTCTCTTTTTTTTCTGTAGGAATCTTCACAATGTTTCTGTCTTCAAGGATGTAGTCCGTCTCTTGCCAGACTTCTTTGAAGAAAGAAAGCGGTTTGACAAGGTTATAGACCGGGATAATCCAACCGACGTACGACATCCATGCGGGCATACCCTTTGACATCCATTTGGCCGCCTGATGAATATTGAGCGAATTTTTGTAGTTCCAGGTAGCAAAGAAGAAGAGTTTTACAATAAATACCACCAGCGTAATGACAGCCATTGCTATGAAAGAGGATTTGGTTTGGGCGTTGGCAACGTTCAACTCGTCCCACTCGGCTTTCACAGGGGTATAGATGGCTTTCTGCTCCCGGATTGCGTTGATGCGGTCTTCGTACTTTTTTTGTTTTTCTGAAAGGGTTTTCTTGGTTACTGAAATATTCTCTTCCAAAGTTTTCTTTACGTCCTTTGGCGCCGTTGCAAGTCTCTCCTGTAAGGTATCGAGTTTATACTGATAATAGGCAACTTCAGCGCTGTCCTGCTTGAGCGGATGCTGGGCCATAGTGAAATTCTCGAATGACTTCTCATAATTTGGCCTTGCCTCCACAACCTTGACATTCGTCTTGTCAAACTTCAACAAGAAGACCATAGAAAGGACAAAGAAAAGCACTAATACGGCATTTACTACCATTGTCAGTTTGCTCCACAAAGAATTGTCGGTAATTTTTTTCATCTTATAAACGGTTTATGTTACTAATTATCAAATTTTTACATTCGGAAAATACTAAAATAAAGCATAGTGGCAAAAGTAAAAAAAAAACGTTTTGCCGTTTGATATTCAGAAAAAAAAACAACGTTCTGCTTTATATGGTGAACCGGGATGAAACCTTTATGCCGCACCTGTATATCATAAGATGATTGTCGTAATTCATCGTGCCATAATCCCTCACACTTATACAAAAAAAGGGCAGGTGTGAACCTGCCCTCATCATCATTTATAATACAGAAATTTGAACGTTTCCGATACGTTTAGGCCATACCGCCTCCGTTCATGAGGGGCGGGAAAGATCCTAAAGAATTGTCGTCAATGGCTCCGTTCTTCTGCTCGAAATTTGAGATGTTTTCGGAGAGTGCCCGGAGCAGTCGCTTAGCATTCTGAGGGGTCATGATTACTCTTGAACGGACGGCAGTCTTAGGTCCGCCCGGCATTAGCGATGCAAAGTCTATGATGAACTCTGAGTTGGAATGGGTTATGACAGCCAGATTAGAATACACACCGTGTGCAACTTCGTCTGTAATGCTGAGTTCTATTTTATGTTCACTTTCTTGTTCAGACATATTGTTGTTGTTTTTTGATGTTCTTGATTATCATACATTTTCCGATACCGGTTCCTCTTCTTTAGAAGCCATCAGCGTTTCGTACTCCTCTTTGGAGCCGACCTCGATATTCTGATAACTCCTGATGCCCGTACCTGCCGGAATCTTCTGTCCTACAATGACGTTCTCTTTCATGCCGATGAGGTTGTCGGACTTTGCATTGATGGCGGCTTCGGTGAGCACCTTGGTGGTTTCCTGGAACGATGCCGCAGAGATGAAACTGTGCGTCTGCAAAGAAGCCCTGGTGATACCTTGCAGGATAGGCTTTCCGGTTGCCGGACAAGCGTCGCGCACGGTTACCAGTTTCTTGTCGTTGCGTTTGAGCAGCGAGTTGACATCACGCAACTTCTTGGCAGTGATGATCTGACCTTTGCGGACATCCTCTGAATCGCCTGTGTCTTCCACCACTTTCTTGTCCCATATCATATCGTTCTCTTCCTGGAAGTCGATCTTGTTTATCAACTCGCCCTGCAGGAATTTGGTATCGCCCGGGTCTTCGATTTCCATCTTGCGCATCATCTGGCGTACGATGACCTCGAAATGTTTATCGTTTATTTTTACGCCTTGCAGACGATAGACCTCTTGGATTTCGTTGATGATGTACTCTTGAACCTTCTGCGCACCCTTGATATTGAGGATATCAACCGGGGTAAGTGAGCCTTCTGATAGCGGCGTGCCGGCTTTCACAAAGTCGTTTTCTTGAGCCAAAATCTGCTTTGACGTAGGAATGAGGTATGTCTTGGCGCCTTCACCGTTTTCGTTGTTACGCGGCGTAATCTTCACCACGCGGTTGCCTCGTTTGAGTTTCTTCTCGAAAGAGACAACGCCGTCGATTTCGGACACGACTGCGGGGTCTGACGGGTTTCGTGCCTCAAATAGTTCGGTGACGCGCGGCAGACCGCCGGTAATATCGCCGGACTTGCCGAAAGACCGGAGAATCTTGACCAGAATTTCACCGGAATCTATGTCCTGTCCCTCTTCTACAGCCAAACGGGCGCCTACAGGCACGTCGAAAGTCTTCATAATCTCGCCGTACTTGTTGACGACAGAGATGCTCGGGTTTTTCGTCTTGAGTCTACTCTCGATGATGACTTTGTCGTGGATGTTGGTCTGTTCGTCCGTTTCAACACGATAGGTGATGCCCTCAATGATGTCGTTGAATACAACCTTTCCGGCAACATCCGAAAGGATGACAGCGTTGAAAGGATCCCAATCGGCAATCAGGTCGCCCTTCTTGATAAGGTCGCCCTGTTTGAAATAGAGTTTTGATCCGTATGGGACATTTGCCGCCGACAATGCGATGCCTGTCTTGACATCGATGATCTTGATCTCAGCGGTACGTCCAATCACTTTATAGTAAGTATTCCCTAACACATCGGTTTTCTCAAGAGCGCGGAGTTCGTCGATGGTCAGGATACCGTCGTAAGCCGCCTTGATGGACGAGTTGGCTGCCACGTTGCCTGCCACACCACCCACGTGGAATGTTCGAAGGGTCAACTGTGTGCCCGGCTCGCCGATTGACTGTGCAGCTATCACGCCTACGGCCTCGCCTATCTGGACCATTTTTCCGGTAGCCAGATTCCGGCCATAACACTTCTGGCAAATGCCGTGCTTCGACTCGCAAGTGGGCACCGAACGGATTTCAACCTCCTCAATGGGAGAATCCTCAATAATAGCGCAGTATTCTTCGGTCAGCTGCTCTCCGGCCTTAATAATCAATTCGCCCGTTTGAGGATGATAGACATCGTGAAGGGTGACACGTCCTAACAAACGGTCATAAAGCGTTTCAACCACCTCTTCGTTCTTCTTGAGTGCGCTGACGGTCATGCCGCGCAACGTGCCGCAGTCCTCTTCGGTGATGATGACGTCATGGGAAACATCAACGAGTCGTCTGGTAAGATAGCCGGCATCTGCGGTCTTAAGAGCCGTATCAGCCAAACCTTTACGGGCACCATGAGTAGAAATGAAGTACTCTTGCACCGAAAGTCCCTCCTTGAAGTTGGAAAGAATAGGGTTCTCGATGATTTCGCCGCCGGATGAGCCTGCCTTACTCGGCTTTGCCATCAAACCACGCATGCCGGACAACTGACGGATCTGCTCGGCAGACCCACGGGCTCCAGAATCGCGCATCATATGCACAGGATTGAAACCTTGCCGGTCTTCCTCGATTTCTTTCATGAGAATCTTGGAAAGACGGGCGTTGCACTGCGACCATACGTCGATGACTTGGTTATAGCGTTCTGTATTTGTAATGAAACCCATGTTATAGTTCATGGTGATTTCATCAATCTGGGTGTTGGCTTCTGAAATGAGTTGCGGTTTCTCCTTCGGGATAATCACATCGCCCAAGTTGAACGAAAGACCGCCCTCGAATGCCATACGGTAGCCGAGACCCATAATATCGTCAAGGAACTGGGTACAAACCTTGTTTCCGCACTTCACGAGCACATCGCCGATGATGTCGCGGAGG
Source organism: Oscillospiraceae bacterium (assembly GCA_963620035.1). Taxonomy (GTDB): domain Bacteria; phylum Bacteroidota; class Bacteroidia; order Bacteroidales; family WCHB1-69; genus F23-D06. The sequence continues at coordinate 60,777 of CAVEXN010000002.1, read as the reverse complement.
GCTTTCTTGGTGAGCAGCATGTTGATGTATCCGTATTCTTTCGGGACTACCTGATTGAACATGATACGTCCCACGGTAGTATCGATAATCTTGAGATTGCCTTTGCCATCTATGTCAACGCGACATTTGATTTTGGCGTTGAGATGGATTTTCTTCTCGTTATAGGCAATCATCACCTCTTCCGGTCCATAGAAAATGCCGCCTTCTCCCTGGACCTTATGGTCAGGGGTTGAAGAGAGCTCTTTTGTGATATAGTATAGTCCGAGCACCATATCCTGGGAAGGCACCGTGACCGGTGCGCCGTTAGCGGGGTTCAGGATGTTGTGTGACGCCATCATCAACATCTGCGCCTCCAATATGGCTGCATTGCCGAGAGGTACGTGTACAGCCATCTGGTCGCCGTCAAAGTCGGCATTGAAGGCCGTGCAGCAGAGCGGGTGCAGACGTATTGCCTTGCCCTCAACCAGACGCGGCTGGAATGCTTGGATACCAAGACGGTGCAGTGTAGGGGCACGGTTAAGCAGCACCGGATGCCCTTTCAGGATGTTCTCCAGAATTTCCCAAACCACAGGGTCCTTTCGGTCCACAATCTTCTTGGCAGACTTCACTGTCTTTACGATTTCTCTTTCAAGAATCTTGCGGATGATAAACGGTTTGAACAACTCGGCGGCCATATCCTTGGGCAAACCGCACTCGTTGAGATGGAGATCCGGTCCGACTACGATGACAGAACGGCCGGAGTAGTCCACACGTTTACCGAGCAAGTTCTGACGGAAACGTCCCTGCTTGCCTTTCAAACTGTCAGACAATGATTTGAGCGCGCGATTAGAATCAGATTTCACTGCGCTCGATTTCTTGGAGTTATCGAACAAAGAATCAACGGCTTCCTGCAGCATGCGCTTCTCATTTCGCATAATAACATCAGGAGCCTTGATTTCTATGAGTCTTTTCAGACGGTTGTTACGGATGATGACCCTTCTGTAGAGGTCGTTAAGGTCGGACGTGGCAAAACGTCCGCCGTCGAGCGGCACCAAGGGACGGATTTCTGGCGGGATGACAGGTATAATCTTCATAATCATCCACTCCGGCCTGTTCTCTGCGCGCTTGCGGCTGTCGCGGAAAGCCTCAAACACATGCAAGCGTTTGAGCAAGTCTTTCTTGCGCTGCTGGGATGTCTCATTGTTGGCCTTGTCCCTGAGCTCGTATGATTCGGCATCCAGGTCCACATTGCACAGCAGGTCATATAGTCCTTCTGCACCCATCTTTGCGATGAACTTGTTGGGGTCACTGTCTTCAAGCAGTCTGTTGTCTGGCAGTTTCTCCACAATTTCGTAGTATTCTTCTTCCGTAAGCAGCGTTTTTTTCTGCACGGTCTCGCTCTCGGCGGCACCGGGTTGTATCACGACATATTTCTCGTAATAGACCACAGCGTCTATCTCCTTGGAAGACAAACCAAGCAGCGCTCCGATCTTGTTAGGAAGCGATTTGAAAAACCAGATATGGGCAACAGGAACCACCAGTTGGATATGTCCCATCCTTTCGCGGCGTACCTTTCTTTCCGTGACTTCCACACCGCAACGGTCGCAAATCACGCCTTTATAGCGTATTCTCTTGTATTTGCCGCAGTGACATTCCCAATCCTTTGTAGGCCCGAATATTTTCTCACAAAAAAGACCATCACGTTCCGGCTTGTAAGTCCTGTAGTTGATTGTTTCCGGCTTCAAGACCTCGCCGTAAGACTGCTCCAGTATTGTCTCCGGAGAAGCCAGGCTGATGGTAATTTTATGGAATTCCTTTCTGGTATTGCTGTCTTTTTTAAGAGCCATGATTTACAATTTATATTTTATTGTATTCTTATTCATATTTAATGTCCAAACCGAGTCCGCGGAGTTCGTTCACCAGCACGTTGAAGGATTCGGGGATGCCGACATTCGGCATGTTGTCGCCCTTCACGATAGCCTCGTAAGTCTTGGCGCGTCCTACTACATCGTCCGACTTCACCGTAAGGATTTCCTGCAAGACATTGGATGCGCCATAGGCTTCAATAGCCCAGACCTCCATTTCACCGAAACGCTGACCGCCGAACTGTGCCTTACCGCCGAGGGGCTGTTGCGTAATCAAGGAATAGGGACCGATAGAACGGGCATGCATTTTGTCGTCAACCATGTGGTGGAGTTTCAAGTAATAGATGTAGCCGACGGTTGCTTTCTGGTGGAACGGTTCACCCGTCTCCCCGTCGTACAGTTGCGTGCTGCCGTTTTCGGGAAGGCCAGCCTCTTTCATCAAGGCATTGATCTGGTCAAGCGATGCGCCGTCGAAAATCGGTGTGGCATATTTCACGCCCAGCTTGCGGCCTGCCCAACCCAGCACAGTCTCGTAAATCTGTCCGAGGTTCATACGGGAAGGCACACCCAGCGGGTTCAGCACCACGTCAACCGGGCGGCCGTCTGCCAAGAACGGAAGGTCTTCCTTGCGAACAATCTTGGCCACACAACCCTTGTTGCCGTGGCGACCTGCCATCTTGTCTCCGATGTGAAGTTTACGTTTGTTTGCAATATAAACCTTTGCCATTTGCACAATACCTGTCGGCAGTTCGGTGCCGATGGTGGCATCAAAAATCTCCCTCGTCTTGCGGGCGTTGATTTCTCTCTCACACACCAAATAATTGCGGATAATCTCTGAAACGAGCACGTTGACCTTGGCATCATTCGTCCACTTGGAAATGGCGACCGAGGTGAAGTCAACCGTATTGAGCAGTTTCTGGGAGAATTTCGTTCCTTTCGGCACAATCACGTTCTTGGCATTGTCGTGTATATTATGCGAAATCTTGCCTTCGAGAACCTTGTACAACTTGGAAACGGCCACGTCGTGCAAACGGTCGGTTTCTTCCTTGTAACGCTCCTCAATCTCATTGATGATGTCCTTGTCTTTGGCTTTCGACTTGCGGTCTTTGATGAGACGCGACAATGATTTGGAGCCGATGACCACACCTTTCATGGATGGGGGTGCCTTGAGGGAAGCGTCTTTGACATCGCCGGCCTTGTCGCCGAAGATGGCGCGGAGCAGTTTCTCCTCCGGTGTCGGATATGACTCTCCTTTGGGCGTAATCTTTCCGATGAGTATGTCGCCCTCTTTCACCTCAGCCCCCACGCGGATAAGACCGTCCGCGGTAAGGTCTGCGGTTGCCTCGCTTGAGACGTTGGGAATATCGTTGGTGAGTTCCTCAATGCCCCGTTTGGTGTCGCGCACCTCGAGGGTGAATGATTCTATGTGGATAGAGGTATAGAGGTCTTCGGTGACTGCCTTTTCGGAAATCACGACGGCATCCTCGAAGTTGTAGCCTTTCCAGGGCATGAATGCGACCATCAAGTTCTGGCCAAGGGCAAGTTCGCCGTTCTCTGTGGCATAGCCTTCGGTCAACACATCGCCTTTCTGCACTTTCTGACCTTTCACCACGATGGGGCGCATATTGATACAGGAGTTCTGGTTCGTCCTGCGGAACTTGAGGAGCTGATAGTTCTTCACTGCCGGCTCGAAACTCACTAGTTCTTCCTGTTCCGTACGTTCGTATTCGATTTCAATGTGTGTAGCATCCACGCTTTTCACCACACCGGCACCTTCTGCCAGCAGCACGGCGCGTGAATCGACGGCCACCTTGTGTTCGAGACCGGTGCCGACAATCGGGGCTTCCGGCCGGAGCAGTGGCACGGCCTGACGCATCATGTTTGACCCCATCAAGGCGCGGTTGGCATCATCATTTTCCAGGAACGGAATCAGAGATGCTGCGATAGAGGCAATCTGGTTAGGTGCGATGTCGATGAGATCAATCTCCTCGCGCGGCAGGATCGGATAGTCGGCAAGGCGGCGTGCTTTTACCTTTTCGCCCAGCAAACCCTCAACATCCATCGGGGTATTAGCCTGTGCGATACGCTTGTTGTCCTCTTCTTCGGCGGTCAGGAAAATCGGGGATTCGTTGAAAATAACCTTTCCGTTCTCGACACGGCGGTATGGGGTTTCGATAAAGCCCAGATGATTGATCTTGGCGAATACGCAGAGGGAAGAGATAAGTCCGATGTTCGGGCCTTCTGGGGTCTCTATGGTACAGAGACGTCCATAGTGTGTATAGTGTACGTCACGGACTTCAAAGCCGGCGCGTTCGCGCGAGAGGCCTCCGGGACCGAGGGCAGAGATACGGCGTTTGTGCGTAATCTCAGACAGCGGGTTCGTCTGGTCCATGAACTGCGAAAGCTGGTTCGTACCGAAAAACGAGTTCACCACGGAAGAGAGCGTCTTGGCATTGATCAGATCTACCGGGGAGAATAACTCGTGGTCGCGTACGTTCATCTTTTCGCGGATGGTGCGGGCCATACGGTTCAGTCCTAAGCTGAACTGGTTATATAATTGTTCGCCGACGGTTCGTACGCGGCGGTTGCTCAAATGGTCGATATCGTCCACATCCGTCTTGTTGTTTATCAGTTCTATCAGATAGCGGATGATGGAGATGATATCCTGGTTGGTGAGCACGCCCGTTTCCATCGGGACGTCTAGATTCAGTTTTTTGTTGATGCGGTATCGGCCGACTTCGCCGAGGTCATAACGTTTCTCGGAAAAGAAGAGTTTGTCGAGCGTAGCGCGGGCCGTTTCCTCATCGGGGGCCGTCGTGCTCTTGAGCTGCAGGTAGATATAGTCGATGGCCTGCTTGCCTGAGTTTGTCGGGTCCTTCTGCAGCGTGTTGAAGATGACGGAATAGTCAGTATTACGTTCGTCGGTCTTGTGGAACAGCACTGTCTTGATGTTCGCATCGGTGATCATCTGGACATGTTGTTTCTCGAACACCGTTTCACGGTCGATGATCACTTCGGTACGTTCGATGTTGACGACTTCGCCGGTTTCGTCATCTACAAAATCCTCATACCACGTCTTTGTGACAGCGGCGGCGAATTTTTCGCCTATATGTTTCTTCAGGTTGGCTTTGGTGGCCTTCACCTCATGGGCGATGTCGAAGATGTTGAGAATGTCCTTGTCCGTCTCATATCCGATAGCGCGCAGCAGCGTGGTGACCGGCAGTTTTTTCTTACGGTCGATATAAGCATACATCACATTGTTTATATCGGTCGTGAACTCCATCCACGAACCCTTGAAAGGAATGATGCGGGCGGAATAAAGCGGTGTTCCGTTGGTATGATACGAGAAGCCGAAGAAAACACCAGGGGAGCGGTGAAGCTGGGACACGACAACGCGTTCAGCGCCATTGATGATGAAAGTTCCGCTCGGGGTCATATACGGAATCATGCCGAGGTATATATCCTGTATGACCGTCTCAAAATCCTCGTGCTCTGCATCGTTGCATGAGAGTTTCAGTTTTGCCTTGAGGGGAACACTGTAGGTCAGGCCTCTTTCAAGGCATTCGTCCATATTATATCGAGGTGCATCGATGTAATAGTCAAGAAATTCAAGGACGAAACTGTTTCTTGCATCGGTGATGGGGAAGTTTTCGGCAAATGCACGGTAAAGTCCTTCGTTCTGCCTGCATTCGGCATCCGTGTCAATTTGGAAAAACTCTTTGAATGATTTCAGTTGAATGTCGAGGAAATCCGGGAATTCAACCGGTCTTGTCGATGCAAAACTTATTCTTTTATTGTTGTTAGTTGCCAAGACTGTTCGATTATGTTTATAGTTAAATACTGATTTCAAGGGGAATACCAATCAGCGGGTATTAAATACAACAAGAAGTACAATACTTTCGCCGTAGCGAAAGTGTTGTACTCTTGTCTGGTGTATCGGGAAATTAGTTGAGTTCGACCTCAGCGCCGACTTCCTCGAGAGCTTTCTTCAAGGATTCTGCTTCGTCTTTGCTGATGCCCTCTTTCACGGCCTTAGGAGCTCCGTCAACCAGTTCCTTGGCTTCTTTGAGTCCGAGGTTGGTGAGTTCCTTCACTAATTTCACAACCTGAAGTTTCTGGGCACCGGCGGCTTTGAGGATAACGTTGAATTCCGTCTTCTCTTCTGCTGCGGGACCTGCGGCTGCGGGACCTGCGGCGACTGCGACTGCTGCTGCTGCGGGTTCAATGCCGTATTCATCCTTCAGGATTTGAGCCAATTCGTTGACTTCTTTAACCGTTAAGTTAACCAGTTGTTCTGCAAATGCTTTTAAATCTGCCATAGTTTTATTTTTTTAATGTTGTTTACTAAAAATGATTGTTACTTAATTTTACTTGTTTTATTCTTTTTCGGACAGTGTCTTGACAATGCCGGCGAGCTTTCCGCCGCCGGATTTCAATGCGGAGATGACATTCTTTGCCGGTGACTGCAGCAGTCCGACAATGTCGCCTATCAATTCCTCGCGGGACTTGATGTTGCACAGGTTCTCAAGCTGGTCGTCGCCGATGTAGGCGGTTTCCTCGATGAAAGCCGCCTTGATGAGTGGCTTGTCATTCTTGGTCCTGAACTCCTTGATCAGCCGTGCGGGGACGTTGCCCGTGTTGCACAACATAATGGAGGTGGGACCGTTCAGCACCTGATAGAGTTCTGAATAGTCGGATTCAGCCTGGTCCATGGCGCGTTTCAGCAACGTGTTCTTCACGACTTTGAGTTTGACCTCACGTTTGAAGCAGAGTCTGCGCAACTGGTTAACCTGACCTACGGTAAAACCGGAGATGTCGGTGATGTAAACGTGCGAATAGTTCGCCAAGTCCTGTGCGATTTCTTCGATAATCTGACTTTTTTGTTCTTGTTTCATACGTTTTTTTCGCTTAGACTTTTAGATTATACTGTAACTGACTTGGGATCCACCTGCACGCCGGGACTCATCGTCGTGGAGAGGAAGATGCTCTTGATATAAGTTCCTTTGGCGGACGAGGGTTTCAGCTTGATGATCGTGCTCATCATTTCGCGGGCGTTATCTGCAATCTGATCCACCGTGAAGTGGTTCTTTCCGATTGAAGTGTGGATGATGCCGTACTTGTCAACCTTGAAATCGATCTTACCGGCCTTGACTTCGGTAACGGCCTTGCCGATATCCATCGTCACAGTGCCTGACTTGGGGTTCGGCATGAGGCCGCGGGGACCCAGTATCCTGCCGAGTGCGCCGATTTTTGGCATCACGCTGGGCATCGTGATGATGACATCCACGTCTGTCCAACCTTGCTTGATCTTGTCAACGTATTCATCCAGGCCCACATAATCCGCACCCGCCGCCTTCGCTTCGTCTTCTTTGTCTTGCGTGCAGAGCACAAGCACACGCACTTCCTTTCCGGTGCCGTGGGGCAGCGTGACGATACCGCGTACCATCTGATTGGCCTTTCTCGGGTCAACGCCCAGACGGACGTCGATGTCGAAAGAAGCGTCAAACTTGGTGTAGGTAAGATCTTTCACCACCTTGATAGCCTCCGGCAAAGCGTATGCCTTGCTCTTATCAAATTTAGCAAAAGCCTCTTTGCGTTTTTTTGATATTTTAGCCATGTGATTCTTAGTTTTACTTGTTATTAATTTTTCTCAAAAGGATTCTGGCCGCCTTTCACGGTCACACCCATGCTGCGTGCCGTTCCTGCCACCATAGACATCGCAGGTTCGAGCTCAAAACAGTTCAAATCGCTCATCTTGGTCTCGGCAATCGTCCGCACCTGTTCCCACGTGATAGAACCGACTTTCGACCGGTTAGGTTCGCCGGAACCTTTTTGAAGTTTTGCTGCTTCCTTAATCTGTACAGCAACCGGAGGAGTCTTTGTGATAAAATCAAACGATTTATCCTTGTAAACCGTAATCACAACAGGGATGATCTTGCCAGCCATTTCCTGCGTACGCGCATTGAACTGCTTGCAAAAATCCATGATGTTCACTCCCTTTGAACCCAACGCAGGACCTACAGGGGGTGCCGGGTTGGCTGCCCCTCCTTTGATTTGTAACTTAATTAATCCAGCTACTTCTTTTGCCATTGTTTGTGATTTAATTTATTTGTTTGTAACTAATTGCGGCATCATATTTTCTCAACCTGCATAAAACCCAACTCCAATGGGGTCTTACGGCCGAAAATCTTCACCATGATTTTCAGCTTCTTCTTCTCCGTGTCTATCTCTTCAATATACCCGTTGAAGGTGTTGAAAGGCCCGTCGATAACTTTGATCTCCTCGCCCACTACAAAAGGCTGTATGAACGAGTCGTCCTGCGACAACAATTCATCTACCTTTCCTAGCAGCCGGGAAACTTCTGCCGGACGCAACGCTACGGGATTGTCGCTTTTGTGTTTGCAACCCACAAAACCCAACACGCCGGGAATCTCAAGCAGCATACTGAACACCTCTTCCATCCTCGCCACCTCTATGAAGATGTAACTCGGGAAATAGTTGCGCTCAGACACTACTTTCTTTCCGCTCTTCGTGATGTGATGCACCTTCTCCGTCGGAATGAGCACCTTTGAAACGTAGTCCTTGAGAATTGACTTCTCAACTTCCGTCTCAATGTTCTGCTTCACCTTCTTCTCGGTCCCGGTGACAGCCTTGATCACATACCATTTACGCTCGATTTCAGCCATGATCTGTTACTTTGGATAAAATGCCGCTTAAGAAGACTATATAGCCGGGAATACGAGATCCATTCCCAAATTGAAAATAGCATCCATCAAAAACACGATCAACGCGATTATTAGGGAAGCAATGGACACTACCACAACACTATTTCCCAGTTCCTGCATGGTGGGCCAACTCGTCTTGTGAGCCAACTCTTCATACACTTCTTTAAAATAATTCACTATTTTCATCTTCTCGAATTTTCGTTTTTTATATGTCCTTAGAACGTTTTGTCATTTTTTTTGCCATCCCCACCTCTATTAATCAACACCAGCCTGTTCAATAACTGACCTTGCAACTCCCTTTCAATTACACACTTACACTACAAATGCGCACACTCCAACTCACTTGCAGACCAATTTTTTTACAAGTTGGCAAATATAGCATTTTTTTCGCCCCAGTCATTATTTTTTGAAAAAAATGCGAATGGCATTATTTTTGTTAATGAAAGATGCCTTCACCCTCGCCCCACCGCTTCCCCATACATCTCGTTTTGGCATCTTTTTATGCTCATATTCTTACTTTTACGTATGATATGGTTCGCCCCTCCCGCAGCCACATCTTTTCGTAGAATGTCTGGATGCCAGTGAGCAATTCGTTGCTTCCGTCTGCATATACGTCATAGATGTTTTCTATGAGTTTCCAATTACCTTGCTGTGCGGTCTCTAACACATAGTCGTAAAGCAGCCTGCTGTCTGTCTTGAGATTCACGACCCCTCCGCCCTCAGGCAATACTTCTCGGTAAAACGCTGCAAACCGGGGCGACAATAGCCGTTTGCGCTCGTTCTTTGGCTGGGGGTCTGGAAACGTGACCCAAATCTCATCCACTTCTCCTTTGGCAAAGTAGTATCCGATTTTGTCGATGTTGATGCGGAGAAATGCGACGTTGCCCATATTTCCCTCTATGGCATCCTTGCACCCGCGCCAAAGCCTGGCGCCTTTCCGGTCTATGCCGATGTAGTTGCTGCTTGGGTTACGCCGCGCCATGGCAATCGTGTAGTCACCCTTGCCACAGCCTAACTCTACAACTATGGGATTGCTGTTGTGGAAATAGTCTTCACGCCATCGGCCTTTTAATGGAAAGGGCCGGTTTACGCGGTCATATTGCGTATGCTGAAAAAGGTTGCCAAATGTTTCGTTCTCGGCAAATCTTGCCAACTTGTGTTTAGCCATTATTTCTGCTGTTGAATGTTTATGATCTTTTTGTAATAACTGTCACGACTCATTAAGGTTTCATGGCTTCCGCACTCGACAATCCGTCCTTTGTCCATGACGATGATTTGGTCAGCATTCTGTATCGTACTGAGACGGTGTGCAACAGCCACAACAGTACGGTTGACTGTGAGACTGTCCAAGGCTTTCTGAATTTCTTTTTCGGTTTCGGTATCCATAGCCGAGGTGGCCTCGTCTAAGATGAGTACCGGCGAATTACGGAGTACTGCCCGTGCAATGCTGAGCCGCTGTCTTTGCCCTCCGGAAAGATTGGTGCCACGGTCACTGAGGCGGTGCTGCAAACCGTCTGGCAAGGATGAGATAAATTCGTAGATGTCTGCGGTTTTCAAGGCAGCAATGACATCATCCTCTGTTACGCCTTGCGCTCCTAATACAACATTATTATAGATGGTGTCATTGAAAAGCACAACATCTTGCGAAACCAGCGAGAATAAACGACGGTACTGCGCAATGTCATATTGCCGGATGTCGATGCCGTCAAGCAGAATGCTCCCTGATGAGGGATCGTAAAAACGTTCTAACAAGTCGGTGACGGTGGTCTTTCCGGCACCTGACGGACCTATCAAGGCTGTGGTTTTGCCTTTCTTGATGGTGAGGTCAAAATTTGATATTATAGGAACATTGCCGTAGGAAAATGTCACAGCGTCAAATTTTATGTCGCGTTGGAAAGATGACACGGGCAAGGCACTCGGAGAGGTTAAGATTACCTCGTCGGCATCCAGCACTTCTGTGATACGGTCCATCGCGGATTGTCCCCTTTTGTAGTTGGCAATTGCGGTGGAGATGTTTTTAAAAGGTGTGATGACTTGTGTGAAAAGCGCCATATAGGCGATGAAAAGCTCGGCTGTGAGCATAGACCCGGGAGAAAGAACCATTCGTCCGCCGATAATCAGGACAACCATCACTGTGGAAACCCCTAAAAATTCGCTTAATGGCGAAGAAAGGTCAGCTTTCCGATAGACGCGCTGCTGGTTCTGCGTAAAACGTTGATTGAGCCAAGAGAAGTTATTCTCTGCTTGTTCTTGAGCGTTAAATCCTTTAATGATGCGCATCCCCGACAATGTTTCTTCTACGGCGGAAAGCAATGCGCCTAGCCTTTTTTTTGATGTTTTGGACTCTTTTCTCAATGAATGGGATATTTTTCCAATGACAAGGAATGTACAAGGCAGAAAAAAGAGTACACACAAAGTTAACGGCGCGTTTATGAGAAACAGAACTGCAAGGTATACCATTACAGTGAGCGGGTCCGTTATGAAGCATTTTATCGCAGCCAAGGTGGTGAACTCTATTTCTTGGGCATCGTTGATCGCTTTAGAAATGATGTCGCCGCGCTTCTGCTGCGAAAAGTAACCGATGGGCAATGCTAAAATCTTGTCGAATATGAGGTTGCGGATATGGCACACCATATCGCTGCGGACAGAAGCCATAACCCATAGCGAAGCATAGCCAAAGATGTTTTTGAAAAGGTAGATTGCTATGGCAAATCCGACCAAAAAGAGCATGGAGTCCCCGAAATCATCTAGCGCAACGATTTTGCTTAATTCCTCTACAAATAGCGAGGAGACTGGACTCAATCCCGAAAGACTGCCGCGGAAAAGCAGTCTTGTGAATGGTTCGATCATCATGAATACAAACACAGAAAGGATTACGGAGAGTATATTAAGCAGAAAAACAGCCGCAAGCTCTACTTTGTAGCGTTTCAGTATGTTTAGAGATATATTGCGTGTTTTATTCATGACAATTAACAAAAAAGGGAGTTGTGTGTTAAGGCACAACTCCCTAAAGTATGATTAACTGTTCAATTATTTGGTAACAACAAGTTTACGTGAGAGAACAGCCTTGTCGTTTACGATTTGCACGACATAGACGCCAGGTACAAGACCGGATACATCGCAACTATGTTTAGCAGATTTAGATGTATTAGCGGTGATTGTGCTTTCGGCAACGACTTTGCCAGTGAGCGTAGAGATTCTGACGATAGTCTTACCTTCCACTCCCTGTACCTTAACGGTAACGTTATCTGTTGCAGGGTTCGGGTAAACGCTCATAGTAGGCTCAGATGCAGTCAACTCGGGTTCCGGAGCAGGGATAGGTTCAATATCCTCATTGGCATCGTATGCAGGACCGTCGTCAACATGGATGGTGAATACATCCTCTGCGAGCAATATACTACCGGTTTCTACAAAGTCTTGACCTCCGATGTATTTTGAACCAAGTGTTGCATTTTTGTAGTAGAATTCAAGGTTATTACCATTGGTAGAGTAAAGTTCATATTCAATGGTGTAGTTACCTTTAATGAAGAACTGGGTAAAGTACTTCGTGTTGATACGACCATCAAGGAAGTGCAGATAGAACCAGTCAAAGTTACCGCCGGTACCAGTAGTAGGAACATGACATTGAGGATAATGGTTGACCATAGTTTCATAGAGACTGTGTTGCGGCCGTGTGGTCGAACCATCAGCTGAAAGATAAGAGAGCGAATCTCTGTTATTCCACAACTGGTTACCATAACCTACGTTCTTTGTTTCAATTTTCATGTAATGACCAACTTGAGATGTCGGGATTATCGTATCGTTGTGTTTGATGGTGAACTTGACGAACACTTTTTCATCAACATTGCTGTAACATCTGCCATCGATAGCCCACTTGTAGGATGTGGTGATATTGTTGGTGGATGAGTTGATGTCATGTGTAGGTACACCATTCATGTCATAGAATACGAATGCCGGCTTTGATGTAACCTTGATAGTAATCACATTAGAGTTGATTGAGTCGACAGAAGCATTGACGGCTGTGGTGGATACACATCCATTGGCGTCAGTTTCCTGAACATTCCAATAGAGAACAGTGTCAGTAACAGGAGCAGTCCGAGTGAGTGAACTACCTGTAGCAACGTACGTTCCAGCAGTGTAAGGAGTTGCAGGAGTTGCAACGGTTGCCCACTTGTAGGTAGAAGTAGCTTGAGGATTCTTGATGCTCAAGTTGTAGGTTTCACCTGTACAAATAGTAGCATCCTGTAGCATCTCTGGCACGGGCAGAGCGTTGATAGTAACAACGGCAGAGTGAGAAACCGAACCGCAACTGTTAGTAAGCGTCAAGGTAACGGTAGCGCCATTGTAGGTCACATCGTAAACCGTGTTGAAATCAAACGCTTCAGACGTTGTCTCGCCTACCTTTGTAATTGTCCAATCCTCAACAACTGCGCTGTTGCCTGCTGCGGAGTAGGTGTAATGCGGTTTTGTGAACTTGTCATTCTCACAGATGACAAAGTCGGCATCACCAAACGTTGTTATGAACGTAGGAACAGCGTCGAATTTAAGTGTAATCCAATTAGAGTTATAATCACCGCATTGAGTGGTATATCCATAGCTGACTGTTCCGGCCTCTGTGATGAGATCAGTTGTAGCAATAGGCGTAGGAATTATTGAACCTGCGGCCTTGAAGTACCATTGCGTAGCGATGATTCTCGTGGCATCGGTCGTGTTTTGGATTACAGGGGCGTTGACGATGAAGTCTGCTAACGGAGAACCCATACAAGTATCGCGGAAATCTGCATCGGCAAGCGTCACATCACCGATTTTGGCAACATGCAACTCAAGCGTGTCTGAATTGGCTGTACCACATGCATTAGTGATACTGTAATATACCATAGCATGATTGTCAGCAGCAGTTGCCGTAGGAGTGAGGGTTGAACTACCTGGTGTCCATTCCGTATAATTTGTCGAGTGGGCATTTTTCTTCATCCAACTTCCAGTTGCAGAAGGATATCGTCCGTTCGTGGTATCCAAGTCTGACGCAATCGGACTTCCGTCACAAACCGTATCAATTCTGGAAAGTGTTGCTGTAGGCTTAGTCTTGAAGAAGAATTTGACGTACGCAACCTTGTTGTAAGCAGGGCAAATCGCATCAATAGTTGTAACATAAGATTCCGTCCAAACTATATCATCAGGGGCAGTGTAAGTTCCAATAATGGTATGGGTTGTCTCATCGTATGACAGACCAGCATTGATGAAATTATCAGAAAGCCTGATGGGTTTGTTGGTTGTAACGTTAATTGGTGTTATTGCAGTACCGTTGCAGATAGTTTGCGGCGTGTTGGAGAGAGAAAGTTTAGCAGTATCGTTAACCGTAATTACCATTCTTTCAGACTGAGTCTCGCCACATCTATTTATTGCATAATAGTAGAGTTCAGCATTGTTGTAGTCTGATGACATCTTGGTGGTAGCAACGTAAGGTACAGCAGATGTTGAACCAACCTTCTTAATCATCCAACCAGATTGGTAAATATTGCCGAAATTGTTGTTAACAGTAGCATTGAACAAATCAGACGGCAAGGTTTCGCCTTCACAAACGATGAATGCTGTCTCAGGAATTGTTATGACAGGCTTGTCAACAACCGTGAACGGAACCTTCACTACTTTTTCATGACATGTTCCAATGTAAGTAACAGGAACAGTTGCCGTTATGATGAGTGTATCGTTACCAAGGGCTGTGCCGTTAGGAGCAATTGTATATTTGCCACGTACAAGAGCATCAGGTGTGACGTCGGCTTTACCTTGAGCAGTAACAACATTAAGGGTTGCTTTCTTAGCAAAGGTGACCGTATAACTTTGAGTACTTGCCAGACAAATGCTGTCGAGAACAGATGTCGTTGAAATCTCATTGACGGTAACCGTAACCTCATTGGAATACTGGGCGGGGTTGCAATCACCCTGAACAGCAAACCGGATAACTGTATTATCTTCCGAAACTGACCAAGTCTTGACAGCAGGATCAAAATCAATCCAACTGCTGCCGTCATTGTATTGGAACTTAGAAGTGATTGTATGAGGACGTAATGCCGTGTAAGAAGGAGCAACGATAGTTGTCATTGCACTGCCGGCACAAACAACCTGTGTGTCAAGCTTGGTGGTGATAGTAGGCACCGTGTCAGCAAAGAATTTGTTGAATGTTTGCTCCTTTGCGCCGCAGCGTTCAGCTGTAGAAACAGCAGTGAGACTGAATGCGCCTGCTCTGAGAGGTTCAATGATAATGGTATCATACCATATTCCATAAGCATCAGGTGTCGTGCTTCTTGTAATCGTAGTGTCACAATTGACAAGATCTTTGACGCTTATAACGTTGGTTGAATTACGTTTTGCATACAAAACAGTAGTGCCAGGTATACAAATAGTGTCAGCCGTTGTAGTGATTACGTCAAGATGAGCAGTATCCCTAACGGTAAGGCTAACCTCATTAGATTCAATACTACCGCATTCGTATGTCAATGTGGCAGAAACCTTAACGTTTGTTATACTGAGTTTGGTACCCGGCACGTAAACAGTGCCATCGACTTTGATAACCGTATCTATAGGTGTAGTGTTCTCACCAGCATTGGTGATAATGAAGCTTTCAAGATTAAGAACATCGCCTGCGCAATATTCATTGTCGATGGTTATAACAGGTTTCACGACAGAGTCAACCTTAATTACAGCCTCAACTGAATCTTTACCACAATGATTTTGAAGGACATAACGTACTATCCTTCCGTCATATGCCTTGCGAACAACATCACTGCCATCAAATTGCATTTCATCAACTCCGTCAACAAGTTTCCATATCTTAAGAATTGCTGCAGCAGGGTTGGCATTGGAAACAGCAGCAGGATCTGTAATGTCAAATGTAGTTCCTGCACAGTAATTTGTGACAGCAATGTTACCGTAGATTCTCGGCATACTGTCAACCGTAATCATATATGGTCCAACATAAACTGTATCGCAGCTGTTAGTTGCGTAACCGAAAAGGTATTTGCCATTGTTGTCCGGGTAAACAAGAGGAGCAGTAATGTCAAAATCATCATCCGTCATTTCAAACACATTATCGTCTGAAATCTTCCAGCCTTTATGAATAGCGTCGGTAACCGTAAGACCGAGGTCAATGCGGTCAGTAATGATATTGCCGGCGCACCAAAAATCATATGCAGGATTATCGATAGCCAGAGCGATGGTTGGAGCGGTATTGATTGTGACATTGTATGTGACGATGCTGTCGCAACCGTTAGCAGCTGCAAAAGTGCGCTTGTATGAGAACGGGTTGTCAAGTCCGTCACCGTACGTACGTTCTACATACAGACCAGAGTCTGTGTAATAGGAGTATTCGGTACAAACGGCAACATCAACAGTCTTGGTACTGATCGGTTTTTCAATCAGATTAATGACACCATAGTTCTTACAGCCGTTGACATCTTCAACATTGATGCAGAACGATACGATTTCACCCGGTGTGTATGCAAATGCAGGAATTGTGAAAGAAGCTTCACTGGTAGTGATACCATTCGTCCAGTTGTATGAAAGGAGGTTGTTGGTGTTGATACCGATTGTGACAGGCTTATTTTCGCAATTATATACATTGTTAGGATCAACTGTCGTCCAGGGAGCATTATTTACGATGTAATGAATCTTGGGCAGAGAGTCGATACAAACATTAACCGTGGTTGTAGTAACACATCCAGTAAGGTCGCTGGTGACAACAAGAATATAGTCACAGCAAAGTACCTCGTCTGTTCTGACGGAAACCGTGTCGGCTGTTGAGAAGATTCCAGTGTGACAAGAATTAGTCCATTCGTAAGTGAAGTTAACATCCTCTGCAATATTAGAAGTTACTTCAGCGTAAATTACACCTGTCGTGTTCTGGCAGAAATGAAGCGTACCGGCAAGGTTGTGACCGTTGGAAGTGATATTGCTGATGATAGGAGCATTGTCTGTACGGTCATTGATAACAGCATTGACTGTAGAAACACATTGTGATTGGATGTCACGTACATATACAACGTATGCTCCGGAAGCAAGATTTGCGAAAATAGGACTTGCTTGATACGTTACTCCGTCAAGACTATACTCGAAGCCGGATGCAATGGGGTTCGTACTAACAACGTTGCTGATTGCTATTTCACCGTTCGCACCTCTACAAAGTGCATTGTCAGTAGTGGCAACATCAAAGGTTATCGTGTAAGGATCGTTGTTTATCACGACTTCTCTGTTGTTGAGCGTATCGTATATGCAGTTGGAGAAGCTGTCGACAACGGTAACATAGTATGTGCCTGCAATGAGGTTGTTGACTGTTGTGCCGACAGGTACAAGTGAAGTAACATCTACATTTGCAGCATCTGTAAGTTTGAAGTACAGCGTAGAGTACTCGTGGTCAGAGGTGGCATTTACAGTGATAGTGCCATTGCCGTTATCGTCACACCTGTGGTTGTCTTCAGATACAACTGTCATAGTTACTTTGATAGCCTCGAAAGGAACGACAAAGTCAGTGGTGTATTCGCAACCTGTAAGAGCATCCGTAATTTTCAAATTATACGTATCATCATCCAGGAAACAGTATCTCAAAGAAACCTTGTCAATGTCAGCCACGAATGACCAGACACCGGCATTTGTCTGAGAAATCGTATAAGTGTAATTGTGAAGACCTTCAACATCTAGCGGTGATATAATATCAATGCAACCTGAACCAGGATTGTTAGGAGTCCAGAAACAGTTGTGATTAGGTGTAATCACGAATTGAGGATTGATGAAAGCACTGTCGAGCACCGCTGCATCACGGACTAAGGTTTGGCAGTGGAGGTTGGAAATAACCCAAACATCGTAGTTCCCATCCTGAAGTCCCGTAAATACACCTGTCGTGTTGTTGTCTTCAACGCCTGTTACGCTGTTCTTGATGTAGTAGGTGCAAGGAAGAACGCGGGTAAGAGCATCAGTGTCCTTAAGCGTAACAGTGATAGTGCCATTGTACTGATCTGCAAAGCAAAGGTAGTTGGCAGTAGAAGAAATGGTTTTAATTTCTGGCGTGTAGCCATCGATTTCTACAAGAGCATCTTTTGTATATTCACAGAAAGTCGTGTTGTTGACCGCATGAACGGTATAGGTGTTAGTGCCGTCGAGATTCGTAAGGGCAAAGGTATCAAGACCGAGCGTTGTGAAGAACGTGAAACCTGTGCCATTGCTTACAACGATGGAACCTGTTCCAAGGGTGCTACAGTCCTCATCATTGTTGATGGTAAAGAGCATTTCGTAAACAGGTTTCACTACTCTAACATCAACAGTGGTATCAAATTCGCATTTGAATGTTGCGTGCTGTTTCACGATTCTGTACGTACCGTCTTCGAGGGCACTGTAGTCAGCAGGATCAATGAGATTGTCGATAGCATCATATACGAAGTAATTGTAATCTGGATCAGAATTGATTTCGATGCGGTTGTTGGGCGTGCGGCAATTGTTTCCATCGTATGCTTTGACTTCATCGGCGGCGAAATCTTCTGCCACGTTGCGGAAATCAATGTAGTCGTCATACTGAGCAAGACATTGGTTGACACCTAATATGTTAAGAGTATGTGTGCCTGTTCCAAGGTTGGTGAATACCACATCAGAAGTACCATCTGCGATGATGGAAACGCCTTCCATGGTGTAGGTGTAACCTTGAACAGTATTGGAGGCTGGGATGGTGAGTGTACCGTTAGCTTCTTCGTCGCAATGGTTGTTATAACTTATAATTTTAACAGGCTCTTCGGGAGCACCGGCTTCAGAAGCGACTGTGATAACCTGTTCTCTGACGCACTTGCCGGCAGACATCATACGGAGGGTATAGTTACCTGAAGCAAGACCACTGAAAGTGATTGTTCCGTTATTACCCGGCAGTATCGTGCCGTTCAGAATGTAAGAATAAGAAGCATTGGTATTGTTGACCAAAATTTGTCCATTAGGAATGTCACAACGCGTGACGTTCACTACATCGTAGGTGTGTACATTCGGAGTGTCCGTAATGTCGAGGACGCGGACTTCATTGGTATAGAAAACACAATTCTTAGTTGTAGCAACCCTGATACGATATGTGTCTTGGTAGAGCCAATTGAACATCAGCGGCGTGATGACATCAGCAAGACCTGTCTGGGTTTCGCCGTCGGTAACATGTGTGTTGCTGATGATAGTATAGACATAGTTTTCCTTTTGAGGAATCACTTGGATAGAACCGCCGTAGTTGCGTTCGCACTGGTCATTGTGACGTAGAACTGTAGCGGAGAATGTTTCAAGAGAGTCTTGAGTGACTTGAGCGGTAAGAGTCATTGTACAGCCATCAGAAGTGTAGAATGTGAACTCATGTGTGCCTTGCATCAGGTCAGTATAAACATAATCCATATCGCGGTAAGGGGCGAATACGTCGCCTGACTTCTTATAGCCAACGATGTGAGAAACTTCAGCATCATTGACAGTATAGGAAACGGTGCCGTCCGCAGCAGTTGTTCCGCAATAGTGGTTAGGAGTCATGGCAAGCGTCACGTCATCTGCGACAGGAGTGCGGTAAACAGTAACGTCAACGTTCTTTCTGCTTTTACAACCTGTTGTGTTGTCGGTAACAGTAAGGCTATATGTATGATTTGCAACAGTGGCAACGACATCAGCGGTTTCACTGGTGACTGTTGTTCCGTTGATATCCCAACTGTAGGAAATCGTACCCGTATTGTTGATGACTGTCGGTATCAGTGTGGTAGGATTAGGATCGCAGCCAGACGTTGAGGCTATGTCGGTAATGGTGATGATATCGTCAGGGAATCTAACATTGATGATATGTGTAGCAGCAGGTCCGCAAGGAGTCTTGATGGTTACTGTCACATCGGTATTAACATCAACGAGCGTGCCTGGTTCAATGTCTTGAGAAATGGTAACATCATATCTGTCACCGGTGTATTCTGGTTGTCTACAGTTGTCGGTAACATTTGTGTTGTTGAAGAAATCTCCGAATGTTGTATAATCCGGAATGCGGATCTTGCAGTTCTGGTCGGCTACAAGTGGTCTTACATCAACAGTAGGAGCGGTAACGACAGGAGCCTCGTTGTCAATGCCCCAAATGTGGAATGAAGCATTGGCCTTACAGTTTTTCTTATTGGTTACTTCAACATTTACTTGGTACATTTTGTGGCAGTTTCTGCAAGACAGGTCGAACATATTATCTTGCAGGTAAGGATTGATTGCAATAGCATCTCCTGTCCAGTGGTATGCCATAAAAGCAGGAATAGAATCAGGAAGGTTGCTGTTAGCATTTGCTCTTGTAATCAGACGTCCATAGTTCGGGCAAAGTGTGTCACCGTCATTGATGACTACGTCGTTGATACCTGTAGTTGTAATAGTCACATCAGGAAGACGATAGAAATGAACAGCATTTGCAGTATCTGAGGCAACACAACCGTAACGGTCAGTAACCGTCATGATGATGTGTGCCGAAGTGTTGATGTTCATTAGTTCCGGTGTCAGGATGGCGTTGACATAATCAGCAGAGGTATTGTCGGCATTGTCCGGGGTGATAATGCACTGGCCGACCACAGCTATCTGAGACCATTCATAGGTATATGGCTCGTATGCGTTCATTACGAAATTGGGGTTGAAATGAACCCTGTTCTGCTCGTTTACACAGAGTTCGAGCGTATCAAGAGTAATGGAACCGCGAGCGATGTACATCTGTGCGGGTTTGTAAAGGTCGAATACCGGCGTCTTGGCGGAAATGTTGCCGCATGCGTCTGTGACTTGTGCATAGATGGTAACATAGTCAACTTCAGCGAAAATGTCAAGATTGCCATCGGCGACAACGTCAGTGTTTTCAAGGTAGAAGACAACATTGTCAACTCTTGACTGACGGCATTGGAAGTTCACCGTTATAGTTGTGTCGAAAATGCCGCGCAGTGTAGCATAATCAGGAGCATTGTACTTACAATCCATCGCATTGACAGGTTTGATAGTACGGCTACCGGCGATAGTAGGAATATAGTCGTTGTTAATGGTGAAGATATGTTGGATGGGTTCAGAAACATTAGCGCAGGCATCCGTTACGGTGTAAGTACGTGTAACGATGGTCTGACAATCTGTATAAGCAGCGACATCCGTATATTTGAGCGTTACGACATTGTTGCAGGCGTCCGTTATATTTACGTCTTCCTCAAATGCGACAACGGAAGCATAAGGTGCAGGCACATCGCTCGAGTCACATCCGCTGAGGGTCGTACGACGGACGGTTGGGTCGCCTTCCTTCCATGCAATGGTAGGTTGTTCTACATCCTGGGAAAGAACCTTGTAAGTACGGGTCACTTCTGCAACACAACCATATATGGAAGTTGCCGTGACAGTGAGTTTGAACGTGTCTTCATCGTTGCAAGTTTCAGAAGCATGTTCAACCAGGTCTGCCACATTTGTGTTGATGGCCACTCCGTTCTTTTCCCAACTGTAAGAAAGAGTTGGTTTCACTCCATTGTAATCGGGAAATTCGCAAGCCACAGCGCTCTCCATCGTGACTTCAGCACCCGGACAAACAACGAACTCGAATTGCGTCTCATTCAGCGTGATTGTGGGAGTTGCGTGGAACGTGATGGTGAAAGTTTCGTGTTCTGCGGAATAGGTGCCGGTACTTGTACTGTATGTGAAAGCCGTATAGGTAACAACTTTGTCAATGTTTGTCGGATTCAGAGTGGCAAGGTCAAGCATATATACCGTATCAATATGCACTCTGTATGCCTCATCAGTCGTAGGAAGTCCGTCGTCGTCAAGCGTGAACCAATGGATTTCGTCAGAGCAATGGTCGTTTTCAGCGATGGCAGCACGAAGAGTCAAAGACTGGCCGGCAATGTTTTCATTGCAATATTCAAAAGCAGTAGGGTTAGCAACCGGTTTGTAGAGGTCACGCACCGTGATGACTATCGTTGCCGTTTCGCCTTCGCAATAATGGATCGAGTCAGACTCGACACGAGGATAATTGATGCTGTCATTGAAACCGTTATAGTAATAATTTCTTTGTTTTACAAAGAATGTGTATGATCTGTCGCCGTATTTAGTGAGGTCCGTCAGGTCAATAGAGTTAAGGCTGTCAAATGTGACACCGTCTTTTGACCAAAGGAGCTCATAACCTCTGAAGCCGGGAGCATCAAGATTTACAGGAGTGGCGAGCGCAAGAAGGTCATTGTGAGAGAATCTGTCGTTACGGCAAAGTGTATCATTTCTCGTAATCACATTAGGATTGATACGGGTATAGAGTTGGAAGGTGTCGATACGTTCGACTTTCCAGTGGTCGCAAGTTCTTTCGCCGAAGAGTACATAGTAGAGGCTTTCTTCAGAGAATGCGTATTCGGGTCTTCCGTAGTTGAAAATAGAACCGTCGCAGATTGATTTCTCGTGAGAAGTGGTGACGAGGTAGTGGATGGAATCCTGTGCGAGTATATCTCCGCAACAGCTCTGATGACCACCAACATGCATACTGGCACTCTGGCTGCCGTCGTATGTAAAATCGTAGTCCGTGCCGCCAGTACGTTCGCGCAGACGCATAACGAGAGAATAGTTGCCAACCTGTTTCCACGTGATTTTAATTTGGGTTTGAGAACCTTCAGCATTAAGGAACGGCAGATAGAAATAGTCGAAATTGTTAGTGTACATCTGGTTGGTATAACCTGCGGCCAGATGGCTTTCGTCATAGTACGGGGCTGCGCCGTTAGCATAACGAGCTCCCGGGAAGTCGTTGTGACCCAAATGGACTCCGCCGGCACAGCCGCAGATGCCGTCACCGTTATCAACTTGTCCGCCAAGCCATCTTATGCTTTCACACTCTCCTTGTACGTTCAGTTTTGCATACCTCGTATAAATCTCGAATGTAGCATATTCTGACATATTGCCGTTGACAAGCTGCCCGTCGCGGTAAAGTAACCACTCGATGGAGACCTTGTTCCCGCAATCTGTCGGGAAGTGTAGGGTATAGACATCCGTCACACCAACCCTTGCCCTATTGAGCACGTTGTTCAGCACAAGATCTGTGCCGGCACTCGTGTCCTGAGCCATTCCTGTTCCGTTCAGATTGGCAATATGGCGGAAAGTCTCCGGCTGCATATTCTCAATCCAAAAACAGCATGAGCCACTAGGACTTTGCGCCTGAGCTGTCATCCAGCCCATCATCGTAAGCAAGATACTTACGAAGCAAATTGATAATAGTTTTTTCATACTTTTATTTTTTGATTGTTATTAATTATTATTATTCTCGTCTATTGTTCTGTCTTTTAAATCCATAGATTACATTACACTATACTATCTTTTTAACTTGCAAAAATACATTTTTTTTCTTTCAATTTCCCACACTTCTCTTTTTTTATTTTTCCTCAAGATAGAAAGTTTATTGACTTGGTTTAGATCTGTGCAGCTTTGTTGATAGGCAATAACTGATTAAATGATATTGTATATATAATAATTTTGTTTATATGCGGTTTCCTGTGATATTCCAAATAAACAAAAAAGCAGTTTTGCATACTTATACAATACTGCTTCTTCTAGGTATCTTTCACTCTTTGGTGATTTTCGGATTATGACGGCCTATCGTATTATCCTGAACTCTGTACGTCGGTTGGCAGCCCTACCCTCTTCAGTAGTATTGTCGGCAACCGGTTGTCGTTTCCCATAGCCATGGTAACTGAGTTGTGAGGCCGGGATGCCTTGGCTGACAAGATATTCATATACCGACTTTGCCCTTGCTTGCGAGAGTTTGTCGTTATAGGCATCGGTGCCTTGGTCATCAGTGTGTCCGCCAATCTCTATGTTCACTGCGTTATGGCGTAGATAGCCGGCAAGTCGATTCAACTCTTCGTATGACTCTGGTTTCAGTTCACTACGGTTGAAATCGAAGAAGATGTTCTTCAGTACCACCACGGTGCCAACATCAGCCCGCTGAAGTTGAATGTTCTTCAAATAAGGAGAAAGTTCGGTATAGGATTTCTCAATCTGGAAGTTTTCGGAATAGAATGGGTAGTCGGGGTGGGCAACATTCAAAAGGATGTTTTCGCCCGTTTGGATACAGGCGAGGTATTCGCCTGTTTCAGCATCAGAAGCAGAATTGTATATCACCTGTCCGGTTTTCAGGTCAACCATTTCAATCGTGGCGGCTATCGGTCTATGCGAAGAAGCGTCCTGCACGATTCCTTTAAGGTAAGTCACCGGGTTAGGACGCAGATTATCATCAAGTTCGAAACTGTACAAATCAAGTCCGCCGTAGCCGCCCTCTTTGTCGGAGGCCATATAGGCAACCGTGCCGGCAGCATTGATGAAGATGTTGATTTCATCGGCAGGTGTATTTATCGGGTAACCCATGTTCTTCGGTTCGTCCCAAGAACCGTCAGGCTGCAGCGTGGCATAATACAAGTCATACCCGCCCATACCGACACGCCCGTTTGAGGCAAAATAGAGCGTGCGTCCGTCACTATGTATAAAAGGGGCGGCATCATCACCCGGGGTGTTAATCGCAGGCCCGAGGTTCTCGGGTACTGAAAAGTTCCCCTCTGCTGTCATTGTGGTTTTCCAGATATCCATTCCGCCAAATCCGCCGGGCCGCGAGGAAACAAAATAGACTGTTTTTCCGTCAGGTGCCATTGAAGGCTGACTTTCCCATGCCGAGGTGTTCACTGGAGCACCGAAATTGCGCGGACGTGACCATTTGTTGCCCATCTTTTTAGACCAATACAAATCGCAACTGCCCATACCGAAATCCGCATCACACAATGTGTAAAGCAGATACTTGCCATCTGGCGACACGCACTGTGCGCCCTCGTTATATCCGGTCTTTATTGGTGATCCGATCGGCTGACGTACTCCCCAGGCACCGTCATTACCTCTTCTCGAAACATAAAGGTCTTCTTCATTGAGACAAAAAGCACATACGGTATGTTCGTCTTTAGGCCTATTCACGGTAAAAATCAACATTTCGTCATCTGCCGTGATGGCGGCCAGAGACTCATCCCAAGCCGAATTGATATTTTCTCCGAGATTCTGCAGTTGGAATTTGACCGGGTGTTTCATGGCCTCAATACCGAAACGGCAATTGGCGACACCTTTCTGCGCTTCCGAAAGCACATCCGTATATTGGATGCCCTTTTGCAAAAAAAGTTCATAGTTGTGCAAAGCAGTTTCATACTGGGCGCATTTCGCATTCTCGTTTGCGGCAATGTAATAGAGCATAGGATCCGGGTCGCCCAGCAATTCAATGGCCTTGTTATAACACTTCGCCGCCGAGTCTGACCTTAAGGTGAAATTAAAAAGATCTCCTTTAAGGATATAGGTGTCCGGATAGGTCGGATCTTTTTGTTCTGCCTGATTCAATAAGGACAGTGCTTTCTTAAAATCGTGATCATTGATACATTGTTGCGCTTTTAAGCAAAGTGAAGCGACTTTGGGGGTCTTCTGGGCGAAAGCAGATAGTTTTGTGATGAAAGCAAAGACAAAACAAAATATTATTATATATACTATATTATATTTGCCCCTCATTTTTTCAGCATTTTTCGGTTTGCTTTGCTTCTTGCCAATATTGTTCCATTTCATCCAGAGACAGGTCTGACATCGCATGACCGTTTTCTTTCACTTTCGTTTCCATATACTGAAAACGACGGATAAATTTGCGGTTCGCTTTTTCGAGAGCATCGTCCGGATTAACATCAACAAATCGGGCATAATTGATTAACGAAAAGAGGACATCGCCCAATTCATCCTCGATCCTGTTCTTCTCGGCATTTCGGACAACCTCATCGTGCAGTTCTGACATCTCCTCTTGGACTTTCTTCCAAACCTCGGGTTCGTTTTGCCAGTCAAAACCTACGCCATTAGCCTTTTGCTGCATGCGGTAAGCCTTGATGACGGAGGGGGCGGAACCCGGCACGCCACCTAAAACAGATCGGCTTCCCTCCTTGCGAAGTTTGATTTTCTCCCAGTTTTCGTGAACCTGCTGTGCGTCCTGCACCGGTTCATTCCCATAAATGTGGGGATGCCGACGAATGAGTTTTTCACAAAGTTGGTCAATAACCGTTTTGATGTCAAACAATTGTTTTTCAGATGCTATTTTGGAATAGAACACGATATGCAGCAGCAAATCACCCAATTCTTTGGACATATCCGCATATTTCTTGTCTAATATAGCCTCTGACAATTCAAAAGTCTCTTCAATCGTCAGACAGCGCAATGATTCAAAAGTCTGTGTGCTGTCCCAAGGGCACTTCTCCCGGAGTTCGTCCATTATGTCCAACAGTCGCTGAAAAGCCGTCATGCGTGGATCCATATCAAAACAGTCATTTTAATTTAGTATGCACGTGCGAACAAGACGCGCTGACTCGATGGCTTCCCGGTAAGGATACATTTTCCTTCTTCTTTTGGATTATTGAATGGGATGCAGCGTATTGTTGCCTTGGAGAGTTCCTTGATTCTTTCTTCGGTCTCGGGAGTTCCGTCCCAATGGGCATAGATGAATCCGGGGTGATTATCAAGCAAATCGACAAATTCTTCCCAATTGTCAGCCATTCTCGTATTTTCTTCTCTGAATTTCAATGCTTTGTTGAAGAGGTTTTTCTGTATGTCTTCAAGCAATTGCTGAACATGCTCAGCAAGACAGTCGAACGAGACGGTCTGTTTTTCCAGTGTGTCGCGACGGGCCACCTCGGCATCGTTGTTTTCCATGTCCCGTGGACCAATCGCGATTCGCACCGGCACGCCTTTCATTTCATATTCATTGAACTTCCAACCGGAGCGTTTACTGTCGTCATCGTCGAACTTGACGGAGATGTTCAAGGCATTCAGTTTGTCGATCAATGGGCGCACCTTGCCGGCAATAGCCATACGTTGTTCTTCCGTTTTATAAATCGGGACAATAACCACCTGTATCGGGGCGAGATTTGGCGGAAGCACCAGACCGTTGTCATCGGAATGTGTCATGATGAGTGCACCGATGAGACGGGTTGAGACGCCCCACGAAGTAGCCCAGACATATTCCAGCTGATTATCCTTGTTCAGGAACTTCACATCGAAAGCCTTGGCGAAATTCTGTCCGAGGAAATGAGACGTCCCGGCCTGTAGAGCCTTGCCGTCTTGCATTAGCGCCTCAATGCAATAAGTGTCGAGGGCGCCTCCGAAGCGTTCGTTTGGCGACTTTACTCCTCTGATGACTGGAATTGCCATAAAGTTCTCAACGAAATCCGCATAAACATTCAGCATCCGTTCTGTTTCCTCTACGGCTTCCTGACGTGTAGCGTGAGCCGTATGACCTTCCTGCCACAAAAACTCTGCCGTACGCAGAAAAAGTCGGGTTCGCATCTCCCACCTTACCACATTTGCCCATTGATTGCAAAGTACCGGAAGATCGCGGTATGAATGAATCCAGTTTTTGTATGTATCCCAAATAATCGTTTCCGAAGTAGGCCTGACAATAAGTTCTTCCTCCAGTTTGGCTTCCGGGTCAACCACGATGCCGCCGTTTTCAGGGTCGTTTTTCAGGCGGTAGTGGGTCACCACTGCACATTCCTTGGCAAAACCTTCCACGTGGCTGGCCTCGCGACTGAAAAACGACTTGGGAATGAAAATCGGGAAATAGGCGTTCACGTGACCTGTATCCTTAAACATCTTGTCGAGCGTGGACTGAACTTTCTCCCATATCGCATACCCGTAAGGTTTTATCACCATACATCCACGCACCGCCGAATTCTCGGCCAAGTCTGCCTTTTTGACAATATCATTATACCATTGCGAGTAATTCTCTTCCCTTGTGGAAAAATTTTTAGCCATAATAAGTATCTTTAACTATATTTAGTTGTATTATTGAATTAACTTTTTAGTATCTTTGCCGTCTTACTGAAAGACGTAATGATATAATTTGAAATGCAAAAATACTAAAAATAAAGCCAAAAGGAGGTTATCATGAAAAAACAATTTTTAATCATCTTGCTGTCAGCAATCTGCGCCATGACATCTTGTAATGTGGGTACTTTCGCCTATTACGATGACATCTACACCTCGTCAAACGACACTCAATACAAGGTAATAAAGAGAGGCAGTTCCAACAACAGCAACACCGTGGTTTACCGTGAAGAGACCCCTGCTCCCGACTCCGTCACCTACATGACATACAACGACGGAAGCACAAGCACCACCTATTACTACAACGAGGACGACTTCTACGACTACTATTACACGTCGAACCTCCGCCGTTTCTACACAAACACATACAGCGGATGGGCTTTCTACGACCCTTATTTCACTAATATGTATTGGTACGACCGCACTCCGTCAAACTGGGGCTTGAGTATCTATATGGGTTACAACTGGTGGTGGCCGACCTATTATTATCGTCCTTACTACTATCACTATGGACGTTACGACTACGGTTTCCACTATGGTTGGGGGTGGGACTGCTACCGCCCGCATTACTATGGACATGGATGGGGCTGGCACAAACCGCATCATAACTGGGCGATTGACTATTACCACAACAAACTTGACCCGAACCATTCGTTCTACTATGGCCACCGCAACAACATTGGCGTCTCTACCGGCAACACACTTGCATCGAACGGCCGTGGAGAAAGGCCCGAAGGCCTGAGCCGTCCGAACTATGGCAACAACGACAACGCAAACCGTTATTCTTCTGTTTCGGGTGCATCATCGTTCAACCAAAGATATGAAACGTTGAGCAGCAGAGTACCTTCTTCATCACCCTCTCGTCCAACAACCACCACATCTTCTCAAAATCAGAAAGTCACATCAGCCACAAAGGCAGACACTCCAACAAGACAAACCTCATCTTCAGCGTCCGACTTCAGCGGCACAACAACAGGACAGACGACTACGGGAACCCGCCCAGCATCCACACACACACACAAAGAAATCGGTGCCCCCGCCAATTCGTCTTCTGCGCAGACCAGACAAAGCACCTCTTCGACAAGACCGTCAAGTTACAGCAGCGGTTCCACATCAACCTCAAAACCCTCGACATCCTCGTCTTACAACAGCAGACAGACCAGCACCCCCGCCAGTTCGTCTTCTACCCAGACCAGACAAAGCACCTCTTCGGCAAGACCGTCAAGTTACAGCAGCGGTTCCACATCAACCTCAAAACCCTCGACATCCTCGTCTTACAACAGCAGACAGACCAGCACCCCCGCCAGTTCGTCTTCTACCCAGACCAGACAAAGCACCTCTTCGGCAAGGTCGTCCGGCTATAGCAGCACTCCATCAAGATCATCCTCTTCTTCGTATAACAGAAGCAATGGTTCTTCCTCATCGAGAAGTTCTTACAGCGGCGGCAACACTTCACGCTCGTCGTTCAGCAGCAATTCATCACGTTCATCATACAGTAGCGGCAACACTTCGCGCAGTTCAAGAAGATAAGTACAACACCAACCTGAAAAACCAAGCAAGAAATGAAGAAAATATTCTGTATCATAGCATCAATCTGTATATTCGGATCCGTTTGGGCGCAAGGCGACTATGAAGCGTTCCGATTCTCGCAGACGGAATATCAAGGGACAGCCCGATATATGGGGGCAGGCGGCGCATTCAGTGCCACAGGCGGCGAATTCTCTGCCCTGAACAGCAACCCTGCTGCCATCAGCCTGTACAAACGCAATGAAGTGTCGTTTACACCGTTAACCATATCATTTTCAAAAAATTCGTCCAACTACTTCAACACCAGCAGTCCTACGCAAAGTCTCAAATATACCGTCCCGCAGGTCGGAATCGTCTGCAGCCAGCGCATTGAAAACTCAAACTGGAACTTCTGGCACTTCGGTTTCGGATACAACCGCATCATGGACTACAACAACACCTTCAGAGTCAACGGGAATGCGTCCGTTTCTATGGTGCAACCCATTCTGAATCAAGCCAACGGTACGGCATACAATTTCCTTACCGGTGACAACTTGTTGGCATTCAACACCTGGATGATTGACACCTTGCCTGGGATGGGAAACCAATATTACAGCAATTTCGACAACGCCAAACTCAAACATGATGCCGTAATCAAGACCTCCGGGGCTATCGATGAGCTATCGTTCACTTTCGGAGGCAATTTCAGCGACAAACTCTACATCGGCGGGACCCTCGGCATTCCGATGCTGGACTACACCGAAAAAATCACCTATTCAGAAACCGCAACCGAAGAGGACGTTGTGGCAAAAGGCATCACCTCATTCACTACAGTTTCAAAGCAGAAAAACAGTGGCAGCGGAGTAAACCTGAAACTTGGAGTCATTTATCAACCTGTCAACTTCGTACGTCTCGGTGCGGCTTTCCAAAGCCCGACTTTCTTCTGGAGGATCAAAGACTCTTACCACAGAGAGATGATTTCCTATTACACAAACGGCAAGAACTCCGGCGTGTTCGACTATGACAACGCCTTTGATTTTTCCCTGTCAACACCATTGAGATGCAACATCAGCACGGCTTTTCTCATCCAGAAAAGGGCTTTCGTTTCAGCAGAATATGAATTTACAGACTACTCAATGGCCAATCTCTATTCAGACGACTATATCTTCACTGGCGAAAATGAAACAATCTCCGAAAAATATGGGGCAGTTCATACAGTGAAAATCGGGGCAGAAGTCAACCTTTCCTCCAAATTTGCCATCCGTGCAGGTTACAACTACAAGACCTCACCTTACAAGTTGGTTGATTCAAGATACAACGCTTCGGCACACTCTGGCTCTCTTGGTTTCGGCATTCACGCAAAGTCTTTCTTTTTTGACTTCGCCTACGTGCTCAGATACAGCAACGACAGTTTCTGGCTTTACAACACGCCAGCATGCAGCAGCAGTGAAAATGCCGTCTTGACCAGCAGCACGACGCACCGCATTGTGGCCACCGTAGGCTGCAAGTTCTAAATTCTGATGAAGAGACTTTTTCTTGTACTTATATTATATCTTGTCGCTCTTGACCCGCTTGACGCTCAAGAGCGACTTGTTTTTGCAGGCCAAACCGCAGATGGGTTCACCATTGACATTCGCGGGTTCATCTATTGTTGGAATGGCTGTGAACTGGTTAAATTCAACACATCTGGCGAAAAAACCTTGCAACACAGTGCTCCGTCATTGGGCGGAATCGCCTCGGTTGATGCCTCGATACCCTCGCGAATCCAAGTGTTCTACCAAACGGCTGGAATCATCCAAATTCTGGACAACAACTTGGCCTGCATTTCGGGTGACATTGACCTGGCGGTCAATAATTTGACCACCATAACAGCCACTGCTATGACAAGCACGGACCGTATGGTGCTTTTTGACAAGTCCAATCAGGAATTGCTGCTTGCCGACCTTGACCTTAACATCCTGAGCCGGACATACATAAATCTTCCCGAAGACGTTGATGCCAACAAAATCGCCATCATTCCGGAACACAACATCCTACTGATTGACACCACGGAAGGAATATACTGGTTTGACGCTTACGGCACTTTTCTCCGCAAAATGCCAATGTCAGGTGTCAGCAGTGTTCAAACAAGCGGAAACGACCTTTACTATCTGAAAGACAACACCATTTACCATTATAACCGTCAACGAATGGAGTTTAAGACAATATACAGACCCGAAACAATAAAGGCAAGAGATTTCCGTTTGTCGGGCAACCGTCTGCTCCTGTTAGACACTGCACACAATCTGTACACCGTTAACCTATAAAAACGAGACATCAACAACAATGAAAAAAATCTTTTGCACCATACTGCTGTTCTTCCAACTGATTCCCGTTTTCTGTTCTTACATCTTGATACCTATGGACTTGGAGCAGAGCAATCACTTGAAAGCATACGGTATAGCATACTATGCTGTTTCGAACCAGATAGACATGAGTTGGCTGTTGAATTACCGGGGCGGAAGTTTTATGTGCGCCTATTCATCTTTGATAGAAAACGAATGTCGGGTCAGAGGTGTTTCCTATCAGGTAATTGCAGACATACAGGCGCAGCAGATCCAGAACGAGATTGCAGCGGTAGAGAACAACATGAACGAGATCAGACTGACTAAAGAACCCAAGATAGCCGTATATTCTCCGAAAAACAAACTTCCGTGGGACGACGCTGTCACATTGGTTCTCACCTACGCCGAAATACCCTACACTGTAATCTATGACGAAGAGGTTGTCAAGGGTGAACTTCCCAAATATGACTGGCTGCATCTGCACCACGAAGACTTCACGGGGCAATACGGAAAGTTCTGGGCGAATTACCGCAACGCAAAATGGTATCAAGACGATGTCAAAGAAAACGAAGAGCGTGCATTGCGGCTGGGGTTTTCAAAAGTTTCGCAGATGAAGCTTGCCGTTGCCAAAAGCATCCGCAATTTTGTCGCCGGCGGCGGTTATCTGTTTGCCATGTGCTCCGGGCCTGACAGTTATGACGTTGCCTTGTCTGCTGATGGCATCGACATCTGCGATGTGATGTTTGACGGAGACCCAATGGACCCGCAGGCTCAAAAGAAACTCAATTACGACAATTGCTTCGCTTTCACAGATTTCATCATTGAAACCAACCCTTATGTTTATGAAATCTCCGATATTGATGTGAAAACATCCGTACATCTGACCAACAAAAGCAACGATTTCTTCACCCTTTTTGACTTCTCCGCAAAATGGGACCCTGTTCCTACGATGCTGTGCCAAAACCATTTGAAAGTCATCCCGGGATTTATGGGGCAGACCACGGCTTTCCGTAAAGAACGCATCAAGCCCACCGTAACCATTATGGGTGAAGCAGCGCAGTTCAACGAGGCCAGATACATCCACGGAGAATACGGGAAGGGGACCTGGACATTCTACTCGGGTCACGACCCTGAAGACTACCAACATTTGGTAAACGACCCGCCGACCGATCTCAACCTGTTCCCAAATTCAGCAGGCTATCGTCTTATCTTGAACAACGTTCTGTTTCCCGCCGCTAAAAAGCAGCAGCAGAAAACATAGCAAAGCCGTCACAATAATCTGACCTCTTTACTGAATCCGCGCTTTGCCGGCAAAACGGTTATAGCATACCCAGTTTATGCTTAATCTTGGAGACTATGATGTCTATGCCCACCTCATTGTTGCCCCCGACCGGGATAATAATGTCAGCGAACCGCTTTGACGGCTCGATGAAGAGTTGGTGCATCGGCTTTACAAATTCCTGATAATGCCTAATGGACCTCTCGAGTTCACGACCGCGTTCCAGCACATCGCGGCGAGCAATGCGGATAAACCGCTCATCGGCGTCCGTATCCACAAAAACCTTAAGGTCAAACAAGTTGCATAGTTCTGTTTCTGTAAAGACGAGAATGCCTTCCACTATCAGGATATCACAAGGCGCCACACGGACCGTTTCCTTGCCGCGAGCGCAAGTGATGTAGGAATAGGTTGGCATTTCAACACTTTCACCCGCCTTAAGAGTTTGGATTTGTTCAATCAGCAGCGGCCATTCGATGGAAGAGGGGTGGTCAAAATTAATGTTTTCTTTCTCTTTTTGCGTCAAGTTGCCGTTATCTTTGTAATAAGCGTCTTGCGGAAGCACACACACACGCCCTTCAGGGATCATTTGTATAATCTTGCGGACAACTGATGTCTTTCCGGAGCCCGAGCCTCCTGCTATGCCAATGACAAACATTCTTATTAAATTTGATTGAACATAAAAAAAGCACACTTGTCTCGTGTGCTTTTGTCAGTTGCCCCGATAGGACTCGAACCCATACAAACAGAACCAGAATCTGCTGTGCTACCATTACACCACAGGGCAATTCGTTTAAGGCGTGCAAAAGTACACTTTTTTCAATACCCTCCTATTCTACTCCCCTTATTTTTTTCAGAAAAAAAACACGCTCTATTCATTTTGGTTTTCAATTAATGCTGGATGTTGATTTTTTGCATAAATACTTTATTATCAACAATAATATTCACCAGGTATAAACCATTGGGCCAATTATGAACATGAATTGTATTGTTGTTTCCGACTTTCAAATCGGCATAACAGACCATTTTTCCAAGCAAGTCATAGACTTTTACGATTCCCGTTTGGAAGTTATCTGGCAATTGCAGGCAAAAAAAGTCCGAGGCGGGGTTAGGGTATATGCGGCATTCAGGGCTATCTTCAGAGGGTATTCCGGCGGGGTCACCATCTGCCTGCCAAGAGAACTCGAAGCCTTTTGCTTCTTTATAATTGTCAGAAACAAAAAGCACGGATAGGTTTTGGGTATTGAACACCGCATCAAGAGGGAGCGTTGAGCCGGTATAAGAAGCGAGCAGCCGTGATGGGGTGAAGTATCTGTCGTAGAAATAGAGCCTGTCTTCCGGGCTGATGTCCATCTTAGAAAACGACACCGCTATTTGTGTGGCTTCAGGCAATTTAAGAAGCCAGAAGCAACGGGCATTGGGATGGTATCCGGATGGGGTCCCCCACTTTGAGATTGTGCCGGAATAATCCCTGATGATGAGACCGCCGCACGGGAGAGTTTCCTGTTCCACAGAATACTCAAGACGCCAGCCCTCTCCGGTTTCGGCTTCATCACTTGTGAATGTGATGTACAGACTGTCTGTATCGAAATGATAGGAGGCATTCTCAACATCGCCAGAAAGAGAAAGCAGGAGATCTCCATTGTTTGGATGACGGTTCCAGAACGACAGCGAGTCATGCCGGGCTTGTGTGTGCAGATATTGCAGATTGACCGTAGCAGAAATCATGCTGTCAGCCGTGATAACATAAGTACAATGGGCATTGTTGGGGTAGGAAGAACTGTTGCTGCCATCCTCAAGAGAGCCGTTTGAGCTTTTGACAACCTGTTCTGAACAATGATATGGGTAAGAATTGTCGGCGGGATAAATTCCGATCACCGCCGCCTGTCCAGAAGAATAACCGCCAATGGCATTCTGGACGGTATCGTTATTCTGGAGCATATAGTAGCCATTTGAATTGCCGCCCCACCCGAAATTGAAATGGAAGAAATCGTCGCTGTTGTAGCCGTCACACACAAAGGCATGGCCGCCCTCGTCATTGCTGCCCGAATAATACATAGGCCGGCCTGCATTAAGTTCCTCTTTGAGCAAGTTTTTCCATTGCTCGTTGCCATAGCTGTTTCGGGTCACATACTGGCAAGTATTGGCATATCCAAAATGGTCAATCATAGCATCAGGGACCTTGAAACTATAACTGCCGGAGCCGTTGGGTCCATACATCATATCAACAGAAGTCGCACAATGGAAAATCAGCTTAGCCACCTCATCATTGTAATAGTCGAGTTTGTCGCACATAGACTCATAAAAATAGTTTTGCTGCGAGAAATTGACATAATAGTTGCCGTAGGAAGAATAGTTGGTATGGCTGCCGGTGCCTTGTCGCGGGTAGCGGTAATAGTACATAATCATAGCCATGGCCACGGCCACACATCCGTTGGGTGTACGGTAGTCGTAAGCGGCATCTGCTGCCGCATCAACGGGAGAATAGCTGTTGTAATACTTGGTCTGGTCCCACACGGCGGTCACCAAAGGGCGAACGTAGGCAGCATAATTCCCGCCGTCATTGCTGACAATTCCACAGTTTGACGATAGATCATTGGCCTGTTTGTCAGAATGCATGGCCGATTGAGCATAAAGGTCGAGCCAGAGTTTCGCGGCAGGCGGCAAGTTGTCGAGGTCAAAGCCGTATGTAAAGGAGTATGCTCTTACGGAGGTCTCTTCGCCTGTCACATCCAGGATGATGAAACCTTTGCTGAAATTGACTACGGCCAGCACGGTATCGCCGCCTCGCACCACAAAACCACAGTCCTTTACCTCCGGTGTCCCCACGTGGACGGCAGACAGCGAGGCTTTCTGCAAGAACATCTGTTTTGCCTCATTCAACAAAGCATAGTGCGAAATGGGGGTTGCTGCAAGGGTAAGTGTCAGCGCAAAGAACCCTATCACAGAAAATATTCTCTTCATAACTTCATAATTAGAAAACGGCAAAGGTATAAAAAAAACAATCCGGACATTCCTCATGACCGGATTATAGTTTGATGATGTCCTAACAATCTCAGTATCTGATGTCCGGAAGAGCATCCTCCGGTTCATCTCTTTTTTCATCTCCTGCATTGTTTTGGATACGTGAAAGTGAATATATGAGCGAACCAATCATCTTGGTCAACTCTTTCAACTGATTTCTGCTATACTCCTTGTCGTTTTCGCTAAATAGCCCTTGTCGTGAAATCAGTTCTGTATAGACTACACATTCGCGCACCGAACTCTTGGCCATTTTCAAATAGTATAGGAATTGGGTCTTATTCCGCGACGAGCCTTCTGCCGCATTCAGAGCGATATTTTGAGCCGATTTCAGAAGTTCTTCTTTGAGAAAACTTTTCAGTCGCTCTTCCTCTACAGAAGGAATAAGCTTGTCATACAGCCAAGTGGTATAGTCTATTGCTTTAGCATAGATTCGCAAATCCTCGAATCTGAAAAAACTTACATTGCTTTCTGTTTCGTCCATAATTGATAGATTTTTATACATAAAAATATTATTTTTAAATCGCAAAAATAAACTATTTTTCTTTCCCAAAGTCATTCTTAATTTTTTTCGCACGGGATAAAACAACATTTCTTCATCTAACCTCCTATAAACTCGGAAGTTCGACAATAAACACACTGTTCCGGAATACCATCTTGGCCTTTCAATCCACAAAAGAACATGCCCGCTGCTCAAAGTTTGTGTCAGAATGCATTCTTTTGGAAAAACTGTTCCGAATGATGCGGATGATTGTTTCGATATTATAATGTTCCAATAATAATATCATTGAAAGTCCAACTATGACAGCAATTTGAAAGTAATCTGTCGGTTTATCTGTCGCGGCAACAAGTTTTTATATACTTTTGCAGATTTTAAAAACGTAGAATAACAATATGAAAGCACGCGTCAGTATCATTATGGGCAGCACGTCCGATCTTCCGGTTATGGAAGCTTCCTGCAAGTTCTTGGACAACAATGAGATTCCATTTGAAGTTTTGGCTTTGTCTGCGCACCGCACGCCCGACGAGGTTGCCGAGTATGCCAAGACTGCACACCTGCGCGGCATCGAGGTCATCATTGCCGGTGCCGGTATGGCAGCCCATCTGCCCGGTGTCATTGCAGCCTTCACGCCACTGCCTGTAATCGGGGTGCCCATCAAATCCTCTTTGGACGGCATGGATGCCGCCCTTGCCATGATCCAGATGCCTCCGGGCATTCCCGTGGCTACCGTAGCCATCAACGGCGCTCAAAACGCCGCCATCTTGGCTATGCAGATTCTTGCCGCCGGAGACCCCGCCATACGCGAAAAAGTGCTGCAGCACAAGGCCGGACTGAAGCAAAAGATCATCAAAGCCAATGCAGACCTTGCCGATGTCGCTTACGAATACAAGACAAACTAAAGTCGGGACATGACCATCAACATCATTACGCTCGGATGCTCCAAGAACATTGTGGACTCCGAAGTGATAGGCGCACAACTGCGGCGGCAGGGGCATACGGTTCTGTTTGAAAGCGAGGTCAAGGCAGACGTAGTCATTGTAAACACGTGCAGTTTCATCAACGATGCCCGTGAAGAGTCCGTCAACACGATTCTTGAGCAGATAGCGAAGAAGAAAAAGCGACACACGGGCAGACTTTACATTATGGGATGTTTGGTACAGCGTTGTAAAGACGAACTCAAAGAGGCATTGCCAGAAGTGGACGAGTTGTACACTTTTGCGGAACTGCACCAAATGGTACAGGATCCCTCATTCCGACTGCTCGGCACTTCAAAACGGCTTTTGTCAACGCCCAGTCACTACGCCTACCTGAAAGTTTCGGAGGGTTGCGACCACCAATGCTCCTATTGCGCCATTCCGCTCATCCGGGGCCGTCAGGTGTCGAAGCCCATTTCGCTGCTGACCGAAGAGGCGCAGCAACTGGCAGATCAAGGGGTCAAAGAGGTGATGCTCATTGCCCAAGACCTGACTTATTACGGTATGGACTTGACCGGCAAGCGCGAACTGGCTCGCTTGATGGAAGCACTGGCACAAGTGAAAGGCATCCGCTGGTTCCGTCTGCACTATGCCTACCCGCTCAATTTTCCAATGGAAATACTGGATATCATGAAGACTTATCCGCAATACTGCCGCTATTTGGACATTCCGATACAACACATCAGCGATGAAACACTGAAAAGCATGCGGCGCGGCGGAAGTTCACAGTATATCTACGACTTGATTGCGCACATTCGCGATATAATTCCCGGCATTGCCCTGCGCTCGACCCTCATTTCCGGTTATCCTACCGAAACCCATGCACAACACAAAGAACTGGTTGACTTTGTGAAAGCGGTACGCTTCGACCGTTTAGGCGTTTTCTCTTATTCGCAGGAAGAAGGCACACCGGCATATTCACTGGGCGACCCAATAAAGAGAAACGAGAAACGCAAACGCCTTGACGAACTGATGACACTGCAAGAAAGAATCTCTTTAGAACTGAACCGGCAGAAAGTCGGCCAAACATTCGAGACCATCATCGACAGAGAGACCGGAAGCCACTATGTCGGGCGCACGGAATTTGACTCTCCCGATGTGGACAATGGTGTACTGATTGCCAAAAACCAGCCGCTCCGCATCGGAGAGTTTTACAATGTTCGCATCTTTGACGCTGGCGAGTATGACCTTTTCGGTGAAATAGTGTCCTGACCCATCACATCTTCTACCATTATGAAAGGAAACGAGAACAAGCCACACATTGGCATCTTCGGACGACGAAACAACGGAAAAAGTTCACTGATCAATGCCATCACCGGACAGGATATCGCCATTGTTGACAGTCTTGCCGGCACCACAACCGACCCTGTAAAGAAATCCATAGAAATATTCGGCATCGGTCCGGCGGTGCTCATCGACACGGCTGGCATCGACGACGTGGGGGACATCGGTCAAAAACGCGTCCAAAGAACGATGGAGATCCTCAAAATCATAGACTTTGCCATTGTGGTCATCTCGCAAGGCGAATATGACATCCCTGAAGAGTCGTTAGTCTCCAAACTTCGCGAATACGACATCCCCTATCTGCTGGTCAACAACAAGTCTGACATACAGGTTCCTGACAACAAAGAAATTGACGGGCACAGAATATGGAATGTCAGTGCGCAAACCCATGCCGGGATTCCTGAAATGCTCAACGAACTGGTAAAACTGATGCCCACCACTGCATACGTGGCGCACTCGCTGTTGGGCGGCCTTGTCGGGGAAGGCGACACCGTATTACTCGTCACCCCTATTGACACCGAAGCGCCGGAGGGACGGCTCATTCTGCCACAGGTGCAACTCATCCGCGACATTCTGGACCACAATGCCATAGCCGTGGTGTTGAAAGAGGACAAAGTACGGGATTACCTTGCCTCCAATCCTGCTCCGAAGTTAGCCGTCACCGACAGTCAGATGTTCGGCCGCGTAGCCAAAGAAGTTCCGGAGACCGTCCCGCTCACAGGGTTCAGCATCGTACTCGCCCATTATAAAGGCGACTTTCAACATTATCTCGCCGGAACGCCCTATCTCGACAAACTGGATGACGGCGACCGAGTTTTGATGCTTGAATCATGCACGCACCAGACATCCTGCGAGGACATTGGCCGGCACAAACTCCCCCGGTGGATCAAGCAATATACGGGCAAAAAACTGGATTTCGACTTTGTTTCAGGGCTCAACAGCCTGCCCGACATTTCAAAATATGCTATGGTAATCCAATGCGGCGGCTGCATGCTCACACAACGGCAACTGAAAGTCAGACTTAAGCCAGCCGTTGACCGTGGAATACCGGTATCCAACTACGGGATGGCTATTGCCTATATGAACGGCATTTTTGACAGAGCCACGGCTCCGTTTTCAGAAATCGGTGCCGATTGAGAACAAAAACATCCCTTTAGAATCGGCGATCTTCAAATCTTCAACGCCCCAGGCATAATCGAGACGCAGGAAATAGCCGAACAACGAAAAACGGAGTCCGGCTCCAAAGCCGCCGATGATAGGGTCAACTTGCCTTTTGACTACAACTGACACAGGGCCGCGGTCAATTTGCCGGGTGTATAAACTATTGTCTTCAGAGTATGGTGTCAAGCCTGTCCATGCCGTTCCGGCATCTCCAAACAGATTAAGTTGCAACGAGTTCAAGAAACCTGAAGATACTTGGTGACCGGCAATGAGTTGCACAAAAGGGATACGCAACTCGCAGCTAAGCAGAGCAAAGGAGGTGCCATTCCGGATATTCTGCTTAAACCCACGCATATTGGTTGCCAAAGTCTGGTAAGCGTATCCTTTTGACTCGTCAACGGTAATATCGCTGTCAAATTTGGCATTTATCCAATTGTCGACGCCCCCCATATAATACACCAGCCTTGCAGAGCCCAAATTGGTTGAGCCGGCAAGACGAACGGCGACGGTCATATTCCGATAAATCTTAAACGAGTGCCGCGCATCGACCCCGACAACAAATAGGCTGCGGGTATCCTTCTCGGCCCGTTGCTCGTATTCGGCAAATAGTTTCAGTTTCGTTCCCCGCCACAAGTTGACGCACAACTCTTTTGAAGAGTCGAAAACATACTCCAGTTTAATTCCGGCCCATAAATGATGCGTGTCTGGCATTTTCAGCGTATTGTCGCTCAATGCCGACACCACGTTCGTCTCGTAACGCCCCTTAACTGTAAAACGCAAACTGTTAACCTTATCAAACGGAAATTTGAGAATGTAGAACAAACTGTTTGACTTTTGCTTATACAGATAATTTCCGACATCCGAAGTGAGAGCCTGCCGGTAAGCCACTATCTGCCTGTCGAGCCGTCGCGACAGATTTTCATAGCTCAACATAAACTCGTAATTGTTATCTACCCCCACTCTGAATCCGCCTGTAATCCTATAATCCTCAAAAAGATCATTTATCCCTATCATGAAGAGTGCATTAAAACCCGTATTCAGGTAAATCGGAGACGTTCCGCCCTCAAACTGTTGGTACGAGGTGTTGAGGAAACTGAAATCCGCCTGCGTAATCACTTTGTTGATGGAGTATTGCACCCGGTAACCGCTGGCAACGGGCGGTTCACATTTCGGCTTTTCTGCTACGGAATCGGTCTTCAACGTATCTGCGGGTGGTGTTTTCCTGTCGGCCAAAACGCTGCGATAGAATGGTGAAGGCTCTGCCATTGTTTTCACAGACAAATCGAGAGGCTGCGTATAGATGCCCCGGACTCCGTTTTTGAGCATAATGCGGGCAGTCGTCCGGTTCGTCGAATCATATCCGTGGCACGAAGTGTTGAGACCGGCATCTGTAACTGGATGAATATCAGCATAAAAAGCATAATGGATTGCCGTATCGACACGGCTGACCGCACTGTCAAATTCGGCGGCATACTGATTAACGATACCGTTGTTGTCGCCCAAGAAAAGAATACGCCGGTCGTCAATTCTCAAGGCATCATATTCGTTTGCAGAAAAAGACTCCGTCACCCGGATCAATGCGGGGTCTTTTCTGCCATATTGAAACAGAAACAGATCGAAGGCCGGCAGGGGTTCTGCTTCATAAAACGCATCAGCCAGCCCAACTGAATCGCGGGGGCGATTGGACGAAAAGACAATCTGGTCATTCCCCTTTAAGAATATTGGAGCATAGTCGTCATAAAAATCATTGGTAAGATTATGGAAAGAGCGCGAGAGGAAACTATAAACAAACAGGTCAGACTGTCCGTTCTTGAATCCGGAGAAAAGCATCGTCTTGCCGTCATCGGCATAGCACCATGATGTAATCTTCTCCACGTCAACCAGAAAACGTTTCTGCCATTTGCGGGTGCGGAGGTCGTAAGTGCGGTAAAAGCAATGCCCTTGCGACTCGAAAGTCATCCCAAGAATGGAATCTTGCGGGTGCCATGCCAACAAAGGATATGACAAGTCGGCGTTGTCTTCCGTTTTGCTGTATTTTCGGAGGATACACTCGGGGCGGCGGCGGTCTGTCCTCTGAAGCCAGACCCGAACTTGTCCGGACTCATTCGTCACAAACGCATACATCCCGCTGTCGGCGGAAAACACAATATGGTCGTAAAGACGTTTTGACTTGGGTTTTCTCACAATTCCATTTCCCGAGGGCATCTCCCTGTTCAAATCCGGGTAATACATCACGCTGAAGTACTTCAACCAGTTTTCCATCAGCGTCTTGTATGGGACACCCGTCGCATACGAAAAGCCTCTTGCAACATTCTTTGTCACCTTGATGGCATAAAGAGAACGGGCAATGATGTCTTTCCCATAGGTATCCGTGAGGTATTTCCAGAACGAGTGACCTGCGTATGTGGCATCGCCGGGCGGCAGTTCGCCAAAATCCCTGTATCTTTTTGTAAAAATACCATCTTTCACATGTGCATCCACCTCACTGTTCCAGGTTTCACCATAAAAAGAAGCCAGACCGTTGAAAAACCAGTTAGGTACATTCATCAGATAATCGTAAGACATATTCGCGCCGACAGAAGCGCCTTGTATCAGCCAATGGACGTAAATGTTCATAACGCCGCTCCGTATCATACGGTCGAAATGAGCCCTGTTTCCATCGAAATAGACATACATTTTGCTGCCGTAGATATTGGTGATGCCGCCTTGATTGTAGAAATCGTCGTTGTCGTAAGCAAAGTTAGACTCCCGGAAATCCGCCTGCGTATTATAGACAATGATTTGGATTTTGTTTCTGGAAGAATAACGGAGCATACCTTCAATTTCAGCAATATATTGGGGTATTTTGCAATAGACATATTGGGCAAGAGCCTTACCGGTAGGATAGAAATAGACATCATACTGTTCGGCGCGCATGAACTGCCAATTGAAATGCTGGTGTTGGACCCGGTTTTTACCGAAACTGACATTTGAACCGTTATAGAACTGTGACATTCCGGGCAATGGGAACAGCAGCACGGCAGCGGCAAAGAGTGTCCTAAACTGCACATTCCTGATTATCGGTATTCTGAACACGCTATTCATATAAGGTT
Source organism: Oscillospiraceae bacterium (assembly GCA_963620035.1). Classification (GTDB taxonomy): domain Bacteria; phylum Bacteroidota; class Bacteroidia; order Bacteroidales; family WCHB1-69; genus F23-D06. Next base: position 18,174 of record CAVEXN010000002.1, on the reverse strand, counting down.
GAGGGGGTGCAAAAATAATAAAATTGCCAATTGTTTTTTTTTGTATTTTTGCCGACTTTAAATAATCAATCAAATAATAAGTTTATGGCAACAAGAATCAGATTACAGAGACGCGGTAAAAAGAACCAACCTTTTTACCATCTTGTAATTGCGGATGGTCGTGCACCACGTGACGGACGTTTTATCGAAGATCTTGGAACTTACAATCCACTGACCAATCCCGCAACCCTCAACATCAATTTCGAGAGAGCGCTGTATTGGGTGGAAGTAGGAGCCACGCCTTCTGACACAGCCCGTTCGATTCTCAAACGCGAAGGTGTCTATATGATGAAGCATCTTAAAGGCGGTGTCGCAAAGGGAGCTTTTTCCGAAGAGCAGGCAAAGCAGAAATTCGAAGCCTGGAAGCAGGAAAAAGACAGCAAACTGAACAACGTTGTGCGTGAAGAAGCCGACAAGGCCCGCAAGGTTATGAAAGCACGCCTCGAGGCTGAAGTCAAAGTCAAGGAGGCCATGTCAGCCAAGATCGCCGCCCGCAACGCCGAGATTGCCGCTGCCGCTGCAAAGGCCGCCGAAGAGGCTGCCGCTGCTGCCGCCGCTGCAGAAACCGCAACCGAGGCCGAAGAGACTCCCGCAGCCGAAGAATCCGCTCCGGCTGAAGCATAATGGACGACGGCTTTTTCTATTTAGGCACATTGACCAAACCTTTCGGACTGAAAGGTGGTCTATGTGCCTTTTTTGATTCCGACCATCCCGAGAACTATCTCTCCCTTTCAGACGTGTTCCTTGATCTTGAAGGAGAAAAGATACCCTACACCATTTCAGAACTGACCTATCGCAGCAACGGCCAGTTCATTCTCTATTTCAAGGACATTCCCCCGGAGGAGGTGCGCGACTATGTGGGGGTGGATCTCTACCTGCCACTCGACGAACTCCCCAAACTGCCCGACGACCGCTTTTATTTTCACGAAGTCATCGGATTCAAGGTAATTGACATTCAACATGGCGACATAGGCATCTGCACCTCATTTCTGGAAATAAGCAACAATCCGCTCATGTCCGTAGATGCCGCCGGCAAGGAAGTCCTCATTCCTGCAAACCGGCAGTTCATCGACAAGGTTGACCGCGAAAACCGTATCCTTTACGTAAAAACTCCGGAAGGCTTTCTCGACATTTATCTGGGATGAAAAACTCTCACCATTCGAACTGTTTCGACATCCTCTTTCGCCTTGTATTGGACATTTTAGCATAATTGCTCCCGGAACTTCAGACCTGAAACTGAAATTTGGAACGCATTGTAATGCAGGTCTGTTCGTGCGGCAGCCGAGAAAATCAAACTTTTCATTTCGTGCTCTTGCGGACGGAGGTTACAAGCGAAAACCGTGCCGCATACCTACTCTTCGCTGTCCGGTTCCCCACCGTCCACGAAGCGCATCGTTTCTTTTTTGCCGGAGAAAAGTGTCAAGGTGTTTCCTGACAACATGAAGGAGTCGATTTCTTTCTTCAAGGCTTTCATCATAGCATCTTCTGTGTTCATCCGGCTGCAAAGCATTTTGGTGGCGCCGCTGTAGGAAAGCGCTATTTTCTGTTTTTTCTGGCGGTAATTACCAAAAAATGCGTTGCAGCTGAAGTTGCCGTGGTAACTTCCGTCATGCTCAAATACGATGTAAGGCTTCTTTTCACAAGCCGCCGTGTCGATGTCTCTCCCGTCGATGGCGACAAGAGTCCATTTGATGTTGCAAAGGTCTCCGGTCGATGTGGTCTCTTTCACGGAGCGGCATCCCGAAAGGCATGCCGCCATAATGCAGACGATGACAAGTGTTTTCCTCATTGTGCCTTGTTGTTTTGGTTATATTGTTGGTTGATGCGGTCGATGTAAGAAAGGATGTTTTCCCGCCCTTTCCCTGTGGCAGCCGAAGATGATATGATGTACGGAAGTTCTTCCCATGTCTCCAAAAGCCGGTTCTTGTAACGTTGGATGTTGCCTTGCGCTTTGCCGGCCGATAGTTTGTCTGTTTTGGTGAAAACAAGGGCGAAAGGAATGCCGTTTTCTCCCAAGTTGTCGATAAATTCAAGGTCTATGTTCTGAGGGTCCAGACGCGAGTCTATCAGGACGAAGACAATCTTCAGGTTCTCGCGGAAACGGAGGTAGTCGCTGATCATCTTCTGCCATTGCTCGCGCATCGTCTTGGAGATGGAGGCATACCCATAGCCCGGGAGGTCCACGAGATACCAGTCTTTGTTGATGAGAAAGTGGTTGATGGTCTGCGTTTTCCCTGGTTTTGAGGATGTTTTGGCAAGTTTCCCGTTTTGAACCAACATATTGATGAGCGAGGATTTGCCTACGTTTGAACGTCCGATGAACGCATATTCGGGCAGCGCCGCGGACGGGCATTTTTTCCAGTCGGTAGTACTTTGGACGAACACCGCGCTTTTCACGGTCATTGTGCTGTCGGTTTTGTTATCTTCGGGCAAGCCAGTCATTGGGATTCAGGTAGTTGTTGTTTTTCCAGATTTCAAAATGAAGTTCGTAGGTGTCTGACGAACTGTTGTGCGCCACTTTACCGATGGTTTGCCGGGTGGAGACTTTCTGCCCTTTTTTGACGTTTACTGAGGCGAGATTCTGATACACGGAAATGTATTCCCCATGACGTATCATGACTACTTTGGTCCCCATGATGTCCATAATGCCAGTGACTTCTCCTTCGAAGACTGCTCGCACGTCCGTTCCGGATTCTGCCAGTATGTCGATGCCTCGGTTTTCTACCATAACAGAAGGCACATCAGGATGCGGATAGTTTCCAAAATCGCTGATCTTGGCCCCTTTGACGACAGGCCACGGCAGTTTTCCTTTGTTGCTGACAAAAGAGTTGTTCAACGCCTTTTCGTCCGGCGTCAACACCAGTGCCGTGGTTGCACGTGATGCCGGACTGCTTCCGGAACTCTTGCCCGCCGGGGAGGAACTGCCAGAGGAGCCTTTCTTTGCCGTGCTGCTTTTCGTGTTCTTTGCATTGGCCTTGCTTATCTCCGCCTCAATGGCTCTTTTGATGGCTGCATCCAGCTCTTTCCTCTTTTTCTGCTTTGCCTTGAGTTGGGAACTCAGTTGCTGCGACTGTTTTTTCAGTTGCGCTGCATTCTGCGTCTTCTTGCGCCGGTCAATCTCCAATTGCTTCACTTCGTCCTCTTTGCCCGACAACAACCGCAGTTTTTCCTCTTTCAAGGCGATGATTTCGTCGTTTTTCCGTTTCAGTTCGTCCTGGGTCTGGTAAATCTTGTCTGCCTGTTGGCGAACGTTGTGCGAAAATACGGTGTAAAACCGTATCCGCCTGAACATTTGGGCGAAGTCTTCGGAGGCCAGTATAAAAGTGACTTTGTCCATCAACTTTCTGTTGCGATAGGCCATGTAAACTACTTGGGCATAGTCGGCTTTCATGTATTCCAATTTCTTCTGAAGACTCCGGATGAGTTCTTGATTCAAGGCCTGCTGTTCTTCCATCTGCAGGATCTCCTGATTCAGGGCGGCAATCAGCTTCTCCCGGTTGTCAATCTGCTTCCGAAGCACCGCGATCTGCTGCAGGGAGGCTTTTTGGTTCTTTTCGGTTTTCTTCAGCAGTTTCTGCGTCTGGGCAATCTCATTCTCTATTCTCTGCTTGTCTTTCTTCAACTGACTGCTGTTCTTGCTTTGGGCATAAACGGCAGAATTGCCGGAAACGACAGCAAACAAGAGAATTAGAAAGATTTGTCTGATATGGATTGCAAGACTGTGCCGCATCGCTGAAATTTTAAACTTACAAAAATACAAGTATGTGCTGTGACAAATGGTTAAGGATAGTTTTTTTATAAACAAACTTAGGTTGAAAATAAGAATGTGTGTTCGGCAGTTTTTTTCTGGTCCGGCATATAAGGTTAGTTTAAAGGTTCGTTGTTCAGAAATCGTGTGACTGTCTGTTCGTCAAGCCCTCTGTAGTCTAGGATGTCGATGATGTTGCCGTCTTGAAGCAACAGGAATGTAGGAAATCTGCCGTCTGCAATCTGTATGGCTATGACCGGATTGACGGTTTGGTATCGGAACTTGTCTGCGCCGGTCTCCGTCTTGTAAGTGTGTATGGCCGCTTCGTCCCCCCAAATGAAGAATGTTACCATGTTGGTGTCCAGATGATGCTTTTCAACAATGGAGTTCAGTTTCGCGCCTCCGGTTTTGCAATATTTGCAGCCGGCTGCCAGATATCCGACAAGGTGTCTGCCGTCGTCTAACTGAAGTGTTCGGATGGTAGAATCCTGCATGAAAATCTCGAATGCTTTTTCATTGATGATTTCTTGTCTGTTGGAGAAGAGTTTATAGGCAGAGTTGGTAGGAAAGAGAGCGAAAGGTACTGTGAGGGAAACAGCAATGAAGGCGGTTCCGACTAAACGCTTTCTTTTGAAGACGAGTTCTTTCTCGTTTCGCACCAACAGCAGCAACAGTATGGTTATGATGTTCTTGACGATGGAGACCGACGGGCGCATCTGCACGAGGTCGCCCATACAATGGCAGTTGGCGTCATCCCGAAAGAGGGCTGCATAGACAAGAAAGAGCGTGAAACCGACCATCATAGCCATCGTGAGCCACCACGCCGGCTTGTAGAAGATTCTGGATGCGAGCGTGAGTCCGAGAAAGAGTTCGGCTGCAATTACTGTTCTTGCAATCACAGCGCAGAGGGAGTACCCAAAAAGGTTGAAACTGTAGATGTAGATTTCAAAGTTGTCAAGGGAGAACAGTTTCAGCGCTGCCGTGGCAATGAAGAAAAACCCGAGCAGCAGACGTACGGATGTCCTCAGTATGCGGGCGGCCTTGGCTTTGTTTAGCATCAATGTCATAGTAGTGTTGGCTTCAGGGGATTAGCAGATGCCTTTGGGAATGGCATCAATGAGTTTCCGGGTATAATCATTTTCGGGGTGGCAGCAGAGCGTGTCGGCTTCGTTGAGTTCTACGATGCGCCCGTTTTGCATGACGGCGATCCGGTCAGCCATAAACCGTACGACGGAAAGGTCGTGGGAAATGAAGATGTAGGTCAGCCGAAGTTCCTCTTTCAGTTCGTTGAGCAGGTTGAGCACCTGTGCTTGCACCGACACGTCAAGGGCGGACACGGATTCGTCGCAGACTATGAAGCGCGGGTTTACCGCCAATGCGCGGGCAATGGAGATGCGCTGCCTCTGACCGCCCGAAAACTCGTGAGGATAACGGTAAAAATGCCCTTCGTCAAGGTTGACGCGTCGGAGCAGCGCCACGGCTTTCTGTCTGCGTTCTTCATCGTTGCGCCCGATTTGATGCACCCGCATAGGCTCCATTAAAGTATCGCCTATAGTAAGCCTTTGGTTGAGCGAAGAGTATGGGTCTTGCAGGATGATTTGCAAGTCTTTCCTGACACGCCTCATCTGTGCCGTCTTGAGGTCGGTGAGATTGCGTCCGGAGTAAGAAACCGATCCGGAAGTGGGCTCGATGAGACGGAGAAGACAACGCCCCAAAGTGGTTTTCCCGCATCCTGACTCGCCGACAAGCCCGAGCGTCTCGCCTTCGAAAATGTCGAGGCTTATATGCTGCAAGGCTTGTACATATTGCCTTTTTTCAAACAGTTTCTGTTTACGGACGGGATAGGACTTGTTGAGGTCGCGGATGGATATGAGCGGTGTCTGTGTATAAAGGTTGCGGTGGAATGCGGAGCGCTCTTCTGCCGGAATGGAAACAATGTTGACCATTCCGCCCCCGTTCTGTCCCTTGCCCCTCATGAAATCATCCACGGTGGGCAGTCTTTGCGGCCTTTCAGTCAAGGAGGGACGACAAGCAAGCAGCCCTTGCGTGTAGGGATGCCGCGGACGGAGAAAGATTTCCTCGATGCTGTTCTTCTCTACGGTCCTCCCTTTGTATAAGACGAGCACCTGGTCGGCAATTTCCGCCACTACGCCAAGGTCGTGCGATATGAACAGCACACTCATACCGTAGCGGTCCTGCAGTTTTCGTATCAGTGCAAGGATGTTTTTCTGCACGGTTACATCCAAGGCCGTAGTCGGTTCGTCGGCAATGAGCAGGTCGGGATGGCAACTCATGGCCATAGCGATCATTACACGCTGCTTCTGGCCGCCGGACAGTTCGTGGGGATAGGAATTGAATATCTGTCCGGGGCGGGGCAGCATCACCTCCTCAAAGAGTTCTAACACCCGTTTCCGTGCGTCTTCGCCCGAGATGGTATCGTGGAGCAATATCTGTTCTGTGATCTGCTTGCCGCATTTGATCACCGGATTGAGCGAGGTCATCGGCTCCTGGAAAATCATCGCTATCCGGTTGCCGCGCAGGTGTTGCATCTCCTTTTCCGGACAACGGGTCAGTTCTATGGCTTTTCCTTGGGCATTGAAAAGGATACTTCCTTGCGGATAGCGAGCGATGCGAGGGTTGAGCAACCGCATGACGGACAAGGCGGTCACTGATTTTCCGGACCCCGATTCTCCAACTATGCCAAGTGTCTCACTTTTTTTGAGCGAAAGGTTCAGATTCTGCAGCACTGCTTTCCATTCGCCCTGCTGCTTGAACTCCAACGAAAGGTCTGATATCTCCAGAAGATTATCCATAGCGAGCGGCAAAGATACCTTTTTTTCCTATCTTTGCGCCCTTGAAGTTGAAAACGATGCGCTATTTTATTCATCTGGCATACAATGGTTCTCCATTTTTCGGATGGCAGGTGCAGCCCGACCGCATATCTGTGCAAGAAACGCTGGAACATGCACTCTCTCTGATGCTGCACAGTCCGCACGTCCCCGTGGTGGGCTGCGGGCGCACGGATACCGGTGTCCACGCCTCGTGCTACTATGCACATTTCGATCTGGAACAACAGTTCACACAAGAGCAGTGCGCCCGTCTGGTGTGCCGCCTGAACGGTTTTTTGCCTAAGGCTGTGGCGGTTTTCGACATTTTCCCCGCCAAAGATGCTGCACACGCCCGCTTCGATGCCATCGACAGGACTTACAATTATTATATAGCAACACGAAAAAACCCATACACTTTTCCGTGCCGTCTGTTTTCATTCCGCCCACTTGATGTGGAACAGATGAACAAGGCAGCCGCACTGCTGCTGGAACATGATGATTTTACCAGTTTCTCGAAAGTACACACGCAGGTGAACAACTTTATCTGCCATGTCACGGAGGCGGTTTGGCATGAAGGCGACGGCGAATTGGTTTTCACAATTACTGCAAACCGGTTTCTGCGCAATATGGTGCGCGCCATAGTCGGCACGTTGTTAGATGTTGGACAAGGCAAAATAAGTGTGGCAGAATTCGGAAATGTAATGAGTCAGAAAGATAGGTGCAAAGCCGGAACTTCTGTGCCGGCATGCGCACTTTTTTTGTCAAATGTACGTTACAACTGGGATGAGATCAGACTTTGAAAAAAACAGATGGAAGAGCCTTTGGGGTTGTCTGTGTGTGCTGACGTTGACTTTTGCTATTGCCGTGCCGTCAGCTGCTCTTTTCACAGGATGCCGTCACCAAGGGTACGACGAATCGGTAAAACTGCAGTTTTCTGCCGATACGCTGTTGTTTGACACGGTGTTTACAACGGTATCTTCAATTACACGGAGTTTCACCGTTCATAATCCGAGTTCAGACCCGGTGTCGCTGGATGTTTACCTCGCCGGCGGAAAACATTCATACTACAGCATAAACGTGGACGGCGTGGCGGGAACGGAGTTCCATGATGTTGAAATCCCTGCCCGCGACAGCATTTTCGTGTTTGTGAAAGTGACAATCAATCCGTCAAACCAAAACAATCCGTATCTGGTTACAGACTCTGTGTTGTTCTGCAACAAACTGCGCCGGCAGTCTGTCCCGTTAGTCGCTTTCGGACAGGATGCACACTTTGTCGTCGCCGGGTCTTCCGGATATGCTCTGGTGGCAGGCGCACATGAACAGGTGAGATGGACGAACGACAAGCCATGGGTCATTTATGGACTGGCCGCAGTGGACACGCTCGGCACCCTGACCATAGACCCGGGCACGAAAATATATGGCCATCACGGCAGCAGACTGTGGATTTATGCAGGAGGAAACTTGCAGGTCAATGGCACCAAAGACAACCCTGTGGTCTTTGCCGGAGACCGCCTTGAGTCTTATTATCAAACGGATTATGCCCAGTGGGACGGCATCTTTATAAACGAAGGGGATAGGGACAATGTCATCGACTATGCCGTCATTAAGAATGCGGCTATAGGCCTGCAGTTGACGATGCTGTATGACGCGGCACGCAATAAGGTTAAGGTGAACAATACGGTCATTCAGAACTGCTCAAATATAGGTGTCCTTGCCCGTGGCATCGATCTGGAAATGACGAACTGCCAGATCAGCAACACGGGAAGTTACAGCATGTTGCTGCAAGTGGGTGACTTTACCCTAAACCACGTCACTATTGCCAATTATTATGGACAATCGGTGCGCAATGACCCGGCATTTCTTCTGACCAATTATTATAGTGACAACAACTACACATGGGTAGGCAACACCTCACTGACGTGCAATAATTCCATCATTTACGGAAATCTTTCAAAGAGTGATGACGACGAGCGTGACGAGGTGAGAGTCTATACGGACAATGCCGCCACGTTGTCCTACAGTTTCAACAACTGTCTTGTCAAGAAAGCGGAATCAGACAGCCATTTCCGTCAGTGCATTTTCAACCAAGACCCGAAGTTCATTTCAGTTTATGGGCAGGACTATAACATTGAGAGTTCTTCGCCTGCCATAGATGCAGGCAAGACCGGCTTAGGCATCGACATTGACCTTCCGGGACGCCCACGCGACGGCATACCGGACATCGGGGCTTACGAGTATTATCCGTCAGAATCGAAAAGACAATAAGATGCGGCGGCGGCTTTCGTTGTGCCAATGGTGCAGATTAGCGGTTCAGTTCGTTGAAAGCAATGTAACTCATGAGCATAATGGAGGTTCGCAGTGCATCTTCGTCTATTCTGAACGTGGCAGAATGGGTGTTTTGTGTAATACCTTTGGCCTGGTTGGACACCCCGAGCCGGTAGAAGACGCCGGGGCATTTCAGGAGGTAATAGGCAAAGTCTTCAGCGGTGTAGCGGAGTGGCAGGTTCTGCACATATCCGCGTCCTAACAATGCGATGGCATCTTTCCGCACCCTTTCTGTGACTTCAGGGTCGTTGTTGACTACGGGATAGCCTCGCCGGATGTTCAGGTCGAACACGGCATTGTACTTGCCTGAGATGTTGTTCGCAGCCATTTTGATCAGGGCACAGACCTCTTCGCGCCATACTTCGTTGAATGTGCGGAGAGTGCCGGCTATTTCGGCGGTGTCGGGGATGATGTTTGTGGAACCGTTGGCGACAAAGCGTCCGAACGACAGAACTGTAGGCACATCATTAGGCTGTTCTTCTTTCACGAGGCGGTTGATCTCCTCAATGAAGGCGGTTCCTGCGAGAATGGGATTTATGGTTTCTGCCGGCATGGCGGCATGCCCGCCCTTACCGCGTATGGTAAGGTGGATTTCATCCGTCGAGGCCATAAAGGCACCGCTTCGGAAGCCTACTGTGCCGGCGCTCATGCCCGGGGTGACATGCTGTCCGATGATAACGTCAACTTTCGGGTTCTCTAACACGTTGGCATCTATCATGAATTTGGCACCGCCGTCATATTCCTCTTCTGAGGGCTGGAAAATGGCTTTCACGGTTCCTGAAAACTGTTCTTTCAAATCCGTTAAAATCATCAGGACACCTAACAGAGATGCAATATGCACGTCGTGACCACATGCATGCATAACATTGGGTACGGCAGAGGCGAACGGCAGTTCCGTCTTTTCTTGGATGGGCAAGGCATCCATGTCTGCCCGCAGTGCCACAACTCTGCCCTTTGCGTTCTTTCTCTCGTTACTCCGGGTGCCGCGCAAAAGCGCTACGATGCCGTAACCGGCGACATTCGTTTGATATTCAAGCCCTAAACTGTCAAGTGTTTGGCAGATGAAAGCGGCTGTGTGCTCCTCCTTGCCCGACAATTCAGGATGCCGATGCAACTCATGGTAAAGCGTCACCGTTTTCTCAAAGTATTGATTAGCAAGTTCCTTTATTTTTTCCATAGTTGTTTTTGAAAGGCTGCAAAAATACAAAAACACATAAAATAAAATGGTCTGAATTGCGTTTCTTTAATCGTGTTTTTAGTTGTTGACATAGGTAATACACTACAGAAAGCGGTACTGTTCGATGCCTTGGGCAACGTGGCGGGCCATGTATGCGGTGAATGTGTCGGCGCGGCGGAAATCGCGTCCCTTTGCCGGGAACGAGACGTGCGTGCAGCCCTGATATCTGCCGTCGGCAATGTTTCAGAGGAATTAGTCGGCTGGCTGTCTCGTCGTACTCGGCTGTTGAGGCTTTCGCCCGCCATAAAACTTCCGGTCACTCTCAAGTACGAGACGGTCGGGACGCTTGGCCCCGACCGTATGGCTTGTGCGGCGGCTGCGGCCGCAATGTTCCCGAATGAAAATGTGCTTGTCGTTCAGGCCGGGACCTGTCTGGTGACTGATTTTGTCAGCGCTGAAAAAGAATATCGCGGCGGTTCAATCTCTCCAGGACTGCAGATGAGGTTCAAGGCATTGCACCGGTACACCGCAGGTCTTCCGCTGGTGACACCGCAGCAAATAGAGGCCTATACGGGCTCTTCCACCCGACAGTCGTTGCTCTCTGGGGTGATAAACGGTATGGCGGCTGAAATAGATGGTTTCGTTAACCGCTATCGTATGGATTACCCGGGATTGAAGGTCATTTTTACAGGCGGCGATGCCTCGTTTCTCGAAAGGTATTTAAAAAATCGTATATTTGCCGCCCCTAATCTGGTCGCTTTCGGCCTATACATTATTCTTAAATACAATGAAGCATAAAATATACAGATTGTTGGCAATCCCTGTTGTGCTGCTTTGCTGCATGTTTCCCTTGCGGGCGCAGAACGAGGTCAGCAATCCCTATTCTGGCTTCGGCATAGGTCTGATAAACAGCCGATCTAATGCCATCCTCGATGGTATGGGAGGAACTTCGTATGCGATGCAGAATCCGTATTACATAAACAGCCGAAATCCTGCATCTTACGCTTCATTCGATTCGCTTTCCTTTACGGCCGATGTCGCCGCTTCTGTATTCGTGTCTGTTCTGTCGCAAGGTTCAAATGTCCAACGTAATTCATACGCCAAGCCTTGCTACCTGACCATCGGCTTGCCTGTGACGCGTCATTGGCGCACCAGCCTCGGCATCATGCCATATAGTTCTGTCGGTTACGAAATCGAAAACACCGCAGAATACGAGACCATCGGAAAAGTCAATTACAACTATTCCGCAGAAGGGGGGTTGAACCAATTGTATTGGGGCCACGCTTTCAAAATAATCAAAGGACTCTCGTTGGGCCTTAATGTATCGTACTTGTTCGGCAATATCGACAATGTCCGCAACACCTCTTTCGACGGCAGCAACATGTACAATTCGTACATCAACGACAGTTACCGCATCAACGGCATCCACTTGACCGGCGGAGTACAGTATTTCTTCAACATTAAAGAACGGCACAAACTTGGCATCGGTCTCGTTTACGGCAATACGGCCTATATATGGTCAAAGGAGAGTCTTCTTATTCATTACTATACAAGTACATACAGCTCGACAACGTCTTACGATACGGTCTATTACAACGATAAAACCAAGGGCAATGTCCATATCCCGCAGTCCGTGGGGACGGGATTGAGTTATTCTTATATGGACAAAGTCGTTCTGGCCGCCGATGTGACATGGCAGGATTGGAACAGTTACAAGTTTATGGGCAGGGGCGATTCCCTTCGCAATGACATATCAGCATCCATCGGAGTTCAATATACGCCCGACCCTCTGTCAAACAAGTTCTTGAAAAAGACGGCGTTTCGACTTGGTTTCCGATACTCGACGGGAAATTTATTCTTGCACAATAAACCTATTGACGAATTGGGTGTCTCACTCGGTGTCGGTATTCCGCTTACAACGTTTAATACTCATTCTTCAGTTAATGTGGCTATAGAATACGGGAAATTGGGAACTTTGGCAAACCAACTCATCAAGCAGAATTATTTCAGGTTCACGCTGAATTTCACGCTTCAGGAGAAATGGTATCAACGGATGAAATTGGAGTAAGGGAAAAACAATACAGAAAGTTAATAATAATTAAGTCATAAACAAATGAAAAGAAAACTATTAGTCGTAATTCTTCTCTTCTTCACGGGCAGCCTTTTTGCCCAGCACACATGCCCGTTCAAGTACGGGGCCAACGAAGAGGATTCTTTGAAGTGCCTGGAACAGATGACAAACTTCAACATGTTCTATAAATCAAAGAACTACAAAGATGCATACGAAGCATGGAGATTCATTGTCACAAATTGTCCGTGCGCTTGGGACGGCATTTACACCAATGCCCAGAATATGTTCCAGCAGCTTGTCAAAGCCGAAAAGGATTCTGCCAGAAGAGCAAACCTTATTGATACGCTTATTTATTCTTACGATGCCCGCAACCAGTATTTCCCCGAAAAGTTCTCTAAAGGCTACTGTCTCGGTTTTAAAGCCTATAACAGTCTGATTTACAAATCAAAGGAAATGGATTTCGACGAAATTAAAGAGTTGGAGAACTGGTTTATTCAATCTGTAGAAATGGAGAAGGAGAAAACCCAACCCGCCATTTGGGATAAGTATTTCCAACTCTCTGAACAGATCACCAAGGCAACCAAAGACACCGCATACGTAATTGACGCATACGGTCGCGCCACGGACTATCTTGACATCTCTATCAACAACGCACAGGCGCAACTTGAGAAACAACAATCGGCAATTGACAGTTTGAAAGACCTTTATGCGCAAGGCAAGATTGACACAAATTACCTGGTGGAACTCTGCAAGAAACCTGCCGCCGACACGATTCGACAGAACAAGTTTGTTAAGAATTATCGCCTTACGCTTACCAAGATTGAAAAGGCTGTAACGCCATACGTATCCTGCGAGGTTCTTGAAGAACTCTATGGCAAGAAACTGGCCGAAAGCCGCGATGACATTTCGGCTATCAACAAGATGGTTATCACGATGTCTAAGGGCGGCTGTGTCACGAGTCCGGTTTTCAAGGAGGCACTTGAGATTCTGCATCAAGCCAATCCCAACAGAAATTCTGCATACTGGATGGGAAACCTCTCTCTGAAAGGATATGTGACCGACCATAATGCCGAAGAAATCGAAAAGGCCATTAAATATTTTGAGGAGGCTATCGCGATGAGTGAGACGAATGAGCAGAAAGCGGATGCAAACTATATGCTTGCCCTCGCCTATCAGACTAAAGGTTCTTTCCCCGAGGCCAGAGCAGCCGCTTACAATGCGCTTAAGTTCCAGCCCAAAATGGGTAAGGCTTATATCCTTATCGGAGACCTTTACGCAAATTCCGGTTCCAGATGCTCCGGCGATGACATTCCGTTGTCATATGCATGGGCGGCCGCCGACAAGTATTCCAAAGCCGCAAGTGTGGATCCGTCATGTGCCGAAAAGGCTTCTGCACAGCGTTCTAAATTGAGATTCCCGAGCAAAGAGGATCTGTTCAAACGCGGCTTGAGCAACGGCTCTTCCTACCATGTAGGTTGCTGGATACAGGAGAATACTACGGTGAGATAATCACAGAACAGCATTCTTAATGCTTTTTTGCATAAGATCGGCCGCTACAGCAAAAAACATCATCAAGGCATTCAGCCTTATGGTGTTTTTTGCTTCATGCAGTTCGCAGACACCAAACAATGAACTGCTGCAATACCGAGGGCAATTTCCCGATGAGTCGGCAGAGAATATGGTGCTGACAATCAGTGATTCCGGAGTGATTAGTTTTGTGGTGGAGGCTCCCGTGTTCAATAGTTATATCGGCGATTCGTCCTATACCGATTGCCCGGAAGGTGTCAAAGTGCTCTCTTTCACAGAGTATGGACAAGAACAGGCAAAGCTTACAGCCAAGTATGCCTGCAATATCAACAATTACATGTATAAGGCATCCGACAGTGTGGTGATATGCGACCTGATGGCAGGCGACACGCTGCTGACAGAAGAGATTATCTGGGATCAGCGCAAAAGGAGAGTTTATTCGAACAAGCTGGTGACGCAACATAAGGCTGACGGGTCGGTGAACTATGGAGATGGCTTTGAGGCTGATGAGCGGTTTTCAAAATATACGATCTGGCATCCCCGCGGCGAATTGAACAACGCCGATTTCTAACAGGCTTTTACGACTCCAATTTTCCGCAGCGCCGCCGTGGTGCGTTCGGATTCACTACGCCGTACAGAAAATCTTATGGAACATTTCAGATTGCTGTCCTGCGACAGTATCGTGATGAAAGGCTCTTTCATCCATTGCATAACGGCATTCATCTGAATGTAATCAAAAGTGATTTCATAGGTTAAGGTTATGGCCTTTTCAATGATGATGGCAGCATCAAGCGCATCACGTGCAGCGACCTTGTAGGCATTCTGTAACCCGCTGACACCTAATTTTATACCGCCGAAATATCGCACCACGACAATCAGGGTGTCTGTCAAGTCTTTTGACAGCAGTTGCCCATATATGGGGCGACCGGCAGTTCCGGAAGGCTCGCCGTTGTCATTCATACGGTAGGCATCCTTGTTGGGTCCCAAAATGTAAGCGTAACAGCAGTGACGTGCATCATTGTGTCTTTTCTGTATTTCTGCCAACCTTTCCTTGACCTGCTCTTCTGTCTGCACGGGGAAAGCGTATGCCAGAAACTTGCTTCTCTTTTCGCTGTAACTGCCTTTGGCCGGCTCTGCAATCGTCTTATAGGAGTCGTCGAACATACAGGATCTTGTTGTTGTCTATACTTTCAATTTGGTATGGCGCAATGGGTATTGACGGGGCAGGAAGTCCTTTTCCCCAGCATTGGCTGCCGACAAGAATGCGCGCTTCGTCCCAATACCCGCTTTCAATGAAAAGGTCCAGCGTTCTGCGCCCGCCCTCTACGATTACGGACTGTATGTGCTGTTCGTACATCATAGACAGTCCTTCTTTTATGTTCATTGGAAACGGCGTTTCAGATTTGTTCAGGTTGTATGCATCTTCACCACGCTGCATAACGTATGGCTTTGGGCTTTTGCCCGGATAGTATCGTGTGGTAAGTTGCGGACAGTCGTTCTTCATTGTGTTGTAGCCCACTAAAATAGCATCTTCCTCGCTGCGCCACTTGTGAACAATTACACGGAGTGCGGGGTTGGTTATCCAATATGACTGAACGGGTTCGCCTGCGGGTCTTTCGATGTCCATAAATCCGTCGCGGGTCTGTGCCCATTTCAAGATGATATAGGGGCGATGGTGGCAATGATAGGTGAAGAAACGCCGGTTTAACTCGCGGCATTCTGCTTCGCATACGCCCTGAACCACTTCTATGCCAGCCTCTCTCAGTTTACGGATGCCGTTCCCGTTCACTTTGTCGTGACTGTCGATGGTACCCACAACAACCTTAGGAATCCCATGGCGGATGATGGCATCGGCACAAGGCGGCGTTTTCCCATAATGCGAGCAAGGTTCCAGACTTACATACAAGGTGCAATGTTGAAGCATCGAATAATCCCTTACGTTGTTTATGGCGTTGATTTCAGCATGGCTTTGTCCATATTGATGATGATACCCCTCGCCTATGATACGGCGATCTGTAACTATGACGGCACCTACCATCGGATTGGGCTGAACCTTGCCTAACCCTAAAGATGCCAGTTGCAGGCATCTGTGCATATAGACTTCATCCTCGCTCATACGATGAAAACGTTGAACTTATTCCCGATTTTTCAGAAAATAGGAGAGCGGTTGCACCTGCCGCTGGAAATGATAATATTGGCACTGCACAAGGTTGGCAGTATTGCCATTGAGCACAGCATAGAACTTGTCGCGGTTATACGGGTCGTCGCTGTAGTCATTGTCTCGCCCGACAATGGCATCAAGATAGAAGGCATCAGGCGTGAGTTTGCGGTACATGTCAAGCTTCGTCTCGTTCCCGTTCACGTCTGTCAGGGTGATAGTCTTGAAATGATTGTTGTCCAAGATGGAATCCTTTGCAGATTCTGACATATTGGAGATAAAAGTCTCATAGTTCAGATCGCGGTACTCGGCCAACATATCCAGCAATTTTGTGGTGTCATAGTCCAAGATCTGGTTGTGTGCCGCATCGTAAAGATTGAAAAAGCGCGGCCCTGATTTTTCAACGAGGAAAGACTCGTCAGGCTGCTCGTAGTCTTGCACTTGCAATGTCTTTATCCGGGTGATTTTTGTGGTGAACAAATCACAGTTGTACCATTCGGTTTTCCTGAACGAGTAGTACGGCGTCAAGAAGCCCCTGTTGCCCGGAATGTGTACGATACATGGCTCGTCAAAGCCGTCAAGGATGGCATAGTTTGCTATGTTGTCCATCGTGGCAGGCCCCATATAGTATGTTTTGACCAACCGCTCTTTATTGAAAAACTTGATGCCGAAGATCTTGAATCTCGGCGCAATTTGGTAAATCTCGACTTTCACGGCGTTTACTGACATCATTTTGTTGATGTTCGACTGGGCTGTTTTTGCTACGGTCTGCTGCAGCGAGATGTTGCGGATGACCGACAACAGGTCTCTGACTTTTGATGGCATCGCCCTCACAGAATCCTGCACGTACCAAGTCCCTTCCCGACGGTTAAGCAGTACGTGTTCCCCGTTCATATCGGCAATGAAGATTTTGGTGACGTCAGCCGTGTCTTTCACGGCAAAAATGTCGGAACGTGGAGCACTTGACGAGTTGCGGATTGTGCCTGTCTTGAACAGAATGAGCAGGACGCACAGAACCAGCAATATGCTGACAACAATAATGGAAATGGTCTTCTTTTTCATCTCTAACAATAAAGGTGGCAAACATACATAAATTTTCGTATGGTTGACATTGCCTTTTTGAACTAAAATGTGAACACTTTTTCCAGCCCGGGACAATTGATGATGTCGGAGCAGAAAATGAGGGGCGGCAGCAGAGGAATGGTGTGACGATGATTGCGTGTGAGGTCTATGTTTATGGCATTCTGATAGATAAACCAGACGAGTTCAGTGCAATAGAATGCACTGCTGTCATCAGCATCAAAACTGTTGTCGAAGAGGGGGTGACGACTGTAAATTGACAGGCCTTTGCGATACAATGCCAAGGTATCGTCCTCCGTCAAAGAAGAAAGACGGAGAACAGTGCCGTGTGCGGCGCGGTTTGGACTGAAAAACAAGGAAACTGGTTCTAACTTGACGCTGTCTTTTTCGTGTCTGCTTTCGCGTTCGTTGGGCACGGCATGCAGCACGCCCCATCCCTTTCCGAAAGGAACAATCATTCCGACATGCGAATAGATGCACCCCATGTCCGTTGCAGTGACAGAACGGCTTGCAAGGCTTCTTCCCATGCGGAACACAAGGTCGCCCGTCCTCAATGCCAATGTGTCAGGGATGGGACTGCCGGACAATTCATTATTGCCGTTCTGACATCCATACAGAAACATTGCCGGAATGACAACAAAGAATGGAAATATTTGACGACAGAATAGAAGACGTTTCCGTATTTGCTTACCCCGTCCTCTTGTCAGTCTTTTATTTTCCATTTGCCGTCCTGCTTGACCAGTTCTATGGTTTGGGACGATTCTTTAGGTTTGTTTAAAACGGAAGAGAAACGGTACTTGACCTCTACCTCTGCGGTTTGGCCGTCATCGGAAATGTTTTCGGAAACGATCTCAAAGTCGGAGATTTTCAGTTCCAGCCCCTCCATTTTCTTTACCTGACTTTCGATTTCCTCGTTGCTTTCGATTGTGGTTAACGACATAGCTTTTTTGTAGTCTCCTTTTTCAAATGCTTCGAAATAGTTCTGAACAGTTTTTGCCGGGTCGTTGGTGTTGCAAGCGACGGCAAAGAGTGCCATAACAACGATTCCAAAGATAATGTAAAGCTTTTTCATAATAGTTTGGTTTTATTGAACATTAAGATACGAGAACCTCTATTTTTAACTTTTTTACACCTTACCTTCAGACTATGCGAGGTTCGTTAAACATAATCTGAAAACAAGACGTTGCAAAATTACATGTTTTTTCTTTCGGAACGCCTTTG
>CAVEXN010000001.1:0-135970 GCA_963620035.1 Oscillospiraceae bacterium | reverse complement strand
TCGTTTACAACATGAACCGTTACGGACAAATAATAAGACTTGGAATCAATTGATACACACAATAAACTGAATATCAAGGTATTGCCCCTCCCGAAAAAACTATAATGAAACCAAAATAAAGGCGTTCCGAAAGAAAAAACATGTAAATTTGCAACGTCTTGTTTTCAGATTATGTTTAACGAACCTCGCATAGTCTGAAGGTAAGGTGTAAAAAAGTTAAAAATAGAGGTTCTCTTTACTTGATTCAAAAGTTTTCAAAGCGTTAATCATTTGGTTTGCAACAACTTTGACAACTGGAACTGCTACAGAGTTGCCTGTTTGACGCTTGATCTGGCTGTATGGAACCACTATCTTGAAATCATCGGGGAATCCCTGCAACCTTAACATCTCTCTTTCCGTCGGTCTCCGCTCGTCATTTATCAATATGTAATTGGCAGAAGCTTCCGCCCTCAAACAAGAAGAGTATGGATGCGGTGTAATACTACCTGCCATATTCTCGTGTGATATATATGGCTTCGGATAATTCGGGGCTTTTAGGCGCATGAGCCTTGCATCTCTGATGCTATCCTTGACATAATACTTTTCATCCACGTTGTCCTCCAAAATATCCTTTAGGGTTTTCCTTTGTGATACGGGCACAGGGTCCGGGAATGAAAAAAGAATGCTTTCCTTAAAACCAACGATGATTATTCTTTCTCTTTTTTGGGGGACACCGTAATCCAAAGCATTTAAAACCTTGGCATAAACGGTGTACCCCAAAACCTCTAAATGAGTGCGTA
This sequence comes from Oscillospiraceae bacterium, assembly GCA_963620035.1. Taxonomy (GTDB): domain Bacteria; phylum Bacteroidota; class Bacteroidia; order Bacteroidales; family WCHB1-69; genus F23-D06. The sequence continues at coordinate 135,191 of CAVEXN010000001.1, read as the reverse complement.
TAACCCTAAAAGTATTTCCCTTGTCATGAGCCGTCAGGTTTCTGACATTTTCGAGCATGAAAGCCTTAGGTCTCTTTGCTTTCAGGATTCTTTCTATTTCAAAGAACAACGTTCCACAAGTTTCGTTTTCGAATCCTTCTTTCTTTCCTATAATCGAAAATGCCTGACATGGGAAGCCGCCGAGAAGGATGTCGAAATCGGGAATGTCATTTGCATCAATTTTTGTGATGTCGCCAGATGGATGCTCGCCAAAGTTGGCTTCGTATGTTTTGCAAGCGTTCTCGTCAAACTCAGAAGAAAATACGCAATGACCTCCAGCAGATTCAAAACCCAGTCTGATTCCGCCTATACCGGCAAACAGGTCAATAAAACTGAAATTATTCCAATCCATTTTAAAACGGGTTCAATCAGTCCCTTCGGGAGGGTGTCAACTATTCTCTTTTGTCTATTTCAAGCAACTGCGCAATACGCTATGGTGTTTGCAAATGTATTGATTCTTTTATTTGGAAAACAAGAAAGTGGGGTTCTGCCTCATCCAATCCCTCATTCGAACGTAGAAGATGTCAACCGCTTATAATCTTTTGGATTTGTACGGGCTTCAAAGTTGAGGATGTTCTCTGTTCTGTCCATGAGGTTTACAAAGGCCTCGTGAGCAAGTGTAATATCCTTTTTGCGTATAGCAATTATATTGTGTTCTGTATTCATATTGATATTAGTCAAAGTATAAAGGCCATATGTTTTGTATTCTGCGAGCTATGTTGAAAGCCAGCATTGGAGGTACGGCATTGCCGATCACCTTGTAGGCACCAGACGGACTAACGGCATACTTGCTTGAATTGTTTTTATAGAACACAAATGGATAGTCGGGGGGAAATGTTTGAATTAAAGCACACTCACGTGGAGTTAACCGGCGCTCGCACAATCCCTTTTCAAGTTCCTCAATGTTCCTCCCGTCATGCTCATAAGCCAATCGGCGATACTCTATATTTCCGTGATGTTCAGAACGTATGGTTGGTGCCAATCCGTCATAATTGATTTCCGTTTGTCCCTGACCGTGGGTTAGGAATTTGGCTTTTGAATATGTCTTCTGGGCAAGGTCGGCTGCCTCAGACGGCTCAGGCAATTTCTGGAATATGTCTCTACAGCAAACGGGGCGTGGCAGATTTTCGTTATTGCAATTAAAGTTGTGTGTAGGCTTGGGATACGGATTGTACTCATCGGGAATGCAGTCCTTTTCCAAAGCCTCAATTGCCTTGGGTGATAAAGCAGAACGCTTTATTCCGATAAAGATTACGCGCTCCCTCGTTTCAGGTACACCATAATTGGCGGCATGGAGAACCTGTGGAGTCAGCACGAGATAATCATTTCCGTTTGCCGACGAAAAATCTTTTTGGATTATATCCTTAACGTCTCCAAGGCTGACAAGCCCTTTTACATTCTCGGCTATAAACATTTTTGGTTGAACAATGTCAATGACTTGCTTCATCCACATGTACAACTTGCCGCGAGTCTCTTCTGACGGTTTGTCATCATTCCATTTTTCCCCGTTATGAGAGACGAAAGATTCAAATCCTCTTCTCTTTCCGGCCACACTGAAGTCTTGGCAGGGAAATCCTCCCGTCACGATGTCAATGTCGTGAGGGAAAACATCTTGTCCTTCACGTTGTAATTTTACTAAATCGACTATGCTGTCAAGATGATAAATCTCAGGATTGACATCGTATCTTGACATATATCTCAGCCATGTCAATTTTGCCTCTTCCAAAATGTCACAAGCAAAAACTGTACGAAAAACATTTCGTTGAAGCATTACCCAATCTTCATTAACAGTATGATGAATATAGTCTTGGTTAGTTACTGACTTTTTGTGGCAAATAAAACCACCCTCAAACCCTAAATCCATGCCTCCGCAGCCTGAAAAAAGGGATAGTACTCTCAGCGTACCATCTTCATGCCGCTCATGTTCTCCATTGTTGAAGAACAAATCAAATTGGGGTTCACAAACCATATCAGAGAATTCTTGAGTGAGAGATTTCCGTGAAAAAAGGCACTTGCAAAGCAGTTTGCAAGTGCCTTACCTTTTCTGCGCTCCCTCAAGGACTTGAACCTTGGACCCTCTGATTAACAGTCAGATGCTCTAACCAACTGAGCTAAGGAAGCGTGTGGTTAACGGCTGTCGTTAACGGCTGCAAAAATACATTTTTTTTCTTTACACGCAAGCATTTATTTTTTTTCTTTATTTTTGCATTGAAATTTTTTCATTATTTACTACAACAATCTGATTTATAACAATATATAAGGGCTTACGTTATGGCAAAAAGCAAAACAATCCTGAATGAACTGAAGAATTTCGTCTTTATCACCATCGGTCTGGCGATATTTGTAGGTGGATGGTCCGCATTTCTGACACCTTTTGAAGTCACGGGTGGCGGCGTGGCGGGCATCGCCTCTATCCTCTATTTTGCGACCGGTTTTCCCATCGGCATCACCACTTTCGTATTCAATGCGGTGCTGATTGCGGTTGCCTGGCGGATTTTAGGCATGCGTTTCTGCATCAACTCCTTGATTTGCACCATTCTCTTGTCCGTATTTTTCTCTGTCAGCCAGGTGATATTCACCAAGCCCCTCGTCGATGACATGTTCATGAGCGTCATCATCGGTTCCTGCCTCTCCGCTTTAGGCGTCGGTATGGCCGTCAACTGGGGCGGCAACACCGGAGGCGTCGACATCATCGCTTTAATCATCGGCAAATACCGCAACATCTCATTCGGGCATGTCAACTTCTTCACCAACATCTTCATTGTCGGCAGTTCCTACTTCATCGTCCACGACCTCGAGCGGCTCGTCTATAGTTTTGTCGTCCTTTTCGTCTATATGTTCGTGGCCGACTGGGTCATTGACGGGTACCGGCAGACCTACCAGTTTCTGGTGTTCTCGCAGAAAAACGCTGAAATTGCCGAACGCATCAACAAAGAACTGAGACGCGGCGCCACATTCCTCAAGGGTTATGGTTCATATAACCGGCAAGAAAGCGATGTCCTGCTCATTGTCGGGCACAAGACCGACAAAGTGCAGATCACGCGCATCATCAAAGACATCGACAAGTCGGCATTCATCACCATCACAAAAACCTCGAGCGTTTACGGCAAAAACTTCGATACCTTGAAACTCTAACATCTAAAAAAAACGACAAACTGCACATACTATGTTCCGGCTAATGCAAACCTTCGGCTGTAAGGTAAACCTCGGTCTTCAGATCCTCCGCAAGAGGGAGGACGGTTATCACGACATCCGCACGGTGTTCTATCCAACCGACTGTTTTACCGACCGTGTGACCGTGGAATCGTCACCGCACAATTTGGAATTTGAATGTAATAGTGCGGTTGACCTCGGTCCGCAGGAGCAGAACCTTTGCGTAAAGGCGTTCAAAATGCTGCAAGAGGATTTCGGGATCAAGGGCGTAAAGATAACCTTAGAGAAGCATATCCCCGTAGGGGCAGGTCTCGGCGGCGGTTCGGCAGATGCGGCCGCCGTACTGAAACTGCTGGCCCGAGTTTTCAGCCTCCCTATAGACCATGGACGGCTGAAACAATATGCCGCCGGATTGGGCAGCGACGTGGCCTTTTTCATCGACGGGGAACCTGCATTGGCATCGGGGCGCGGCGAGATATTGGAGCCCATCGGTTTGGACCTCTCCGGTTATAAGTTCCGTATCCTAAAACCCGATTTCGACATCCCCACGCGCGAAGCCTACGCAGATGCAAAGCCCGCCATGCCGGCGACGGACCTGCGGCAAATCATAATGCGCCCCGTGTCGCGATGGAAAGAGGAATTGCACAACGATTTTGAGGACTCCGTGTTTCCAAAACACCCGGCATTGTCGGAACTCAAAACACAACTCTACAACGACGGCGCCGTCTATGCGTCCATGACTGGCAGCGGCTCGGCCGTATTCGGCATCTTCAGGACATAGACCGCAAACTGCATCAACAACAGACTTTCAAAACCGTAAAAGCAAGCAGTTCAACCATCAGCACAAGGTAAATAAGTGCCCAAAGCAGACGTTTAGTGTTCTTCGAGAAAACGAAGAACTTGTTCAGCAGGTAATTGAGCAGGCCAACCGGTATCGCCACGACCGCAGCGGCAATGTAATTGTTGATGTCCAAATAATCCTTGAAAATACGTATGCTGAAATAATTGATGAAAAAAGTGACCGTATAGGACAACAAGAACTTGAAAATCAGTTTTTTGCTCTTGTTCCTGAACACCAGCGTGCCGTATGTCTTGAAATTGAAAAGAACGCTGAATACCGTGCCGAAGAAGTTGGCGAAAAAGAGCGGGTCGATACCCGGCACCATCCCGAAAAGAAACCTCAACAAGGCGAAAACACCCCATCCCACTGCCGTGTTCAGCATAGCGACCGGCACGAAACGAATGAACTGCATCGAGAACACCTGATCAAGAAATGGCCTAATCTTCCCCATCGGTTAAAAAAAATGCAAAAGTACGAAAAATGTGCCATCTACTTTTTTATTGACAAGTCCAAAAATGAGCAGCCGCTTTCTGGTGGGGGACAAAAAAGACGCAGACCCGAACAAATAAATATCAGCCGTTCTTTGTATTGAAAAATATGCTACATTTGCTACGCTTTTTAAACAAATCATTTTTCAAGGGAAAAACGAACAAATATACATAATATAATACTTTAATTCAACAACTTAAAAACTTTCATTTACATGGAGAAAATCAAATCATTGGCAGACCTCAAGAAGAGAAGAGAGGATCTGCAGTCCAAGATTGAGTTGCGCGAAGAAGGTGACAACGTCGAAAACTTGGTCCAAATCAAGGTTGCCATGGCCACTTGCGGCATTGCTTCCGGCGCCAAGCAGACGATGGAAGCGATCATCGAAGCATGCAAGCAGAACGACATCAAGGCTGTGGTCACCCAAACCGGCTGTATGGGATATTGTTACGCCGAACCGACCGTAGAGGTCAAGAAGCCCGGCCAGGACCCTATCGTTTACGGTCATGTTGACACGAAAAAAGGACAGGAATTAGTAACAAAATACATCATGCAGGGTGAAATCCTGGAGGGTGTCATTCCGGTCAATTACGAACAAATCGACAACAAATAATCCAAGGAGGTAGCCAATGTCAAACTACAAATACCACATTTTGCTCTGTGGCGGTACAGGATGTACGGCTTCGGAAAGTCCGAAAATAAAAGAGAATTTCATCAACCTGCTGGCAGAAAAGAACCTCAGCGACGATGTGCAAGTCATTGCTACGGGCTGCTTCGGATTCTGCGAGAAAGGCCCCATCGTCAAGATTTTGCCGGACAATACTTTCTACACACAAGTGAAACCCGAAGACTGCCGTGAAATCATCGACGAGCACATCATCAAGGGAAGGAAAGTAAACCGTCTGCTGTACGAGAATCCGGAAGACAAGAAACACATTTCCGACTCCAAGCATATGGGATTCTACAAGAAACAGATGCGAATCGCGCTCCGGAACTGCGGCTTCATCGATCCCGAAAACATAGACGAATACATTGCGCGCGACGGTTACAACGCTCTGGCATCCGTGTTGGAACAGAACGACCCTGCCGCCACCATCGACCTTATCAAGAAATCGGGGCTGCGCGGACGTGGCGGCGCCGGTTTCCCTACCGGTCTGAAATGGGAACTCTGCCGCAAAAACAGCGCCGACCAGAAATACATCATCTGCAACGCAGACGAGGGCGACCCTGGCGCATTTATGGACCGTTCGATTCTTGAGGGCGACCCGCACTCCATCATTGAGGCAATGGCTATCGGCGGCTTCTGCATCGGTGCCACGATCGGTCTGGTCTATATCCGCGCCGAATACCCGCTGGCTATCCACCGCCTGCAAATCGCCATCGACCAGGCACGCAAATATGGTTTGCTCGGCAAAAACATCTTCGGCACCGGCTTTGACTTCGACATCATACTCCGCTACGGTGCAGGTGCATTCGTCTGCGGCGAGGAAACCGCCCTTATCCACTCCATGGAAGGAAAACGCGGCGAGCCTACTTTCAAACCGCCGTTCCCGGCCGTGGAAGGCTATATGAAAAAACCCTCCAACGTGAACAACGTTGAAACTTACGCCAACATTCCGGTCATCATCAACAAAGGCTGGGAATGGTTCTCCTCTATCGGCACCGAGAAGTCAAAAGGCACGAAAGTGTTCGCTTTGGCAGGCCAGATCAACAACGTCGGCCTTATCGAGGTGCCTATGGGCATCACCCTCCGCGAGGTCATCTACGAGATCGGCGGCGGCATCAAGGGCGGAAAGAAGTTCAAAGCCGTTCAGACCGGCGGACCTTCCGGCGGTTGCCTCACCGAGAAATTCCTCGACACCCCCATCGATTACGACAACCTCATCGCTGCCGGCTCTATGATGGGCTCCGGCGGTATGATTGTCATGGACGAGACCTCCTGTATGGTATCCGTCGCCAAATTCTACCTCGACTTCACCGTCGAGGAGTCTTGCGGCAAATGCTCCCCATGCCGTATCGGCAACAAACGGCTCTGCGAAATCCTCGAAAAGATTACCAAAGGCCACGGCACAATGGAAGACCTCGACCAACTGAAGAACCTCAGCAAGGTCATCAAAGACACCGCCTTGTGCGGACTCGGACAGACCTCTCCGAACCCTGTACTTTCCACCATCGACAATTTCTGGGACGAATACGTGGCGCACGTCGTAGAAAAGAAATGTCCTGCCGGACAATGCCGTGCCCTCAAGAAATATGTCATCGATGCGGACAAGTGCAAAGGTTGTACGGCTTGCGCCAGAAACTGCCCTGCAGGTGCCATCAACGGCACAGTAAAGATGCCGCACGAGATCAACCAAGACCTCTGTATCAAGTGCGGTGCATGTATGGAAAAATGTAAGTTTAATGCAATTTGTATCAAATAGTAAAGGGGTTTAATATGGACATGATAAAATTAACAATAGATAACAGAGAAGTTGAAGTACCCAAAGGTACCACTATTCTTAAAGCCGCAAAAGGCATGGGCATAGACATTCCGACCCTTTGCCATTTTGAAGTGAACAACTTAGGCATTCACAACAAACCGGGCGGTTGCCGTCTTTGCGTTGTGGAAGTAGTCGGACGCCGCAATCTGGCTCCGGCTTGCGTCACGGAATGTATGCCTGACATGGTTGTCAGGACAAACTCTATGCGCGTCATCAATGCACGCAGAACCGTGCTCGAACTGATTCTTTCCGACCACCCGGCTGACTGCTTGCAGTGTGCCAAGAGCGGCAGTTGCGAACTGCAGAATTTGGCCATCCGTTTCGGGATCAGAAGCAATCCTTTCGCAGGTCCGGGACATGCGCAGTCATCCTACCAAATTGAGGTGTCTCCCTCCATCATCCGCGACATGAACAAGTGCGTGATGTGCCGTCGCTGCGAAACAATGTGCAACGAGATGCAGACCGTTGGCGCATTGTCCGCCATCGAGCGCGGTTTCCCCGCTGTGGTCTCCACTGCATTCAACCAGCACCTCGACCACTCGCCATGTACGTTCTGCGGCCAGTGCGTTGCCGTATGTCCGGTTGGCGCCCTCACCGAAGTTGACCATACCCCGAAAGTCATCCGCGCCATCACGGATCCTGACAAGAAGACGGTTGTCCAAGTGGCTCCCGCTGTCAGAGTCGCCCTCGGCGAGGAATTCGGCATGGCTCCGGGTTCTATCATCACCGGCAAGTTAGTGTCCGCCTTGAAAGCTCTCGGGTTCGACTATGTGTTCGACACCGACTGGAGCGCCGACTTGACCATTATGGAAGAAGGCACCGAACTTATCGGCCGCCTCACCAAATATCTCAACGGTGACAAAGACGTGGCTCTTCCGATCCTCACTTCCTGCTGCCCGGCATGGGTAAACTTCTTTGAGCACCAGTTCCCGGAACTGAAAGACCTTCCCTCTACGGCAAAATCACCCCAACAGATGTTCGGGGCTGTCGCCAAGACCTATTTCGCCGACAAGATCGGCATCAGCCGCGAAAAGATGGTCTGCGTTTCCGTGATGCCTTGCTTGGCCAAGAAGTACGAATGCTCCCGCGACGAGTTCAAGGTAAACGGAAATCCTGACGTGGACTATTCCATCTCTACCCGCGAGTTGGCGCACCTCATCAAACAAGCCAACATCGACTTCAACGCTCTTCCTGAAATGCCGTTTGACAGTCCGTTAGGCGAATCCACCGGCGCCGGTGTCATCTTCGGCACAACGGGTGGCGTTATCGAGGCCGCAGTTCGTACCGCATACGAGGTTATCACAAAGAAACCGCTTCCGCGCATCGACTTTGAAGAACTCCGCGGCCTGGAAGGCGTTCGTTCTGCCACCATCGATGTGGACGGCCTCAAGTTGAACATCGGCATCGCCCATGGTCTGCACAACGCCCGCACATTGTTGGAAGACATCAAAGCCGGCAAATGCCAATACCATGCCATCGAGATCATGGCTTGCCCCGGCGGTTGTATCGACGGCGCCGGCCAGCCACTTCACCACGGCAACGACGAAGTGATCAAAGCCCGCTGGAAAGCCATCTACGACATCGACAAATCCATGCCTATCCGTAAATCTCACGAGAACCCGTCTATTCAAACCATCTACAAGGAATTTCTGGGCGAGCCCTGCGGCCACAAATCCCACGAACTCCTCCATACGCACTATTTCGATAGACAAACTACGGTAGAAGTTGATTTAAGCAAGTAATTTCACAAGTAAAGAGCAAAAATAATGGATAAGATCATAATCAAAATGAAAAAAGAGGTCAGCGACAAGATTATTGAAATCTGCAAGAGTTTCAATAATGATGCTGGCGAACTGATTAACGTATTGCACCAGACGCAGGATTATCTTGGGTACCTTCCCGCAGAGGCGCAGGAACTGATCGCCGAACAACTCCACATTCCTACGGCAAGGGTTTACGGCGTAGTTTCTTTCTACTCATTCTTTACGATGTCTCCGAAAGGAAAATACCCCGTATCCGTTTGTATGGGTACGGCATGCTACGTGCGCGGCGCCGAAAAGGTTCTGGACGCTTTCAAGAAAGAACTGAAAATTGAAGTCGGCGAAACAGATGCAACCGGCATCTTCTCCCTCACATCTTTGCGCTGTGTGGGCGCATGCGGCCTCGCCCCGGTAGCATTGGTTGACGGCAAGGTGTTCGGACGCCTGGCCTCCGCCAACGTCAAGGAAATCGTTAATGAATACAGAAACGCAGAATAACTTCTGTATATTCTCCATTCTCAAAAAAAAGTGGAATAGCCTGATGCTATCCCACTTTTTTTGTTCTTTCTGAACCGTCCGGCAACAAATCCCAAATCTAAAGACTGGCTTTTTGATTATCTACGGGCCGGAATTTTTATCTTCTGACCGATTTGTATGGAATTGATGTTGGAGATATGGTTATAAGAAGCCAACGCCGCCGCCGTTGTTCCATAGATGTGGGCAATGGAGGAAAGCGTCTGTCCCTTTTTCACGATGTGTACCTTGTCGGCAACAGGTTGCACAGCTGCGGTGTCAACATTGCTGGCTACAATAGACTCGGATGAAACCGCCAAAGCTGAAGAGTCGGCAACTGCCACGGCGGTGCTGTCAATGGGCACCGTAGCAGGCTTCACTATAACGGTTGTCCCTTTCTTTACCAAAAGCCGTTGCCCGACTTTAAGGTAGTTGCTGCGCAAACGATTCAGTGACTTGAGTTTACTGACAGTGATTCCATATTTGCGTGCAATGGAAGCAACCGTTTCGCCCTTGCGTACGGTGTGGTATTTGTTGGGCGTCTTCTTTACAAGGTCTCCGTTTTCGTTCGTGGTCAACACTTCTTTGTTCAAGTCGCGTGTCGTGTTGAAATAATCGTCGTGCTTGTACTTGGTGATGGAATCTTGTAAGTCAATAAACCTGATGATGTCACTTGAACGCAACCTTAACGGGCAGGTTTTATTGTTAAATGCCGGGATAATCTCTTTTTTGTATTGCGGATTCAGCGACTTTATCTCCTCGCGACTGATTCCGAGCACTTCAGAAATCTGTCCGAAATGAAGTTCCTTGCTGACCATCACCGTGTCAACGTCAGTAGGGATAGAAAGATTGGCTGGCGAAATGCCGTAAAGGTTATGATAAGTCATCATATACAAGGCTCCAATGAAAGCCGGGAAATAATTCTGCGTTTCGCGGGGCAGATAGTCAGAGACTCCCCAAAAATCAGTTTTTCCGCCGGATCGCTGGATGGCCTTACGCACATTGCCGGCTCCGCAATTATAGGCGGAAATAGCCAACCCCCAGTCATTGAAAATGTTGTACAGGTCGCGTAAATGGCGGGCAGCCGCATCAGTCGCCTTATAAGGGTCTCGCCGGTCGTCAACAAATGTGTTGGTCGTAAGCCCATAAATCTTTCCGGTATTGTACATGAACTGCCAAATGCCAGTAGCGCCGGCAGGCGACACCGCCAGCGGGTTCAGTGCCGATTCTATGATTGTGATGTATATCAAATCTTCGGGCACATCATATTTGTCAAAAATCTCGCGCATCCAAGGATAATAATATTGGGCAAGACCCAAGATAACAGCGGACGAACGCTGCCGTTGCACGGCATAGAGTTCAATGAAGCGTTTCACGCGGCTATTATACGCCAAAGGCACCGCCGTGACAATCTGAGACAATCGCTTGAAAATCAGAGTATCATTGTTATCATATAAGGTAGTGTCATCTTTGAGTTTTGAAAGAACAGACTCTTTTTTGGCGACCTCGCTCCGCACATACCAAGTATTGAGCATGGAATCCATAATGCGGATTTCATCCCGGGTGAATATATCGGTAGCGCTTTCGGCAACTGTAGTGCCTGTATTGTCATGGTTTTCTGCGTTTCCTGCCATAGGCTGTGCATCCAGGATATTCATTGCGCACAACAGAATAGTCAAAAGTACAATACAGATTCTATGTCCCATAAGAGTTATTTTCGTTAACAGATTAATAACCGGCAAAAACGTTCAGAACCGGAATAGCGTTCAGACAGAACTTTTCAAAGATGACATGCCTTTTGAAAAGTTTAATGGGTACAACTTAAATAAGGTCATTTTATTGTGTAGTTGTTCCATTTGATTTCTTTACCATCTTGAAATAATGTAGTTAGAAATAAAACTCCCTCCTCATCATACTGCATCCAGACGCCGTCCTGAAGCCCGTCAACATATTTTCCGGTCTTTTTCACCCGGCCGTTTTCCCAATATGCCGTGTATCGTCCATGCCGGAGACCGTCGCGGTATGATATTTCCATAATGGTTTTTCCGTTGTCGAGCACTGTTTTCCAGACGCCGTCCTGCTTGCCGCCATCATATTTTCCTTTTTCTTCGGCATTGCCATTGCGGTACACCCAAAGACCCTCTTCCAGTCCTGCCACATAATATCCCTCTGTTAGCGCCATGCCGTTTTCGTCATATTCAACAAAACGTCCGTCCAGTTCACCCTCGTCGTAGTTTGCCACAGTCATTGTGTCGCCGCCGGGGTAGAACCATATCCATTCGCCCTGCTTGCGACCTTTCCTGCCATAGATGCCAACAATTTCGATGGTCATGTCCTGGAAATAGAACTTCCATTCACCTATGGGATTCGAATTTTTGTATTTCCCTTTAGAGCGAAGTTCGCCCGTTTGGTAATACTCTTTCCATAGTCCTTGCCGTAATCCGTTGAAGTCAGTAATGCCCTCATAGCGCAGCCAACCATCCTCAAAAAGATAGCCTTTCACGACATTGCCGGCGGTATCGAACTCACGTCGTATGCCGTCTTGCCTCCCATTGTAATAGGAAGCTACAATTGAGGGCTTCCCGTTTGTATGGTAAGCCGTGTGCAGTTCCACTTTCTTAGTCTCGGCAGCATCCTTGACGAGTTGGTCGTGGTCGTATTTTTCAACATGAAGGAAAGCGCCGTTCTCATCATAATACTTGAAAAAACCATGCCGCTTGCCATTCAAGTAGGAACCCTCGAGCCGGAGATTGCCATTGTTCCAGAAATATTTCCAGCCGCCTTGTTTTGCTCCAGACGCATCGGTGCGGTTTATGCGTTCTCGTCTGCCGGCAATGCCGTGCCAATAGGGCGTCACGGCCGTCACCAGCCCAGAAACGTCAATTTCCTTGGCGAGGCCATGCGGTTTTCCGTCCAAATAGGGAACACATTTCTTTATCCATCCTGCCGTGTCGTAAGTAGTGACGATGCCGGAAATCGTATCGTTCAGCCAGTTGGAAACCGTGAACTCGTCAATGGCATATTGGGTTTGGAAGCCGTTTTTCTTGCCTGCCTTATAATATATGGTAAGGCTTTTGTGTCCGTCTGCATAGAACGTCCAAAGGCTGTCGAGCAGAAAATCCTTCCGGTTGCCCTCGGAAATCAGATTCCCTTTCTCGTCGTACGACTTCCACCACCCGTCGGGCTTGCCGTCTATTAAAAACCCCTCACTTGACTTAATGCCGGAGGGGTAATAGTAAACTTTATACTTGCGTGTCAGCGTGTCTTGTGCAGATCCGAGCACAACGCATAAAAAAAGTCCTGCCACAAGACACCATTTCTTCTTCATTCGGGATGGCTATTTCGTGCCTGTGAACGTGACAAGTTCGACGCGGGTGTTCAACAAGTCGTTCAGCAGAGCAATCGTGTAATAGACGGACATGGTAACCGTGTTTCCGGCAAAAACGGCTTCCACTGTAATGTCCTTTACCGTTTCGGTAGCGGTATCGATGTAACTGTTGTTGCCGATGATGTTTTGGAGCACTTGGGAAATGTATTCTGTATTCTCGCTCTTGGTCTGGTATTTTCCGGTGGACACAGATTCCAGCGGAAGGCATGCATAAAGCAACACCCCGTCGTTGGAGAGCGGATTGTTTGTAAAGATGACGGTGCCGTCTTTCGTTCTGTTGTCCTGGTTCACAAAAGTAAACGTGCCTTTGTATGTGCCGGCATACTGTTTTCCGCCGCCGTCGGTACATGCCGTAAGACCAACCAGCAGAATCATGATAATGGGAAGTAATCTTTTCATCTTTTTGTTGATTTTTTGATTGATGGCGGCAAAGATACAAAAAAAGACCGCATGGTTTGAAATCTTGTCACCCTTTTTGGGAGATATTGCTTGGTTGCCGACAAGACATTCCGGTCTGCCATCAGCCAAACCGAATTTTATGCTATTTTTGCACCCCTAAAAAATAGTAAGACAATATGACTTCAGCTGAAATCCGTTCCGCTTTTCTGGAATTTTTCAAATCCAAGAATCACCATATCGTACCCTCGGCACCCATTGTAGTGAAAAACGACCCCACTTTGATGTTCACCAATGCCGGAATGAACCAATTCAAGGACATCTTTTTAGGCAACTCGCACCCCGAGCACGTCAGGGTGGCAGACAGCCAAAAGTGTCTGCGCGTGTCCGGCAAACACAACGATTTGGAAGAGGTGGGCAGAGACACTTACCACCACACTATGTTTGAGATGCTCGGCAACTGGTCGTTCGGTGACTACTTCAAAAAGGAAGCCATCGCCTACGCATGGGAGTTTCTCACAGAAGTTATGAAACTGGACAAAGAACGGCTATACGCCACCGTCTTTCAAGGTGACGAAAAAGACGGCACCGCATTTGACGAAGAGGCGTTCAACCTATGGCGGCAATATCTGCCCGAATCTCGCATCCTGCGCGGCAACAAGAAAGACAACTTTTGGGAAATGGGCGAAACGGGACCATGCGGACCATGCTCCGAAATACACATTGACCTCCGCGACGACAAAGAACGCGCCATTGTGCCCGGACACGACCTTGTCAACAAAGACAACCCGCTCGTAATCGAAATCTGGAACCTGGTGTTTATGCAATATAACCGCAACGCTTCAGGCGAACTGGAGATGCTGGCCAGCCACCATGTGGACACGGGCATGGGCTTTGAGAGGCTCTGCATGGCGGTACAGAACAAGAAATCGAACTACGACACCGACGTCTTCCAGCCTATCATCCAAAAGATAGCCCAAAAAGCAAACGTCAAGTACGGTGACGACAAAGACACGGACATCGCTTTGCGCGTTGTGGCCGATCACCTGCGGGCCGTGTCGTTTTCTATCGCCGACGGGCAGCTGCCCTCCAACATGGGCGCAGGCTATGTCATCCGACGCATCCTGCGGAGAGCCATCCGCTACGGGTTCACTTTCCTCAACTTCAAAGACCCGTTCATCTACAGCCTCGTGCCCGACCTGACAGAACAGATGGGACATCAGTTTCCGGAACTCAACCGTCAGCAGGAACTCGTCTCCCGCATTATCCTGGAAGAAGAGAACGCTTTCCTGAAAACATTGGCCAAAGGCATCGTGCGCTTTGAAGAGTATGTGTCAAAAAACAGCGGCAAAACCCAGATAGACGGCGACTTTGCCTTTGAACTGTTCGACACTTACGGCTTTCCCATAGACCTCACGCAATTGTTGGCCTCGGAAAAAAATCGCACGGTTGACATGGACGGCTTTCAACGCGGGCTGCTCCGGCAGAAAGAGCGCTCCCGTGCTGCCGCCGCCGTCACCGCCGACGACTGGATTGAACTCGAACATATGGACACGCCGACAACGTTTGTAGGCTATCATCAGACCGGTTGTGAATGTAAGATTGTGAAGTACCGCAAGGTTTCGGCCAAAAACAAAACTTCCTATCAGATTGTGCTCGACAAAACCCCGTTCTATGCCGAATCGGGCGGACAGGTGGGCGACACGGGGCGGCTCGAAAACCAGACAGAGAGGGTCGAAGTCTTCAACACCACAAAAGAGAACAACCTGACCATACACCACACTGCCCAACTGCCCGACAGTCTGACGGACACATTCACCGCAAAAGTTGATGCTGGCAGACGGCAGAAAACCGCCAACAACCATTCGGCAACCCACCTGCTTGACTATGCCCTGCGCACCATTCTGGGCAAACACGTAGAACAAAAAGGCTCCATGGTGGCTCCGGACCGCCTACGCTTCGACTTTTCGCACTTCTCAAAAGTCACGGACGAAGAAATCGTGCTTGTGGAGAAGATGGTGAACGATATGGTTCGCAAGAACATACCTTTGCAGGAACATCTCGACGTGCCTATTGAAGAAGCCCGCGCCAAAGGAGCCGTGGCCCTGTTTGGCGAAAAATACGGGAAATTGGTGCGCGTCATCCAATTCGGCGATGCCGTTGAACTCTGCGGCGGCACCCACACCTCTGCAACCGGCAACATCGGCTTTTTCAAGATCTTGTCAGAAGGAGCCGTGGCCGCCGGCGTACGCCGCATCGAGGCCGTGACCGGAACCGCCGCCGAAGAAACCGTATATCACAATCAAGACTTGATTCAGCGCATCAAGAACTTGCTCGGCACGGGCAATATAGAGCAGGCCATTCAGAAACTGATGGACGAGAACGTGCAAGGACGCAAGAAGATTGAAGAAATAGAGAAACAACAGGTTCTGACCTTGTGCCAAGAATTGGAAACTGCCGCCAAAACAACAAATGGTATGCAATTGCTTTCCCACATCGGCACATTCGGTCCTGACATGCTGCGCAATGTCGCATTCCAGCTGCGCAAAGAGCCAAACAGAATTGTTGTGCTGGGCAGCGTCTATGACAGCAAACCGAATCTTGTCGTCGCGCTTTCAGACGACCTGGCGGGGAAACTTGACTCCACAAAACTGGTGCGCGCCGCCGGCAAACTCATCCAAGGCGGAGGCGGCGGACAACCCACCCTCTCAATGGCCGGTGGGAAAAATGCTGCCGGTGTCCCCGATGCTGTGGCGGAAATCATACGGTTGGTTTCCGAATAGAAAACGAACCTTGTCCGCACCGTCTCTTCACTGACAAAACAGGCACCTCAAGTTTCTAATTGCCGGATGCAGCGGTATTTATGAGGCTATTCATTTTTTTGTACTTTTGCAACCGGTTTAATAATGGGTAAATGAGCAATTTGACATCACCTTCAAAAAAAATATATCTGAAAATACGGAAACTGCACATCACGCCGCCATGGATAATCATGACCTTTGACATGCTGGCCGTGGTGATTGCCGTATTCCTTGCTCTCTTTCTACGTGACAACTTCAAGTTCCCTTCCCACCTGAACCTGTCATACTATCTTTATTCCCCTCTCATCATCCTGGTTTTCAGATTCGTCTTTTTTGAAATTTTCCAGACCCACCATCTGGTCGTGCGTTACACCAGCACAAAAGACGTAGTGAAGATATTCTGGTCTTGTTTCTTAGGATCCATCGCCATCGGCTTCACCAACTTTGTCATCTATGCTATCACCGGGCGTTTCATCGTTCCGAACTCCGTATGGATGATAGAGTTCTTCATAACAACGGTTCTGCTCATGTTCTACCGTTTCGCTTTCAAGATGTACTATCTTGAGACTATGAACCCGTCAAAATCGCGCAAAAACATCGTCATCTTCGGTGCTGGAGAGTCCGGCGTCACCACAAAACGCACGATTGACCGTGACAATGCCAGCAAATACAACGTCACGGCGTTCTTTGACGAGAATCCGTCCAAAATAGGCATGCAACTTGAAAGCCTCCCTGTGTTGGACTACCGTTCCCTGGACGAATACCTGAGCCTAAACAACATATCATTCCTCATCATTGCCGTGCAGAAAATCACCAATGCCAAGGTTAATGAGATTACAGAAACGGCGTTGCCCCACAACGTGAAAGTGCTCAAGGTTCCGCCCGTGTCACGATGGCTGAACGGCAACCTCAGTTTCAAACAGATCAAGAAGGTGAAAATTGAAGACCTCCTGAAAAGAAGTCCGATACAACTTGACTTGTCGCTGCTCAACTCCGAATTGAACGGCCAGACCATTATGATTACAGGCGCGGCCGGCTCCATAGGCAGCGAAATCGTGCGGCAACTGCTGCAGTTCAACTACCGGCAGCTGGTGCTTGTAGATGAAGCCGAAACCCCTTGCTTTTTCCTGCAAGGAGAACTGCAGCAAGCAAACGGGATGAAGAACATCCGTCTCTATGTGCAAGACATCTGCGATGCCGGACAGACCGAGAAACTGTTTGCCAAATACAAACCCAACATTGTCTATCATGCGGCGGCGTACAAACACGTGCCGATGATGGAGAAAAATGTGCGTTCCGCCATCAAGGTCAATGTGGGCGGCACCAAACTGCTGGCCGACCTCTCCGTAAAATACGGGGCAAAAAAATTCGTGATGGTATCCACCGACAAGGCCGTGAACCCCACCAACGTGATGGGCGCTTCCAAGCGCATTGCCGAAATGTATGTTCAAGCCTTGAATTTTCACCAAAAGACTACCAAGTTCATCACAACCCGTTTCGGAAATGTGCTTGACTCTAACGGTTCAGTAATTCCGATCTTCAGGAAACAGATTGAAAACGGCGGTCCCGTCACCGTGACACACCCCGACATCACACGCTATTTTATGACCATCTCGGAGGCGTGCCAACTGGTGATTATGGCCGGAGCCATGGGCAACGGAGGCGAAATATTTATCTTTGACATGGGAAAATCCATCAAAATCAGCGACTTGGCCAAGAAAATGATCCAATTGTCCGGTCTTACCCTCGACAAAGACATCTCCATACGCTATACCGGACTCCGTCCCGGCGAGAAACTGTACGAAGAGTTGCTGGCTGACGAAGAGAACACCGTGAAGACAAACAACAACAAAGTCAAAATCGCAAAAGTGCGCACCTACGAATATCAGGTGCTGGTTCCGGAAATCGAAAAGCTCATCGTCATGCGCAATGAAGACGCCTTTTCCGTCGTGACGCAGATGAAGAAAATCGTGCCGGAATACAAGAGCAACAATTCCGTTTTTGAAGCCATTGACAATCAGAAAGAAAATCCGGCATAACATGAACTTCGCAATCATAGGGGCGGGCGGCTACGTGGCGCCGCGACATTTGAAAGCCATCAAGGAAACCGGGAACCGGTTAGTGGCGGCCTACGACAAATTTGACAGTGTTGGCATTCTGGACAGTTTTTTTCCTGAAGCGGCTTTTTTCACAGAACAAGAACTGTTTGACCGCCATTGCACCAAAATCAAGAACTCCGCCGAGCGCATTGAGATGGTGTCCGTCTGCACACCAAACTACCTCCACGACTCACACACACGCTATGCCCTGCGGCTCGGCGCAGACGTCATCTGCGAGAAACCGCTGGTGCTGAATCCGTGGAACATCGACGCCCTGCAACGGGTTGAGCAAGAAACCGGACACAAAGTCAACAACATACTTCAATTGAGGCTGCACCCTTCCATTGTTGCCTTGAAACGCAAAATAGAAGCCGCTCCGCTCGACAAAGTGTATGACGTGGAACTGACCTACATCACCGCCCGCGGCAAATGGTACTACGCCTCCTGGAAAGGCGACCCGCATAAAAGCGGCGGCATCGCTACCAATATCGGCGTCCATTTCTATGACCTTTTAGGTTTTCTGTTCGGAGAGGTCAAGGAAAACATCGTCCACCTGATCTCGCACGACCGTGCGGCGGGATTGCTCTGCTTTGAGCGGGCTCGGGTGCGCTATTTCCTCAGTATCAATGCCCGAACGCTCCCCAAAGACATTGCGGAAGCCGGCGGCAGAATATACCGCACCATGCAAATAGAGAACGAAGAGGTGGATTTCAGCAGCGGTTTCTCGGAATTGCACACGGAAAGCTACCGCCAGATACTTGACGGGAAAGGCTTCGGACTTGACGAGGTCCGGAAGTGTATCCAAATCGTCTATGACATCCGCAATGCCGCGCCAGTAGGACTGAAAGGCGACTATCACCCCTTGGCCAAGTTTCCGCTTGAGCCCCACCCTTTTGGATGGTAACTATATAATAATAACAAAAAACGGTCTGCATGCAGAAAGAACAAAATATAAAAGGAAAAAGCCTTATGAGAACCATCATCCAGTTGGTGTTGTTTGTCGGGTTGGGTGTCTTTTTCATCTGGCTCTCGCTCCGTTCATTAAGCCACGATGATTTCCTGTCAATGTTGGAAGCGATGGAGAAAATCAACAACCCCAAAAGCTGGCTGATCATCTCTGCGGCGGCGGTCATGGCCATATTCGCCGACTTCGCGCGCGCCGTGAGGGCTCGAATCCTGCTTGAACCGTTAGGGTACAAACCCCGACTCTCTATGGCATTCTACTCTGTCATGGTGTGTTATCTTGCCAACTTGGCCTTGCCGCGCCTCGGCGAGGTGCTGCGCTGCTCTTTTCTGCAACGCTTTGAAGACGTGCCTTTCCAGAAGTCTCTCGGCACCGTGGTGACCGAAAGGGTCGTAGATATCATCTGCTGGCTTGTGCTCCTGGTCATCTCCATAGCCGTCAACACAGGCATCCTGTCCGAACTCGTCGTGGACCAGGAGACCCAACTGTCGCTCGGGGCTTGGATGAGCGCCAAATGGTCAGCCCTCGTACACGGCAGCGGCCTTTATCTACTGACCGCTATCGTCATTGTCTTGGCTGTGACAATCCACCTTACCCGTAAATGGTGGCGGAAATCACGGTTATGTATGAAAATCCGGAATTTCTTCGTGGATATTTGGCATGGAATTGTCTCCATCAAAGACCTGCCAAGCCCTTGGCGTTTTGTGTTCTGGACCGCACTGATGTGGATTGCCTACTTTTTAGGTATTTATTTATGCATGCTTTCCATCCCATACTTGCATGGCATTGGTCCCATGACAGCTTTTACAATTCTTACTTTCAGTACAATAGCTTTCATAATCTCGCAAGGAGGACTTGGATCTTTCCCTTTGATTGTGGCAGGCATTCTCTTCCTGTATGAGATACCCTACATCCAAGGTCTTGCCGCCGGATGGATCGGCTGGATTATGCAAACCGTAATCGTATTGGCAGTAGGTTTCCTGTCCCTGCTTTTGGCATCGTTTTATAAAAAATCCGACAATCCTACCCTTAAGGCATGACATCAACAACACCGATAGAACACATCCGGCAAAAGATTGTAGAGCCCTCTTTCTTTGAAAAGCACAGACCGATGCTGCAACACAAGAAGACCGTGTTCACAAATGGTTGCTTCGACGTGCTGCACTACGGGCATATAGCCTGCCTTGCAAAGGCGCGGCAACTCGGCGACGTGCTCATCGTCGGGCTCAACAGCGACAGTTCGGTCCGGCGACTGAAAGGATCGTCACGTCCTGTCAACGGACAAATGGCCCGTGCTATGGTACTCGCAGCCCTCGAAATGGTGGACTATGTTGTATTATTTGGCGAAGACACGCCTTACCGACTGATTACGGATGTGAAGCCAGACGTGCTGGCAAAAGGAGGTGACTATACGCCGGAAAACATCGCCGGCGCCGACTTTGTGAAAAATAACGGCGGCGAAGTCGTCATCATCCCGCTTGAAGCAGGTTTCTCATCCACGAATGTCATAAACAAGCTGAATACATAGAAATGGTCATGAGAAGGGTCACTACCATAATATGCCTGTTTTTCTGCCTCGCAGCATCCGCCCAAACGGTTGACATTTCAGAATATGCCGTTAATGTGATGCTTCAGGACACGACACCTTACACGATGGACTCAACGGAACGCATCCTGTCAACATATCCGTCCATTACAGAAACCTACCAGATTCCGGCCTACGACCTTTATACGCAATATTGGGATGTGGCACATATACGCAGCCGCATCTTGGACATCCCTTTCAGCCAAGACCGCATTACCGTTCTGCTAGTTCAAGAAACAAACAATCCCTTTGAGCCGCCATGCACATTCAACGAGATACTGCTCCCCTACGGACTGACCAAAAAAGGCGAGTTCCATCCCGGCATAGATTTGAAAGTAGAGTGTCAGACCTTAGTCAGAAGTTGCTTTGACGGAGTAGTTCGTATGGCCCGAAAATATGGTCCCTACGGGCTTATGGCAGTGGTTCGCCACTACAACGGACTTGAAACCGTATATGCCCATCTGGGGAGGCTTTGCGTCAAGCAGGGTCAGCAGGTCAACGCAGGCGATGTCATCGGACAAACCGGGCAGACCGGAAATGAGTCAGGGTGTTCGCTGCATTTCGAAACCCGCTTCTTGAACGAACATTTCGACCCCGGGAGCGTTATCGATTTCGCCGACGGCACGCTCACGAACAACACACTCTCGTTGAGTGTTGCCGACTTCAGGGTGCTGCCATTAGACGAAACAAGAGCGGACAGGACTCCGGACATTTCGCCGCAACCGGCCGTTAAACAGGGAACAGAGAAAGTCCCGACATATGGGAACTCGCCCGAAACGGAATATCATATTGTTCAAAAAGGCGAAACTTTATACAGAATTGCCTTGAAACACAACACTACAACAGATAAAATACAGACCCTCAACAATATTTCAGACCCAAGTAAAATTATTGAAGGACAACGACTTAAAGTCAGATGACATAGTCTTGGAAAAAATATTTTTTTCCACATTGGAGATTTTAAAAAAATTGTATTTTTGCAATCCGAATTTTTAGACAACGAAAAAAAGCAACAATATGAAAAAAGGTATCCATCCAAAAGAGTATAGGACAGTTGTATTCAAAGATATGTCAAACGATTATGCATTCTTGACAAAATCAACTGTCAATACAAAAGACACGATACAATGGGAAGACGGGAATGAGTATCCGCTGGTAAAGCTTGAGATTTCAAACACATCTCATCCTTTCTTCACCGGAAAGATGAAATTGGTTGACACCGCTGGTCGTGTCGATAAGTTCCGCAGCAAATACGCCCGTCATTTAGAAAACAACAAATCTAAATAATCCATAAATTTTGTACTTTTGCTGACCTTTTTTGCTTGTCAAAGAAGGTCAGTTTTTTTATGTATCAACACGAGCAATTCAGCATGAAAGACCTATCATTACTGGATGAATTTATGAATAGTGACACTAATTTCATTCCATTGTTTTCCCTTGACGATGAGAAAAGACTGAAAGAAGAGGCCTTGCCTGAAGAAATCGCCTTGTTGCCGTTGCGCAACACACTGCTTTTCCCGGGGATGGTCATTCCCATAAACGTCGGAAGAACCAAATCCATCCGTCTGGCGCAAGACTATTCGCGCAGCAGCGAGCCTATCGGCGTCGTAGCCCAACGCGTGAACGAAGTGGAAGAGCCGACCATTGACGACCTTTACCGTGTGGGGACACTGGCGCATATTCTCAAATACATCACAATGCCGGACGGCGGCGTGACGATTATTGTGCAAGGGGTTCGTCGCTTTGTGCTTCAGGAGATGACGCAGACGGATCCCTACTTCAAATGCACCGTGAAACCATTCGAGTCTAACGATTTCAATCCTGATGTCATAAACGACAAGAATTTCAAGGCACTCATCTCGACAATACGTGACACTGCAAGCCGAATGCTGAAACTCTCAAACAATGCGCCGAGAGAGGCATCGTTTGCGCTCAAGAATATCGAAAGCCACGTTTTCCTGCTCAATTTCCTGGCCGCCAGCCTTTCGGTCTCCACCAAGGAGAAACAGGAGATCCTCGAAATGTCAGACATTGTCGAAAGAGCCAAAAGGACACTCCGGCTGCTTCACCGTGACCTTCAGATGGTGGAACTCAAGAACCAGATACAAGACAAGTCGCGGCAGGAGATGGACAAACAGCAGCGCGAGTACTTCCTCAACCAGCAAATGAAGACCATCCAGGAAGAACTGGGCGGGACCCCTGCCGAAAAGGACTACGAAGAACTCAAGAAAAAGTCGGCGAAAAAGAAATGGAATGCTGAAACCGCAGACATTTTCAAGAAAGAGCTCGACAAACTGCAACGAACCAACCCGATGTCGCCTGACTATTCTGTGCAACTCAACTATCTGGAACTGTTTGTCGAACTGCCCTGGAATGACTACAGCAAAGACAACTTCAACCTGGACAAAGCCCGCAAGACGCTGGACAAGGACCACTATGGTCTTGACAAGGTGAAAGAGCGCATCATAGAGTATCTTGCCGTCTTGAAGCTGAAAGGCGATATGAAATCGCCGATACTCTGCCTTGCCGGGCCTCCGGGCGTAGGCAAAACCTCTCTTGGGAAGTCTGTCGCCGCAGCCTTAGGACGCAAATATGTGCGGATGTCCTTAGGCGGTCTGCGCGACGAATCTGAAATACGAGGGCATCGCAAAACCTATATCGGCGCCATGCCCGGCCGCATCATCCAAAGCATGCGCAAAGCAGGCTGTGCCAATCCCGTGTTTGTGCTGGACGAAATAGACAAAATCACCGGTATGAATGTTCAAGGCGACCCCTCGGCCGCTTTGCTTGAGGTGATGGATCCGGAACAGAACAATGCCTTTTATGACAATTATCTGGAAACCTCTTTCGACCTGTCGAGGGTGTTGTTTATCGCTACCGCCAACAACCTCAACAATGTACACCCTGCCCTGCTCGACAGAATGGAAATCATTGACATACCCGGCTATCTGGCAGAAGAGAAACTGGAAATCGCAAAACGTCATCTTGTACCTAAACAACTGAATGAAAACGGCTTGACCAAACAGAACCTCCACATACAAGACGACACCGTCAAGACAATCATCAACGAATACACGCGCGAGGCCGGTGTCCGTACGCTGGAACGCGTGTTGGCCAAGGTCATACGCAAACGTGCTGCCGAGTTGGTACAGAACGGCAAAACGGAGAAAAAAGTCAAACCGGCAGACTTGAAAGGACTGCTCGGTTCTCCGATTTTCCAATTGGAAAAGGCTTTCGACAATTCTGTACCTGGTGTGGCTACAGGACTGGCCTGGACTGCGGTAGGCGGCGAAATACTTTTTGTTGAGGTGCTCGCTTCACACGGCAAAGAGGGCTTCACGATGACTGGGAACCTGGGCGACGTGATGAAAGAGTCCGTCACGATTGCCTACGAATTCCTCCGTGCCCATGCGGTAGACTACGGCATTGACCCTGACGTGTTTGAGCTGACAAAAGTACACGTACATGTGCCCGAAGGCGCCACCCCTAAAGACGGGCCTTCCGCAGGCATCACGATCCTGACTGCTCTTGTGTCGGCCTTCACCCAAAAGACCGTACGCGACAAAGTGGCCATGACCGGCGAGATAACACTGCGCGGGAAATTGCTTCCCGTCGGTGGAATAAAGGAGAAGATTCTGGCCGCAAAACGCTGTGGCATCTTCGACATCGTGATGTCCGATGAAAACAAGTCCGACATTGACGACATCAAGGAAAATTTCATAGAGGGAATGAACTTCCACTATTTCTCCTCGATGAAAGAGGCTGTGTTTTTCAATTTCGGAGGGAAAGAACAATTGAAAAACGAAAACGGAAAGGTATAGAACCATCATCCGAGACCACTGGAGAATCAGAATTATGGACAACTTTCAGACGGCATTGTCAGAACGCCCCGGCATTGAACAGCCCCATTCCGTAAATCCACATCTGGTGATACGAAAACGGAAAGAACTGAGTCTGGAAGATTATGTTTCAGGAATCCGTTCCGGGAACCGGATGGTCTTGAGCCGCGCCATCACAATGGTAGAAAGCGAGAATCCTAACCATTTCCAAATGGCGCAAGACATCATAGAACGCTGCCTCCCCCATTCGGGCAACTCTTTGCGTATCGGCATCACGGGCGTGCCGGGTGTCGGAAAAAGCACATTTATTGAGACGTTTGGCAAACTTCTCACTGGACAGGGACATAAATTGGCGGTTTTGGCCATTGACCCGAGCAGCGAACGTTCCAAAGGAAGCATTCTGGGCGATAAAACCAGAATGGCGTCTCTGTCTGTAGATGAGAATGCCTTTATCCGCCCTTCTCCCTCCGGAAACACCTTAGGCGGTGTGGCCCGCAAGACCCGCGAGACGATTATCCTTTGCGAAGCCGCCGGTTTCGACATCGTTCTAGTGGAAACCGTAGGCGTGGGCCAATCTGAAACAGTCGTCAAATCGATGGTCGATTTCTTTCTCTTGCTTATGCTTGCCGGCGCAGGCGATGAACTGCAAGGCATCAAAAGAGGCATAATGGAAATGGCCGATTGCCTGCTCATCAACAAGTCCGACGGCAACAACAAGCCTACCGCCATGCAAGCCAAAACACAATACAGAGCCGCACTGAAACTGTTTCCACGCAATGAAAGCCAATGGACCGTGCCGGTTGAAATATGTTCAGCCTTGGAGGGCTTTGCCATCGATACCGTCTGGTCGCTGATTCAGGATTATGTGAAATTGACTACGGAGAACGGTTATTTTGAGCGCAACCGGACAGAACA
Source organism: Oscillospiraceae bacterium (assembly GCA_963620035.1). Classification (GTDB taxonomy): domain Bacteria; phylum Bacteroidota; class Bacteroidia; order Bacteroidales; family WCHB1-69; genus F23-D06. The sequence continues at coordinate 109,926 of CAVEXN010000001.1, read as the reverse complement.
GTTTGTCAACATATTCTACAACTGGATTAACTTTACCTTGCAAAACACTTTTTACAACAATGAAAAGATAAAAGCCGAAATGGAACGCCTGCTTCCGTTGGTGCGCAACAAACAAATATCCCCCTACAAGGCCGCCACAGACCTGATTGGACTACACCATTATGGATTGAGCCACGACTAAAGCGGAAGCAAAAGCGAAAAACAGATTATAACCGCCACATATTCCGTCCACGTCAAGCAACTCACCGGCAGCATAAAGGCCGGGGTGACGTTTCAAGGAAAAATCTTCGTTTATTTCACACAAATCGATGCCGCCATGGCACACCTGCGCCAACGACAAGTCGTAGGTGCCGTTTATGTCGAGTTTGAACCGACGAGGGTCAAAAGGTCTCTTGTCATACAAGGTGCAAAGTTTCGGGTGCAACACGCCTTTAAACGAACGGAAACGGCGCAAATGCGCTTTTGCATCAAAGTGTTCGTCTTGATAGACAAAATCCAAGAGGACATAACAGTTGTTTTGACTTTCGAGCCTGTTGTAATAGGCAGACAGGTTCAAAACCACAATTCCTGAGATGCCGTCATCTTTAAACATCACCTCTCCGGCTTCCCGGTGTACAAGCCTGTCGTTCTGGAACAGCGAAGCCATAGCACGCACTCGGCATCCGGAAAGCATCTTCGGGTATCTGTTGATGACAAAACCGACTAATGACGGGCGTTGCGGCTTAGTTTTCAACCGCAATGGCTGCAGAAAACGGCTGCAACAGCCTTGTTGCGCCGGCAAAATATTGGCAGCCGACCCGGAAGCCAGCACTACATTGTCGAAGGCAACGGGATAATCGTTCACATGCCATTTCCCGTTTTTTTTGTAGAGTGCGCAGACTTCGTAACCCAACTCGGCATGGATGTTGTCCAGGGTCTCTTGCAGAACATCCACCACTGTCTTGGACGACAACGACAGCGGATAGACACGACCCTCTTCGTCTGTTATCATCGAAAGACCCATTTCCGAAAACTTGCGGCGAATGGTCGCTGGAGACACTTTTTCCAAAAGGCGCGCTATGAACTCCGGGCTATTATAGAAACCGGGCGAAACTGCCGTGTTGAATATGTTGGCTTTGCCGCCGCCAGAGGCCCGCAATTTTGTGCCGACTTGCTGACACCGATCAAAAACATAGACTTGCAGGTCTCTTTTGCCAGACAGTTCCCGGCAAAGGAACATTCCGGCAGCCCCTGCACCTATAATGGCTATGTTTCTCATCCGTTGATTTACTGTTTCATGAAACGGAATACAGACCGCTGGAACTCTTGGAAAAGTGCCGGGCCGGATGCCACAATCTCGCCACCAAAGAGCCAATTTCCGCTGCCGGAAAAGTCAGACACCTTTCCGCCTGCCTGCTGCACTATAAAGGCGCCCGCCGCCACGTCGTAGGGTTTCATGCCGTACTCGAAATAGCCGTCGCATCTGCCACATGCAACATAGACAAGGTCTGTGGCCGCAGACCCCAACCGGCGCAAGCCGTGTGTGTGCTGCATCGACCATTCCAGATATGCCATAAAGGGTTTCAATATGGAAAAGTCGGTATAAGGGAACCCTGTGGCCAAAAGCGATGAATTCAATCCGGGACATGCCGAGACGTGAATCCGTTTCCCGTTCATATAGGCATCGCTGCCTTTGTAGGCATAAAAACACTCGTCTCGCCCTATTTCATAAACAACTCCTATCACAATGCAATCATCTTCCTTCAATGCAATACTGATGGCTGTAGGCGGAAGTCCGTGTATGAAATTGGTCGTGCCGTCGAGCGGATCGACTATCCAATTGTAATGGTCTGCAAGAACTGTTTCCGTCTTTTCTTCCGCTATGAAGCCTGCCTCGGGCAACAGTTCTTTCAGCCTTTTCACAATAGTGGCTTCTGATTGTTTGTCGAACCGCGTGACATAATCATGGACACCTTTCACGTCAGCCTCTACAGAGGATATTTTTTGCCGTTCGTTGCACAGCCAGTGTCCTGTACGGGTGGCAAGGGATGCCACCTCACAGCAAAGGTCATGATAGTTTAACTGTTTGTCCATTATCGTATCATTGTTCAAGAAAACGTTTTACGACAGAAACCATCTCGTTCTGTGCGCGTGTCAGGTCATCGTTCAACACCGAAACGTCAAATTGATCCGCAAACGACAATTCGTATTCGGCTTTATCTAAACGTTTTGCCAACGTTTCCGGCGTTTCCGTCCCGCGATTGTTCAGTCTCCGCTCAAGTTCCGCTATCGTCGGGGGTTTGATGAAAATGGACAGGGCCTTGTCGCCATAGAATTTCTTTATGTTGAGCCCGCCTAATACATCCACATCAAAAATTACCGTTTGACCGTTTTCCCAGATGCGCTCAACTTCGCATTTCAGGGAACCATAGAACTGGTCGCGATAGACCTCCTGCCACTCCAGAAACTCGTCGCATTGGAGCCGTTGCTTGAATTGCTCCGTCGTTATAAAATAGTAGTCCTTTCCGTCGGTTTCGTAATCACGTCTGGCTCGGGTTGTTGCAGAAACGGAAAACTGAAGTTGGGGTACTTCTGCCAGCAGATGCCTGACGATAGAAGTCTTTCCGGCACCCGACGGAGCAGAGACAATAATGACTTTTCCTTTCATAGAACCTTGTTTAGAGGTGCAAAAATACAAAAAGCTTTTTTTGTATTTTTGTCAGTTTTTTAAAAAACTGACATGGAAAAAAGTGCAGAGACCCCTTTGATGAAACAGTATCACAAATTCAAGGCGCAACATCCCGATGCCATATTGCTGTTTCGGGTGGGGGACTTCTATGAGACATACGGTAAAGACGCTGTTGTTTCCGCAAAAATATTGGGCATAACCTTGACAAAGCACGGCAAAAACCAGACACAGACGGAACTTGCCGGCTTCCCCTATCATGCGCTTGACGTTTATTTGCCCAAACTTGTACGGGCTGGACTCCGGGTGGCCATCTGCGAACAGTTGGAAGATTCAAAACTCACCAAGACACTGGTAAAACGAGGCATCACGGAAGTGGTGACACCTGGCGTGTCTATCAATGACAAAGTGCTGGAACAGCGCGAGAACAACTTTCTCGCTGCCATACAGTTTTCCGACAAGGTTTGCGGCATCGCATTCGTGGACATCTCTACGGGCGAGTTCTATATGTCGGAAGGGGACTACGAATACATTGACAAACTCTTCCAGAATTTCAATCCTGCGGAACTGGTCATCCAGAAAGGGAAAACAGGGTTTTTCAGGCAGCATTTCGGCGAAAAAATGCTGCTCACCACTTTAGACGACTGGGTTTTCATGCCCGATTTCGCATACGATTTGCTGACCAAACATTTCAAGACCACCTCATTGAAAGGTTTCGGGGTAGAAAACCTCACGGTCGGCATCATAGCCGCCGGCGCCGCATTGCAGTACCTCTACGAGACGCAAAACCACAGAATACAGCACATCAGCAAAATAAACCGTATCGAGGAAGAACACTATGTATGGCTCGACAAATTCACCATACGGAATCTCGAACTGGTTCAAACGCCTAACGAGAATGCCGTCACGTTGATGCAGGTGCTCGACCACACGCAGACCCCGATGGGCTCTCGGATGCTTCGGAAATGGATTCTTATGCCGCTAAAAGAAAAGGTCTTCATTGACGAACGGCTTTCCGTTGTGGACTATTTCATACATGCGGAAGAATTATTGGCAGAACTCCGGAGCACCTTGCGACGGATGGGCGATTTAGAGCGTATGGTTTCCAAAATAGCCGCCGGCAAAATAAATCCGCGCGAGGCCTTGCAACTGGCTCGAGCCTTGCGTGCCGTTGAGCGCGTGCAAGCCGCTTGCCAACGCACCGAACACCCTGCATTAAACAAGATTGCTGAACAACTGAACCCTTGCCTGCTCATCTGCCAACGCATTGAAAACGAAATACAAGAAGACCCCCCTGTGGTTGTCAGCAAAGGCGGCATCTTCAAGCGCAACGTCAACAGCGAACTGGATGAACTTGCCGACCTGGCCGGAAACAGCAGAGATGTATTGGCTCAGATTCAACGTCGAGAAGCCGAGAAAACCGGCATCTCTTCCTTGAAAATAGGCTTCAACAATGTTTTCGGATACTATCTTGAGGTGACAAATCTGCACCGAAACAAGGTGCCGGCCGACTGGACTCGTAAACAGACACTCGCAAACGGCGAACGCTACATTACGGAGGAACTCAAGGGGATTGAAGCAAAGATACTCGGAGCACAAGACAGAATGCTCGAAATCGAGGCGAAATTATACAACGATTTAGTTGTGAATCTGTCAGACTACATCTCGCTGATACAGATTAACGCACGGCTCATCGCCCGCCTTGACGTTCTGCTGTGCTTTGCAGATGTTTCTAAAGAGAACAATTATGTGAAACCAAACGTCAATGAGGGCACTGCACTGAAAATCCGCAGCGGCCGGCATCCTGTCATTGAAAAGCAACTGCCGCCAGGAGAGCAATATGTTGCAAACGATGTTCATCTCGACAATGACAAGCAACAGATCATCATCATAACAGGTCCCAATATGTCCGGGAAGTCAGCTTTACTACGCCAGACCGCCCTGATTGTACTGATGGCACAAATGGGCTGCTTTGTGTCTGCACATTCCGCAGAAATCGGGATTGTCGACAAAATCTTTACCCGCGTGGGGGCATCCGACAACATTTCTACCGGAGAGTCAACCTTTATGGTCGAAATGAACGAAACCGCAAGCATCTTGAACAATATCTCGGCACGAAGCCTGATTCTGCTCGATGAAATCGGACGCGGCACCAGCACGTATGACGGCGTTTCGATTGCCTGGTCGATTGCAGAATACCTGCACGAGAACCCTTATTATCATGCTAAAGTATTGTTTGCAACCCATTATCATGAACTTAACGATATGGCTGAACAGTTCAGCCGGATAAAGAATTTCCATGTGTCCGTCAAAGAGGTTGACAACAAGATATTCTTTATGCGCAAACTCGAGCCCGGCGGCAGTGAACACAGTTTCGGCATACACGTGGCACGAATGGCCGGCATGCCTGAAAAGGTACTTGCCCGCGCCAATGAGATACTGAAACAACTGGAACAATCGCGAAGCGGCCAAGAAGATCGCAAAAGCATCGAAAAGCACGCAGCCGGTTATCAACTCAGTTTCATCAACCTCGACGACCCTTTGCTGCTGGAGGTGAAAGACCTGATTGTCGGTCTGGAAATCAATACCCTAACTCCTGTAGATGCCTTGAATAAACTGTATGAAATCCAACAGCTCCTTACAGGAAAAAACAAACTGAAATGACAAAGGCGAACCGCAGACCGTTGTCCAAATCCACAATCCGATGACACAACAAATGTTGGCACGTTGTTTGCAGACAAATGTCTGCTAAAATTTTTCTATGAAGCCGAAAATCGAACTCAAAGCAGACAAACAGCGCATAACCGAAGGCGAAGTAGTTGAGGTCATCTGGTCGTGTACGGATGCCGAATTGGTGCAGTTTACGATAGACAACGGATATAAAACGATAACGCAGACCGTAGAACCGAGCGGATCGAAAAGATTCCGTCTCAACCGGTCAAGCGGCAAAACACAACTGGTGATCAGCGCCACAAACGGCGGAAAGACCTATTACAAGTCCGTTAGCGTGCGCATCAAGCGTGCAAAAGAGACGAAGACCCAAAAAGACTATGACGATTATACGGGATACGCAGGAGCAAAACGCAACGGATTCAGGAACACTTGGGCGAACTTCAAGACAAAGGTGAAATATGCTTGGGAAAGCATGACCGAAAAGAAACAATTAGCTTACAAAGTGTTGGCAATACTTTGTTTGGCCTTGATTTTTTCGGCTTTTACGCCTATCGTCTCACATATCTGCATCCTTATCGTTATCGGTTATCTTTTGTGGACTATCATGAAAAGGTAAAATACGCCTTTTGGCAGTCTATGGTATCATTGTCAGACCAAAGATGCTATCTCCTTGATAAGAATCTTGTCGATTTTGTCCATAAATGTCCTGAAATCTTCATCAGGGTTGCATACCTTAGCATAATTGGCGAGATTGACAACCTTTGTGCTGACAGCTGCATTCAGGAGTTCAACGGCGGCGGCATCGGCGTTGGCGTACCGAACGTCACCCTCAAATTCAAATGGAGTAGTGACGACACAATGCACTGCAATACCATTCGCAACGAGGTGTTTTGCTATTACGGGAGTTGCTCCCGACCCGGTGCCTCCGCCTAAAGTCGAAAGTAAGACAACCATTCGTACTCCGTCGTTTATGATTTTGTCCAAGGCGGGGAGCTTTTTCAAAGCCAAACTGCGCCCCGTATCCGGATCATTCTTGCAGCCATTTGGCTCGTCGCAGTAGTGGAACTCAAAATCCGCAGATGTGTCTTTATCGGATGCCATTAGAGCAATAGCAGAGCCTCCGGAACCAACACCAATGACGACAACCTTCTGGTTTTTCTGTTGAAGTTTTGAATCAATACTTGTAATCCTCATGTTCAGTAATTATATAGGTTTGACAATCTGCACAAGATGTATCAGGACGCAAAAGTAAACGATAGATGTACCTGATTGTCAGACAAGTTGAGGATAACCTATATAATAAAAGTCAAAGAAGACATATTTTAGGATATGTCTTCTTTATTTAAACCTTATCACATCAATTATGAAAAAACACAATGATTATTGGCAGGGGATGAGAGAATCGAACTCCCATCTGCGGTTTTGGAGACCGTCATTCTACCATTAAACTAATCCCCTTGGTAAAAAGGGGCAAGTGTCTTGCCCCTTTTTTATATTCAATGACGGTTAGTCAAGGATTTCAGTAACCTGACCGGCACCGACCGTACGGCCACCCTCGCGGATAGCGAAACGGAGGTTCTGGTTCAAAGCGATTTCAGAAAGCAACTCGACCGTAATTTCAACGTTATCGCCAGGCATACACATCTCAACGCCAGCAGGCAGTGTGATTGCACCTGTCACGTCCGTTGTACGGAAGTAGAACTGGGGACGATAGTTGTTGCCAAATGGGGTATGACGACCACCTTCTTCTTTCTTCAAAACATACACAGATGCCTTGAAATGCTTGTGCGGATGGATAGAGCCCGGTTTAGCGATGACCATACCACGACGAATTTCGTCCTTGTCAATACCGCGGAGCAGCAAACCTACGTTGTCACCGGCTTCGCCTTCATCGAGAATCTTGCGGAACATCTCGACACCTGTAACGACTGATTTCAGTTTTTCGGCTCCCATACCGATAATGTCAACAGGGTCAGAAGTATGGATGACACCTGTCTCGATTCTACCTGTAGCCACAGTACCACGGCCCGTGATAGAGAAGACATCTTCTACCGGCATCAGGAAGTCTTTATCGACATCGCGAGGAGGCAGCGGAATCCAAGTGTCAACTGCATCCATCAGTTCAACGATTTTTTCAACCCATTTCGGTTCAAGGTTCAAACCGCCGAGAGCAGAACCGCGGATAACCGGGGTGTTGTCTCCGTCGAAACCGTAGAATGTCAGCAGGTCGCGGATTTCCATTTCAACAAGGTCAAGAAGTTCAGGGTCGTCAACAAGGTCAACCTTGTTCATGAAAACAACCATTCTGGGAACGCCGACCTGTTTTGCCAACAGGATGTGCTCACGTGTCTGGGGCATCGGACCGTCTGTAGCAGCAACGACCAGAATAGCGCCGTCCATCTGGGCGGCACCCGTTACCATATTCTTCACATAGTCGGCGTGACCCGGACAGTCAACGTGTGCATAGTGGCGATTTGCTGTTTCATATTCGATATGAGCCGTGTTGATAGTAATACCACGCTCTTTCTCTTCGGGTGCGTTATCAATAGAATCGAAGGATCTGACCTCGGAAAGACCTTTGTCTGCCAAAACAGTCGTGATAGCAGCCGTCAAAGTAGTCTTGCCATGGTCAATGTGACCGATGGTTCCCACATTTACGTGGGGTTTGGTACGTTCAAATTTTTCTTTTGCCATTTTCTTATAAATTAATGATTAATATTTTTAATAGTTGTCAGTTGTCAAAAAAAAAGAGAGCCGTTGACGAGAGTTGAACTCGTGACCCCCTCCTTACCAAGGAGGTACTCTACCACTGAGCTACAACGGCTAATCTTCAAACTTTAAAAAAAGAACGTTTCACACGTACATTTTCAAAAGGTTGGCAAAAATACATTTTTTTTAAAAGCTTCGACATCTGCAAGGAAAAAATAATCATATTTTTTCTAATTTATTGATTGTCAACTTTAAACTATCTCTCCAATATGGTATATCTATGCCTATTTCACATTCAATCTTGCTCAAATCGAACACCGAACAGGCCGGTCTTGGCGCTTTTGCCGGATAATTGTCCGACAATATGGCCTCTATGCGACATTTGCGTCCGCCAATGTCCATAATGGCCTGTGCAAAGTCGAACCAGCTGATGCAGCCTTTGTTTGCAAAATGGTAAATTTGCATCCCGTTTTTCTCGCTGTTCTTTTCAATCACTCCCCATATAGCAGCGGCCAGGTCACCCGCATAAGTCGGACCGCCCATCTGGTCATATACAACAGAGACCCGGTCGCGCTCCTCCCCTAATTTGAGCATTGTCTTTACGAAATTATGACCATACTCGGAATAGAGCCACGAAGTTCGGATCACCGTTGCATTGCACCCGATGTCCCGAATGGCCTGTTCGCCGGCCGCTTTTGATTTCCCATAAATGGAACGAGGGACCATAGGGTCTTCCTCCCGATGTGGTCGGCACTCATCGCCGGCAAATACATAGTCGGTAGATATGTGTACCAGATACACCCCATGACGTTTTGCGCACTTTGCCAGATTGTCCACGGCATCGCGGTTGATGCGGTAAGCTTCCGCAATGTTGTCTTCGGCCTTGTCAACGGCCGTATAGGCAGCGGCGTTGACGATGACATCAATTTCACTGCGGACAACCAGCCGCTCTACCTGTCCGGCATCGCAGATGTCAAGCGTATCGATGTCTGTGAAGAAAAAACGGCTTTCGTCTTCCGACAGTCTTTGCGAAAAGTCCCGGATGCATTTTCCGAGTTGACCATTCGCTCCCGTCACCAATATATTGAGTTTGTTCATCGGATGATATATATCTGTTTCAGACCAATTCGACAGTTTCGCGGAAAACCGGCACGTATGTATGCCTGAAACCGGCCTTGCCAAGATGCTGGACATAAGTTTTGCGCGCCTCGTCTTCTCCATGTACGACAAAGACTGCTTTCAGTTTCTTGTTGTCATTCTGACAAGAAAGATAGGTTATGAGTTCTTTGTAGTCGGCATGTCCCGAATAAGCATCAATGCGGGCAAGATGAGCATTGACATCATATAATTGTCCGAAGATAGATACTTTCTTGTCGCCGCGCATGATTTTCGCCCCCAAGGTATTGGGAGAGCAGTAGCCTACGCACAAAATCGTTGTCCTCGGGTTCTCGATGTTGTTGGCCAGATGATGTTTGATACGGCCGGCCTCCATCATGCCCGATGCGGATATGATGATGCATGGGCGGTTTGAGGTGTTCAGCCGTTTTGAATCTTCAACTGTGCGGACGTACGTCAGGTCGTCGAAACCGAACGGGTCTCTGTTCTGCTCTATGAACTTGCGGATGTCGGAGTTGAAGTTCTCGTCATGCAGCCGGTAAATATTGGTGGCGGAACAAGCCAACGGACTGTCCACAAAGCACTCGATATCCGGCAGATTTCCGCTCTTTTTCAATCGGTGCAGCGAATAGACGATTTCCTGGGTCCTTCCTATGGCAAAAGAGGGAATAAGCAGTTTGCCTTTCCGTTTTGCACACGCATCTTTCACCACCATGGCCAATTCCATATCAGCCTCGTCCAGCGTTGAGTGCAGCCTGTCCCCGTAAGTCGATTCCGTGATGATGTAGTCGGCCGGGGGAAACGCTTCGGGATCGGGCAGTATTTGCTTATTGTAACGTCCTATGTCGCCCGTATAGCAGAGCGTACGTTGCTTTCGACCTTCTTTAAACGTGATAAAAACGGCGCTGCTGCCCAACATATGCCCGGTTTCGAAAAATTCGATGGACAAGTCGGGCATAATGTCGAATTTCAGGTTTCGCGGAATGCTGACAAACTGGCTCATACATTCGGCGGCATCTTTTTCAGTGTAAATCGGTTCAATGGGCTCCTTTCCGATCCGGGATGTTTTCTTGTTGAACTGTTTGGCATCGGCCTCCTGAATCCGTCCTGAATCTGCCAGCATAATGGCGCAAAGGTCACGGGTTGCCGGCGTGCAGAACACTTTGCCACGGAAACCCAACTTGTGAATGTAAGGAATCAGCCCGGAATGGTCGATGTGAGCATGCGACAACAGCAGGATGTCTATATCGGTCGGATCAAAGCCCAAGTCTCTGTTCATCTGGTCTGTCTCAAGACCTTTGCCTTGATACATTCCGCAGTCCAACAATATTTTAGAACCTTTTTTAGTTGTAAGCAAAAACTTGCTGCCGGTAACCTCTCCGGTCGCGCCTAAAAAATCTAGTCTCATGATGCAAAAGTTTTATCGGGTTTAATCTTCATGCTTGGGCCATACGTTCCGCCATCCATAGAAGAAGCCAAGGTGATAGCGTGCCGCAAAATAAAACACAACATGCCTCAGTTTTCCTAACGGCATATACAGGAACAGCAGAATGCTGGCAATATAATATAGGACAACAACGGTCGGGACGCATAAAAGACACAAATACAGCACGGTGAACAACTGGAATGTGGTGGTCAAAGCGGTGGAAATATAGTCGTCCGGTGTAGAAAGCGGCCTCAAGTCTTTCGAAAATGCCCTTTTCAGCAGCATGGCGCATCCGCAGATGCATGCCACTGACACGGCCGCTGCAAGAAGCACCCGCAAGACCGGCAAGTTGTTCATCCATCGTCCGAAGAACGGGAAGAACGAAAGCACGAACAGGAGCAGGCAGCAGAAAGTGCCGATATGGAAAAGCATGCCGGAAGCATACGTAGGGATATGCAAATATGCCGACTCCTTATTTTTCGGAGCCATAGCAATCGTGTTTGCATACAAGATGCCCTTAGTTGTGTCGCCACTCTTCTCCGACAGGTCTTTAGGCTTGCCTGACATGACAATTCTGACAAAGAATGTCATCATTCCGCAGAAGCAGCACAACACGGCAGCCAGGGCAATATATTGGATTGGCAACATAAGCGCGATTTGTTTTTGAGCTTATACGCAACCCTCCGGTTTCGGAAGTCCGGCAATGCGGCAGGCTCCTCTGGCAGGGCCTAAAGGGAACAGTTCGTATATCTCTTTCAGTTTCAATCCTGAAGTCTTGCAGATGACGCGCACCATCGGGGCAATACCCTTCTCTTCGTAATTCTCGCGGATGCAACGGATGATTTTCCAGTGGTTTTCGTTCAACTCTTCGATGCCGTCCACCTTGGCGATAGCAGCGGCAAGGCCTTCAGTCCACTCTTCCGGCTTAAGCATGAAGCCGTCGCCGTCCAACTCGTACGTTTTTCCTTCGTATTCAATATTTGCCATAATTACAAGTGTTTTACAGGCGGCAAAAATACAAAAAAAAGAGACTTCATTTTTTGTATTTTTGCCGCCGTTTCTACTCAAAAAAGAATGGATGTTGTTGAGATTGTCGGCGCAGTCATCGGGCTGATATACCTGTTTCTTGAATACAAGGCTCATGTAAGTCTTTGGCCTGTCGGCATTCTGATGTCGTTGTTTTATGTGGTCATTTTCTTTCACGGAAAGTTCTATGCGGATGCCGCCCTTAACCTGTATTACATCGGCGCCAATGTTTACGGCTGGATTTTCTGGATTAAAAACCGGAAGAGGAACCCTACGGGAAATGAAGAGGAGATTCCGATTACCCGGGTCACTTCTCGCAGTCTGCTTAAGTCTATGGTCGTAACCGCCGTACTTTGGCTGGCGTTTTCGTCAATCCTGAAATTTCTGACCGACAGCGTGGTACCTATAGGTGACGGATTCACCACCTCGTTGAGTATTGTGGCCATGTGGATGCTGTCGCGCAAATATGCCGAACAATGGCTTCTATGGGTAGTTGTTGACCTTGTTTCTGTCGTCCTTTATACTTGGAAAGGGCTTTACCCTACGGCCATTCTTTTCTCGGTTTATACGTTGATTGCAATCTTCGGCTATCTGAAGTGGCGCAAACTGGCGATCATCCCCTCGTCTTCAGGTAATGGTCAATGATGCTGTCAGGGTCACGGACACTTTTCTGAAGCCAACGGAAATAGAGCGAGCGGGTCTCTTCCGGGTCAAGATGCCAGTCAACCGCCGAACGACGCAGTCTTTCGGTAAATCCGGAGAGGATTATGGCGACCGAGTTCGAGATATTGAAACTTTCGGTAAAACCGTACATCGGAATCAAGGCATTGCAGTCGGCATATTGTACGGCCTCGTCAGACAGACCGGTCAACTCTGTGCCGAACAGGAATGCGGTTTTCTGCTCCACGGGCAAGTCCCAGACGGATGTCTTCCGCTCGTCGGGAAGTGTCGCCACCACTTTATAACCCTGAGCGTGAAGGTCATCGATACACTTTTTGACATTGCCATCCCCATGCGGGTAACGATGCAGCGTAAGCCATTTGTCGGCTCCCATGCTGATGTCGCGATGTATCTCGAACTCGTTCCTGTTTTCTACTATGTAGGCATCCTGTATGCCGTAACACTCGCAAGTGCGCATCACGGCACTGATGTTCTGCGTCTGGTATAAGTCTTCCAACACTACAGTGACGTGCCGGGTGCGGTTAGCCAGCACTTCAGCCATTCTGCCGCGACGGACATCTGTGACAAATCCGGACAAATATGCTATGATTTCTTCTATCAGCGTGGGGTCAGTGATGTCTCTCATAAACCATTAAACAAACAAAAAAAGCCCTGACACAAGGGCTTTTTCACGTCTTACGTTTTGATAATTAGAATTTCAGTTCAGAGCCGGCCTTGAAACGGACAATTGACTTGGCCGGAATTTCAATTTCGGTGTTGGTTTGGGGATTGCGTCCTTTTCTTGCTGCGCGCTCTTTGACTTCAAATGCGCCGAAGCCTGTGATAGAGATCTTGTCACCATTCTTCAAGGCCTCACTCGTGGTGGCTGTGAAAGCATCGAGTGCACTTTTGGCCTGAGCCTTTGTAAGGCCGGCCTTTTCAGCCATAGCAGCGATTAAATCATTCTTGTTCATTGTTTTTTTAATTTAAAAGTTGAAATATTATTTGACGAGTGCAAATGTAACAAAAAACAGATAGGTCACGTTCTTTTCCTGCGATTTTTGTTTTTTTCTGATATTTTTTTGTTTTACAATAGTCTCCAATCAGAGGGGATATATATAAATAATGTATCAGAAGAGTTCAAGGATGAAGTTTTCCGCCCTGAAACCTGCCAAGAATTTTGCCGTTTCAAGCCGTTTTTTTCCCTCCAATTGCAATTCCAGGATGGCAATTTCTGCATCTTTTGTCGAAACCAACATCGTTTCATTGTCAAGAACAGTGATTGTGCCCGGCTTCCCAAGACTTCTCTTTCCCGTGATTTGGCACGACAGGATTTTGAGGTTCAGGTCATGTTCCGCGCCATTCTCGATGCACCTTATATAGGAGAATGAGGCGGGATAAGGGGATAGCCCTCTGACTTTATTGTAAATATGTTCGGCGGTGTCGTTCCAATCGATGTGCATGTCTTTCCTGAAAATCTTAGGTGCGGGCTTCAGTTCGCCGGCATTGCACTGCGGAAACGTCTGCACGTTGTCGGAGGATAACAATTGCAGTGTCTCCACGGCGAGGGATGCACCGGCGAGCATAAGTTTGTCGTGCAGTGTTCCGGCGGTGTCTTCCCTTGTGACAGGCACGGTTTTGCGGGACAGCACAGCGCCGGTGTCCGTATGCTCGTCAAGCAGGAATGTGGTGACGCCGCTTTCCGTTTCCCCGTTCATGATTGCCCATTGAATAGGTGCTGCGCCGCGGTACTGCGGCAACAAAGAGGCATGCACGTTAAAGGTGCCTTTCGGGGGTATGGCATAAACCTGCTTCGGCAACATCCGGAAAGCCACAACCACAAAAACATCGGCATGCAACTGCCGGAGCCGCTGCACAAACTTCTCGTCTTTGAGTTTGTCGGGCTGCATCAGGAACAGTCCGTTTTCCTGTGCATATGTTTTCACAGCCGAAAAACGGAGACGTTGACCGCGTCCTGCCGGCTTGTCCGGTGTTGTGACCACCCCGACAACCTCGTGGCCGTGTGTGCGTATGCTGTCGAGCACAGCTACGGCAAATTCGGGCGTGCCCATAAAAACGACTTTCATCTCTTTCTATTTTCCAGACTCTTTATCAATACGGCGTTCCATCTCTATCATCTTGAGACAGCTGACTGCTCCCTCCACACCTTTGTTGCCATGCCTTCCGCCGGAACGGTCTTCGGCCTGCTGCATATCGTTGCATGTCAGCACGCTGAAAATGGTTGGTTTGCCGTGTTTCAGACCCACATCCATAATGCCATGAGCTACAGCGTGGGCGATAAACTCAAAATGGCGTGTCTCGCCTTGGATGATGCAGCCGATGCAGATGATACCGTCCAAGTCCATATTGCGGAACATGATTTCCGCAGCGGAGGGAAGTTCAAAACTGCCCGGCACGTGTTGCACGATGATATTTGCCGCCGGAACACCATGACTTGTCAAGGTGTCGTAAGCACCATCAAATAAAGAACCGGTAATGTGGTCGTTCCATTCGCTGACCACAATACCGATTTTTATGTCTTGAGCTGAGTTAAGTGTAAATGGGGTAAATTCAGAGAGATTTTGTTTCTTTTCTGTCATTCAAATCCTATTTTGAAACTTTCTGCTGAACTCTTTCCACATATTGGGAAATATTCATTTTGTTGTATTCGGTATAGAACCTGTCTTCAATCTGACGGTATGCAGACAAGGCTTCGTTCCATTTTTCCTGTCTTTCATAGAGTTGCCCTATCTTAAAGAGGGTTATGGGCGTAAAGAAAGGATCTTCGCTTTTGGCGGCTTTTTTGTAATATTTCAAAGCGGCAGCCTCGTCTCCTTGCTCATCGTAAAGGTCGCCGATAGTAGCCTGGCATGCGTACCAGAGCACCTCTTCTTTTTTCTTGAATTTCTTGAGGTTTGAAAGCGCTTCGTCTTTCTGTCCGAGTTTAAGATAGCAAAGACCTGCATAATAGTGTGCCGTGTTTGCTGTCTTGGTGAGTTTGTAACTGTTTGCAATTGACAGGAAACCGCTGTTTTCATCATCGCCCTCCAACGCAAGGTTCAGGGATGTGGAGTCTCCCGCCATGAAAAGGTTGATTGGTGCAGTCATCTGCGCTGAAGCTTCGCCATTTCTTTTCTGGATATAGAATCGGTTCAGGGCGATGAGCGCGCATGCTATCACCAAGATGCCGATGAGGACACCGTATATGATGTTCTGGTATTTGTTGAAGAAAGCGAGAATTTTTGTTACAATGTTTTCTTTATTCTCTTGCTGGTCAACTTTCTTTGTGCCTACTTTTTCGTTACTTGCCATAGCTGTTGATAATAATGTTTTTTTGAGGCGCAAAAATACATTTTTTTTTGATGTGTCTGACTATTTCGCCATTGAATATTATAGTCGTCAACCGAATGGACTCCAACCGTGCCGGCATCCGTGGTATAAGTTCAACTTGGAAAGTTATAAAACGGGGAGCAGGAAAGCCCGCCCTGACAGTCATTTCGTCAGGCTTATCCTTATGGCACAATTTTTGTATTTTTGCCGACTTTAAACCCGTTTGAATATGGCAAATTTCCTGACAAAACTTTTCGGCACCAAAGCCGACAGAGATATGAAAGAGCTGCAGCCCAAACTGACCAGAACGCTGCAGGCTTACGAGACAATCAAGAACCTTTCAACCGACGAATTGCGGCACAAAACCGTAGAGTTCAGAGAACAGATAAGAAAGGCCACAGAAAAGGAGGAACTTCGCCTGAAAGAAATCCAGAATTATCTGGACGAGAACTATGATCTTCCCATCGAGGAGAAGCAGGGGCTCTACAAAGAGGTAGAGAAACTGGAGGACAAGGTTTACAAGACCACTCAGGAGGTACTTGACGAGATTCTTCCGGAGGCATTCTCGGTGATGAAGGAGGCTGCGCGACGTTTCAAGGACAATGAGTATGTTGAAGTGACCGCCACCCAGCTTGACCGTGACCTTGCCGCCACGCACGACGGCATAGAGATTGACGACGACAAGGCGCGCTACCACAACAGATGGTCTGCCGGCGGCAATATGATCACCTGGGATATGTGCCATTATGACGTGCAGATCATCGGCGGCATTGTGCTGCACGAAGGCAAGATTGCCGAGATGGCGACGGGCGAGGGCAAAACCCTCGTGGCTACGCTGCCGGTTTACCTTAACGCACTGCCGGGCAAGGGCGTTCACGTGGTTACAGTCAATGACTACCTTGCCAAACGTGACTCCGAATGGATGGGACGACTATACGAGTTCCTCGGTCTGACGGTAGATTGCATCGACAAGCACGAGCCAAACTCTGACGAGCGCCGCCGCGCCTATAACGCCGACATCACCTACGGAACCAACAATGAGTTCGGATTCGACTACCTGCGTGACAATATGGCACGAAACATCGGAGAACTGGTGCAGCGTCCACACAATTACGCCATTGTGGATGAGGTGGACTCTGTGTTGATTGACGATGCCCGTACCCCGCTTATCATCTCCGGCCCGACACCGAAAGGCGACCAGCAGGATTTTGACAAATACAAGCCCATAGTGCAAAAACTTTATGATGCCCAGCGTGCATACGTAACAGAAATTTTGGCAAAAGCCAAGAAGATGCTGGCAGAGAACCCCGACCCTAAACCGCAGGATGAAAGCGCCATGCTGCTGTTGCGCGCCCATCGGGGGCTTCCTAAGAATACGGCTCTCATCAAGTTCCTCAGCGAACCTGGTATGAAGCAGGTGCTCCAACGGACGGAGTCTTTCTTTATGCAAGACCAGAACCGTAATATGCCGCTCATCGACGACGAACTCTATTTCGTCATCGAAGAAAAGCAGAATACGGTAGACATAATGGAGAAAGGTATTGACCTGGTCAGCAAGGATGCCGACGAGGCCAAGATGTTCATCATGCCCGATGTCGGGGCCGAGATCGCAGAACTCGAAAAGGAACAACTCACCCCTCAGGAGAAAACTCTCCGCAAAAATGAGATATATACCAATTTTGCTGCCGCCTCCGACCGTATCCACACCATTCATCAACTGCTGAAAGCCTATACGATGTTTGCCAAGGATGTGGAATATGTCATTATTGACAACAAGGTGAAAATCGTGGACGAACAGACGGGACGTATTATGGAAGGCCGCCGCTATTCTGACGGCTTGCATCAGGCTATCGAAGCCAAGGAGAATGTGAAAGTCGAGGCCGCCACCCAGACGTATGCCACCATTACACTGCAGAATTATTTCCGGATGTACAAGAAACTGGCCGGCATGACCGGTACCGCAGAGACGGAGGCCGGCGAGTTCTGGAATATCTACAAACTTGATGTGGTGGTTATCCCAACAAACAAACCCGTCATCAGAGAAGATGCCAACGACTTGGTATATAAAACCAAACGGGAGAAATACAAGGCGGTGGTAGATGAAATCATCCGGTTGCACGAGGAGGGACGCCCTGTGTTGGTGGGCACCACTTCCGTGGAAACTTCGGAACTGCTCTCCAATATCTTGACCCGGCGCAAGATGCCGCATAACGTGCTGAATGCCAAGTTGCACAAGAAAGAGGCCGACATTGTTGCCGAAGCCGGGCACGAGGGCACGATCACTATTGCCACCAATATGGCAGGCCGCGGTACCGACATCAAACTTACCCCGGCGGTCAGGGAAAAGGGAGGACTGGCCATCATAGGCACTGAACGCCACGACTCGCGCCGCGTGGACCGCCAGCTGCGAGGCCGTTCCGGACGTCAAGGCGACCCCGGAAGCTCGCAGTTCTTTGTCTCCCTCGAAGACAACTTGATGCGGCTTTTCGGCTCCGACCGTATCGCCAAGGTTATGGACCAGATGGGACACCAAGACGGCGATGTTATCCAGCACAGGATGATCTCCAAGTCTATCGAGCGCGCACAGAAGAAAGTGGAGGAAAACAACTTCGGAATCCGCAAACGACTGCTCGAGTATGACGACGTGATGAACAAGCAACGTTCTACCATCTACCGCAAAAGACGCAACGCCCTCTTCGGCGACCGCCTTGCCATCGACATTGCCCAGATGTTTGAAGATGTGTGCGAAACAGTTGTCAACAAGAACTGGGAGGACAAGGACTTCGAGTCATTCAGTATGGACATGATTAAGTTTTTCGGAGTCGAAACACCTTTTGAGGAGTCCTATTTCCTGCAAGAGCGTCCGCAAAACTTGGTTGGAAAACTCTATCCTGTCGTTTATGATCATTATAAAGAGAAAATCAAACATGTAAGCGAACAGGCCTATCCCGTTATCGAGAAAGTGTATCTGGAGCATGGCGACCGCTTCCAGAATATCGCCATTCCTTTCACGGATGGCAACAAGAACATCAGCATCGTAGCCCCGCTCAAGAAGTGCTATGAGACGAGAGGTCGCGAGGTGGGGCTCTCGTTTGAGAAAGGCATCACCTTGGCGGTCATCGACAACGCCTGGAAAGAACACCTGCGCGCCATGGACGATTTGAAAGACAGTGTGCAGAATGCCTCCTACGAACAGAAAGACCCGCTGTTGATTTACAAACTCGAATCCTTCAACCTTTTTGACCAGTTACTTGTCCGCATCAGTCAGGAAATCGTAAGTTTCTTGAACAAGGGTTTCATTCCGATGGTTGAAGAGCCGGCGCAGATGAGAGAGGCGCAGTTGCCGCAGTCGGAGGCCAAGAAACTGACCACGGGGCGCGAAGAGGTTCCCGGCGGCGGCAAGCAAGTCGCACAGGGTGGCAAGGGCAGCCAGCCGATCCGTGTGGAGAAGAAAGTAGGGCGCAACGACCCCTGCCCATGCGGAAGCGGAAAGAAGTACAAGAACTGCCACGGCCGCAACGTCACAGATTAATGAAACGGGCCATATTGTCTGTCACAAATGACCTCTACACGGATCCGCGTGTGGACAAGGTGGCGCAGTTTCTTGTGCGAAACGGTTTTGCGGTGACGTTGGTGGGGCGATGCTACGGAAACTCCCCTTCTTTGTCCCCCAGAACGTATAAAACCAAGCGGTTGAGGCTGTTTTTCCGCAAAGGCTGCCTCTTTTATGCGGAATACAATGTACGTCTGTTTCTCTATCTTCTCTTCAAAAAGTGCGACATATTGATTGCCAATGATTTGGATACACTGCTCCCCAATTTCCTTGTCAGCAGAATCCGCAACAAGGAGTTGGTCTATGACAGCCATGAGTACTTTTGCGGCGAACTTTCCGTGGTCAGCAACCCCGCGGCCTTGAAAGTATGGGGCAGCATAGAACGCTTTTGTTTCCCTAAACTCCAGAAAGTCATCACGGTCAGCCAGTCTATTGTGGACCAATACGAAAAGGAGTATGGCATACGCCCATATCTGGTGCGTAATATTCCGCCGGCCCGCAAGCAGCAAATAACGGCTATTAAGGCATCATTGCGCATGCCCGCTGACAAGACAATCTTGATCTTGCAGGGCAATGCCATTGATGAGGGGCGCGGAGGTGAAGAACTGGTGCAGGCCATGGCGCTGCTGCCACAGGCACATCTCTTCATTGTGGGTAACGGGAAAGTGTTGCCTCGCCTCAAGAAGATGGCGGCAGAACTTAAAATTGAAGACAGAATAACTTTTGTCGGGCGACAAGACCAGCAGAACCTGTTCAATTACACAGCGTTAGCAGACATAGGCATGGCACTCGACCGTGATGTCAGCGCCAACTTGCGCTTCAGTCTGCCCAACAAGATATTCGAGTATATACATGCCGGAACGCCGCAAGTGGTGTCGAACCTTACAGAGCGCGCCGCCATTGTCAGCCATTACGGCGTTGGACTCGTCACGGAGAACCTATCGCCGGAAACTATTGCCGGCACTGTGCGAAAGATGATTGAAACGCCAGGACTCTATGCACAGTGCCGCGAAAACTGCAAGGCGGCAGCAAAGGAATTGACTTGGCAAAACGAAGAAGAAACCTTAAAAAAAATATACCTATGAAATATATAATCATCGGCGGAGTGGCAGGTGGGGCATCTGCTGCCGCAAGGCTCAGAAGACTGAACGAAGATGCTGAAATCATCCTGCTTGAAAAAGGCGAACATATCTCGTACGCCAACTGCGGGCTTCCGTATTACATTGGCGAAATGATTGAGGAAAGAAAAAAACTGTTCCTGCAAACCCCCGTTTCGTTCGGAAATCGCTACAATGTGGATGTACGGACTTTTAACGAAGCATTGTCGATTGACCGCAAAAAAAAGACAGTCATGGTTCTCAACCACCGAAACGGGGAAAAATATGAGGAGGACTATGACATCCTGTTGCTTTCCCCGGGTGCCGACCCTATGATACCCGACGTGCCTGGCGCAACCCTCCCCAGTGTTTTTACCCTGAGGAATGTGATGGACTGTGACCGCATAAAGGCATCGGCTGCCGACCGGCTGAGTGAGGGCTCTGCCGCCGTGATTGTGGGCGGCGGTTTCATTGGTCTCGAGATGGCGGAAAACCTGCACAAAATAGGCTACGGCGTAACGGTGGTGGAAAAAGCCGACCATATACTGCAGCCGCTTGACTTGCCTATGGCTGCCATTGTGCAGCAGCATCTTGCCGACAAGGGAATCAAGGTGATTGTCGGCAATGGCTTGTCCTCAATTAAAGAGGAAAAGGAAAAATTGACAGTCTCTCTCGAAAATGGCGATGTTCTTGACTGCGACCTTGCCATATTAAGCATTGGTGTGCAGCCTAATGCACATTTGGCAGAAGACTGCGGGCTGAAACTCGGCGCGACGGGCGGCATACATGTGGACGAATATATGCAGACTTCAGACGAAACCGTTTTTGCAGTGGGCGATGCCGTTGAATTCCCGCATCCCATCACGGGAAAGTCCTATTGCAATTTTCTGGCGGGACCTGCCAACTTGCAGGCACGCATTGCAGCCATGAATATGGTTTATCCGCATTCTGTTAAATACAACGGGTCTGTGACGGCTGCCATTGCCAAGGTCTTTGACCTTACAGCTGCCGCCGCCGGTCTGTCGGAGCACATCTTGCGCAAACAGGGCATCAATTTCCAAACGGTCATCATTCATCCTGCCTCTCATGCCACCTATTATCCCGGAAGCAGTCCTGTCCATCTGAAAATCAACTTCGACCCCGAAACAGGACTTCTGCTCGGCGCACAGGCGGTAGGCAAGGAGAATGTGGACAAGCAGATTGACGCGTTGTCGCTGCTGCTCAAGCACCACGGCACCATCTTCGATATGGTGAACAGCGAGCATGTATATGCGCCGCCTTTTGCTTCGGCAAAGAGTCCGGTTCAGTTTGCTGGCATGGTGGCCGAAAACATCTTTGCCCATTTGATGAATCCTATACAGTATGATGAACTGGACAAGATTCTGGATGCAAAAGAGGATATCAATCTCATCGATGTTCGCGACATACAGGAATTCAAAGGCGGAACGATAGAGGGGGCAACAAACTATCCCCTAAACGAACTCCGCGAGTTTCTGGACGACATTCCACAAGACAAAAAGACAATAATATTCTGCGAAGTGGGCTTGCGCGGATACATTGCCGCCCGCATTATGATGCAATCCGGTTTTGAGCCTGTCTATAACCTTATCGGTGGCATGAAAACCTATCGTCTCACAGGAAAGCACAACTGCAAATAAAGTTTCCCAAACTCAAGACCGGCGGATGCTTCCGCACGGAAACCGTTGCGGAGAACTACGCCACCGCCGCGTCCGTCATACAGACGGCGGTCAACGGGCAGAGTCTTTTCGAGGTCCTTCGGGTCATTGCGCGTCCATTGCGTTGGCGTAGCACCACAGCCCGAAAAATGCCGTGCAATACGGTTATTTCACATAGGTCAAAGCGCAATACTACAAAGGGAGAGAAAAGAAGTGAAGATTTTTTGAGAAAGGACTAAAGCCTATATTTGGATTCAATGTCCATCCATCGCGGAATCTGCAAAGTGATGCCGTATTGTTTCTTATAGGCATTAATAATTTTGTCTTTCCATCCGCTATTTGCCAGTTCTCTGGTTTCTGAATACTTGAAAATCGTTTCCTCCAATGCGGCGAGATAGTCCTCCAAAGTCTCGAACACGGGTGTTTTTGATGGTTTTTCAGAATACCATACCGCTGGCCGGAGTTTATGAATCTGTTTGTTTTTAAACTGTACTTTTACGGTCCAGTTTGACTCTCGTTTCATCGCCGCACTGATTTCCCACACATTCTTTAACCATAAATCAGAAATAGTCACAGTCCCATCAGAATCCATCTTGTATGCAAAGATTAAGTATTTGACATGTAGCATATACGGCTTTTCTATTATTTCACGCACGTATGCTTTGAAGTCTGCGATGTCAAAGCCAGGGCTTCCTTCAGCATGGAATGCTTTAACCTCAACTAAATATTTCGTTTTGTCTTCATTGAGGAATATGTCGGGCGGCATTTGAGTGTTGGGGTTGGGTTGGTAGCAGATATCATTGCTGCGAAGCCAACCTTCCAGCCATTCCTGAATGATATTGCCGACTACATCGCGTTGTCGTACAATAATGCCAACATCACCCAGCTTGAATGTTATTTGACCTTCACGTTCTTTTATTTTGAAATCTTTCAGCAGTCTGGAGTATAGTTCCTCTGCGGTTATGTGTTCCATTGCATTATTATTTGATCTTCTCTAACAATCTTCCGGAAATGGCTTCAATTACCGGCACGGCGACTGTATTTCCAAGCAGGTCGAACCCCTCTGCTTCGCCAATGTCGAATTTGAAGAACTCCGGATAGCCGAACAGCCTCAGCCCTTCTCTCAGGGTCAGCGTGCGCAAGCCACCGTTGTCGCCGACAAAGAGATGTTTCATGTCAGTGGCCACGAGGGTGGGGGTGACCTCTTTCGGAGAGAGAACTTTGCCGACTTCATAACTCAACTTGCCGGCCACTATGTTATATCCTTTGGGCTTGGACGTGTCCTTTACTCTCCGGTATGTCGTTACGGTTTTCCCATTCGGCGCAATGTGCGTGTCTGCAACTTGCTGTTTGGGGTGCTCGTACCTGAGGTATCCCTTTTCTGTCAAATCATCCAGCATCTCCTGCAAATCTTTGTGCCAATAGAAACTCTCAATCTGCTTTTTCGTGAGCGGCATACCATCCATCCACTTTATGCCAATTTTGTCTGCCCACTTCTTCTTCCTTCGTTCTGTCATCAGACGGTTGAGCAGTTCTTTCTGCTCAGGGGAAACCGGGCCTTTGATTTGAAGATCCCAACTGTGCAGGTTCGCCGTTCCGCCCCTCTTGTCTTTTATGGCTTTTCCCTCCAATTGCGCTACAGTAAAAAGGCTAAGCAGTTGTTTTACAAAGGGAGAGTCGGCGACAGGCTTCCCCGTTTCCAATATGTTGGCCAAAACCGCTTTCTTGACGGGAAAGTCGTCCAAAGAAACGGCCTCCTTGCACAAATCCTTCCTGATTCCCACAAAATAAATCCTTTTGCGTTCCTGTGGCATCCCAAAATCGGCAGAATTGAGCACTTTGTGGGAAACCCGGTACCCGGCAGCCTCTAAATTGCCCAAAATGACTTGTAACGTATTGCCTCCGTCATGGGAAGCCAACCCTTCGACATTTTCCAAAATAAATCCTTTCGGTTTCTTTGCGACGATGATCCGTTCCACATCAAAGAACAGTGTGCCGCGAGTGTCGGCAAAACCGTCCCTGTTGCCGGCGGCCGAGAATGCCTGACAAGGGAATCCGCCGCAAAGCACGTCAAAATCGGGGATGTCTTTGGCGTTGACTTTGGTGATGTCGCCCGTGATATGGTCTTCGGGATGGTTTTGTTTGAGAATCCGTATGGCAGCCTCTTTGATCTCGGACGTGAACACACATACGGATCTGCAGCCCGACTTCTCTGCGGCAAGTTCCAACCCCATCCGTATGCCGCCGATGCCGGCGAATAAATCAATGAATCTGACCGTTGTTTCCATTGTCGTGAACCACCAGAAGTGCATTCCTGCAAAATTTGCGCAAAGATACAAAAGTTCTTTGTAGGACAAACATTATTGGGCAACATAGATTCAAGTGGCAAAGTTATAAAAAACATGCGCCGGGCAGACTTGAGACTTTTTTCGTCCAACGCACAAGACCAGTGCTGACGTGAGACTCTTTTCGTCCATCGCACAAGACCAGTGCTGACTTGAGAATTAAGACTTATGATGAAAGATGGAACAATATGCGTAACGCCTCTAAAGTCTAAAGTCTGTTTCGTGCGGCTGCCGTGAAGGCCGCCTCGGTCATTGGTCGAGTGTGATTCCAATTTTGTATCTTTGTCGCCTTTAATCAATAATTGGTTATGATTAAGTACGACGAATTAAAAAGCCAACTCAAAAAGGGTCAGTTTTCCCCTGTTTATTTGTTGATGGGCGAAGAACCGTTTTACATTGACCGGATATGCAGTTTTTTCGAGAACAAGGTCATCGATCCCGAGGCGCGCGACTTCAACCAGATGGTCGTTTACGGGAAGGACACATCCGCCGCAGACATCACTGCCACCGCCAAAGAGTATCCGTTCGGAAGTCCTTTCAGGCTGGTTATCGTCAAAGAAGCCAAAGACCTTAAGGACATAGACAAGCTGAAAACATACGTTGAGAATCCGGTCAGCACTGCCGTGCTGGTGATTTGTTACAAGTATGGAAAACTTAAGGCTGCCCAGTACAAACCGTACGAAAAACACGGGGTAGTGTTTGAGTCGGTCGGGGTAAAGGATTGGGAACTTGCGGGGTGGGTGCAGAAAGCCGCCCAGCAGTTCGGTTTCGGCATTGAACCGCAAACCTCCTCTATTTTTACCGAGCATATCGGCAACAATCTCTCCCGCATCTACAATGAGTTTGAAAAACTGAAGGTGGTGCTGCCCAAAGGTCAGACCATAACCCCCGACATCGTGGAAAAGTATGTCGGAATCAGCAAAGAGTACAATATCTTTGAATTGCAGGAGGCTTTGGGGCGGAACGATGCGCAGCGGGCATACAAAATCGCCCTCAATTTCACGCAACACCTCAAAGAGAACCCGAATATCAAAACGATTCTGATGCTGTATAACTTTTACCAGAAAATGGTGCTGTATCATTTGTCGCCAGACAAGAGCCAGACAGCACTCCGTGAGATTTACGGCAATCTTCCGCCCTCTGTTGTGAGTCGGAATGTAGGATATGCACAGAGCCACACGCTGCCGCGCCTAGCGTACATCATGTCGGTACTTCGCGAATATGATGTCAAGTCGAAGGGGGTGGACACCAATTGTACAGAGGGGGAACTGCTAAAAGAGATGGTTCTGAAAATCTTGCGATAACCAGAACCGTCTCTCTGTAATATAATACTAAAATTCAGCAGTTTGCCGTTGTCGGCAGCCTTTTAGAAATAAAGGTCGCGTTCGCCTTTCTTGATGCGTTCAATACGGTTTCTCAGTTCATCGCGGAACTTTTCGTCCACATTTTCCATATTGTTCTCGACAACCCGCCAGCCTTTCTCGGCCACTTCCGGTTTGGCGTAGTCCACCAGATACTCGCTGAGGGTCAGAATAGCATTGGGCGTGCAATAGCGCTTGATGAAGCCGGGGACGCTGAACTCCATAAAATGCTCTCCGGTACGTCCCAGACGATAGCAGGCGGTGCAGAAACTAGGTATATAGTTGTCGTCGAGCAGTTTGTCGATGATTTCGCCTAACGAGCGGTCGTCTCCAACCTTGAACTGTTCGCGGTCGAGGTTCTGGTCTTCAACTTTGTCGGTGTTTTTCTCTGTCTCTTGGTTGTGGTATTTGTAATCGCCGATCTGCAGGTTCGTGCCGCCGTCAATCTGCGAGATGCCGTATTGGATGGCTTTAGAGCGGAACTCGGCGGTTTCGCGGGCAGTCAGAATCATGCCCGTATAGGGGACGGCAAGGCGGAAAATGGCGATGACTTTCTCGAACGTGTCATCGTCAACCATATATTTGCGGTCGATGTCGAGTCCTGAAGCATCCTTGATGCGCGGAAAAGAGATGGTGTGCGGCCCGACGTTGAAGCAGGCCTCCAGATGGTTCGTGTGTCTGATCATGGCCATCACCTCAAAACGCCAGTCGTAAAGACCGAAGAGCACGCCAAGCCCGTTGTCGTCGATACCGGCTTCCTGGGCGCGGTCCATAGCGGTAAGACGCCACTCGTAGTTGCCTTTCCGGGTGTTGGCAGGGTGGTAAAGTCTGTAGGCTTCGGGGTGATAGGTTTCCTGGAAGATCTGGTAGGTGCCGATGCCGGCTTCCTTCACGGTGCGGAATCCCTCCACATCCAGCGGTGCGGCGTTGATGTTGACGCGACGGATGGAACCGTTGCCCTTCTTGGTAGCATAAGTCAACCCAACGGTGTGGGCAATGAATTCCGGCGAATACTTGGGCGATTCGCCATAGACCAGGATAAGCCGCTTTTGGCCGTCGTCCTCAAGGGCTTCTACATTGTGAACCAGTTCCTCGTCTGAAAGCGTAGCCCGGACCTGGTTGCTGTTCGAAGAGCGGAAACCACAATATTTGCAATTGTTGATGCAGTAGTTGCCGACATACAACGGTGCGAACAGCACTATGCGGTTGCCGTAGATGCGCCGTTTCAGTTCTCTCGCACCCTCCTTGATCTCTTCTACCAATGCAGGGTCTTCCGTGTTGATGAGTACGGCTGTCTCTTCCAGTGTCAGACGGTTTTTGTCAAGCGACTTCTTAATAATCTCGTGTACACGTTCAGGCGTGCTTTCGGTGTTGTTGATGTAGTCCCACAATTCATCGGCATCGATGAACGGTTTCCCTGTTTCGTCAGGGATCCTGCATTTTTCCGGGTTGAATTTCATTGCTTTATGTATTATTTGTTGTTTTTGTGTAAAAATCATTCAAAAAGCGACATGTTACGCAAGTTTGGTGACAGCCACCTTTACTTCTACAAAGTCGATTCTGCCTAATTTCCCGGAAAGTGTATTGATCTCATTGACCGTCCCCTCAACAATCAGCGAGATGACCGCCACATTGCGGTGTTGAAAAGGAAGCCCTTGGCGCGCAAGCACAATCTCAGCATTGTCTGAAATCACGCTGTTCACCATCGGCGCAACGCTGCGGTCGAGCACAAGTATTGTTATTGTTCCAATTCGCTTTTCCATCAGTGACACTTCTGGATTAGGTAGTTGTTTTTTTCAGCCGGCAAAGATACAAAAAATATGAAGCTGGACGGGTAAGGGAAAAAAGTGCGGATGCCGAACGATAATCGCATTGGGGGTTGGGCTACTTTTTTTGCATCATTGATCATAATAATTTGCGCCTGTTTTCGTTGAACGCTCAACCTGTTTAAGTTTTTTTTCAACATATCATTTAAGATGAAGCGCAAATCAATCATTTTCTTGAGCATTACAGGTCTTTTCATACTGCTGACATGCGGTGCCGCCGGCTTTGTCATATTCGGTCCCAACACGCTGAACAGGACAGCCGTCTCCGTCACCGTGCCGCGCGACGCCGACTACGAACAGTTGCTCGACACGCTGGAAAGCCACGGCATCCTGCGGAGCGAGACTACTTTTTATCTGGTCTCCAAGGCCATGAAATTCAAAACGGTACGCATAGGGCACTACACCATCACGCCCAAAATGAGCAATTACAAATTAGTCAGGCTGCTGCGCACCGGACAACACTATCCCGTCCGTTTCTCGTTCAACAATGTCAGAACCCTCGACCAGTTTGCAGAGAAGGCTTCCAACACATTCTTTTTCAGCAAAGACGAGTTGTTGGCTTTGCTGTACGACCCTGCATTCCTGAAAAAATACAACATGGACATCTTTACATGCCCGGCAATGTTCATCCCCGACAGTTACGAGTTCTACTATGATGTCACACCCGAAGACTTTGTAAACCGGATGTTCCGGTACTACCAGCTGTTTTGGGACAAAAACCGGCTGGAGCGCGCCGAAGCCATCGGGCTCTCCCCCATAGAGGTGGTGACGCTGGCCTCGATCGTTGAAGAAGAGAACAGCCGGCCGTCGGAGAAAGCCGTCATTGCGGGGCTCTATATAAACCGACTGAAAAAGAACATGCTTTTGCAATCGGACCCCACCGTAAAGTTTGCGTTGCGTGATTTCACGCGCCAGCGGATCCTGAACGCCGACCTGCAGACAGACTCGCCGTACAACACATACAAATTCAAGGGGTTGCCGCCCGGTCCCATACGCTTTCCGGAAGCCTCCACGGTTGACTCGGTTCTGCATTATGCCCACCACAATTATTTATATATGTGTGCCAAGGAAGATTTTTCCGGATTCCACAACTTTACGCCAAGTGCGAGCCAACATGCCAGGAACGCTATGCGTTACAGGGCAGCATTGAACAGACGGAACATCAAACGCTGAACGGAACATATTATGGAAAACAAACCCTGCATCGGTATAGACATCGGCGGAACCAACACCGTTTTCGGGCTGGTGGACAGCCGGGGCAAGATTGTAGAGAGAAGTTCTATCAAGACCCAAGACTACCGCAGCATTCCACAATACATCGGTGCGGTAGAGGAAAACACAGCCCGTTTAACGGCTGCTTGTGGCACTGCCGGTGTACAAGGCATCGGCATTGGTGCACCGAGCGGCAACTTTTACAAAGGCTGCATAGAGGCGCAGGCCGCCAACCTGCCCATCAAAGAGTGCATCCCGCTGAAACAGATTCTTGAGAAAGATCTGGGGGTGCCTGTCACGGTGGACAATGACGCCAATGCGGCGGCATACGGAGAACTGATGTTCGGCGGGGCGGCGGGCATGCGCGACATCATCATGATCACGCTCGGCACCGGCGTGGGCAGCGGCATTGTGATTGACGGAAAAATCGTACACGGACATTCCGGACTCGCAGGTGAACTTGGTCACAGCACCGTGTTTCCCGCCGGAAGAACCTGTCACTGCGGGCGCAGAGGATGCCTCGAAGCATACGCCTCGGCAGACGGTATCTGCTACAATTACAAAGAGTTGCTTAAAAATCAAGGAAATCCGTTCACACTCGCACAGACCGAGAATCTCACCTGCAAGCAAATCGGCGAGCATGCAGCCGCAGGCGACCCCACGGCAGCGGCGGCTTACGACCGGGCGGCTTACGCCTTAGGCATCGCACTTGCCAATGCCGTGAACTTCTCATCGCCGCAAGCCATCTTCCTCACCGGAGGTCCCACGCGGGTGGGCGACATCCTCCTTACACCGCTGCGGAAGTATTTCAGCGACCATCTTCTCTTCCTGTATCAGGGCAGTGTTACCTTGCAGCGCTCTGCCCTCCCCGACGGCGACGCCGCCCTGCTGGGAGCGGCTGCATTATGCTTGTGATGCATATACAACACAGCGGCTCTCCATTATGTTTTATCATATTGACACACAATACATAGAAATCAGTCTCGCAACAATTATCGAGTTGCATTTCCAAACGTCTGAACGTGTTGCATGGCACCGCTGACACTGTCGTTGACACCATCCGGCATATTAAAAGAAAAAGAAATGCGTCTATTTCTATCATGGCGATTTCTGTTGATCGCTGAAGCACTGTCAACATAATATTGTTAATAACATATCCGTCAGGTTTTTTTTCAGTTTGCACCATTTTTTGCTATTTTAGCAACCTCATACAGCCGAGGCAGAAAATGTGACAACTATTTTTAGGATAAACTATTACGTTTTTTTCCGAATCAAGAAACTGAAATCTGCGCTGTATGTTTATGGAAAAGAAAAGAAGAAAACGAACATATAAACGCCGATCATTGCCTATGACTGATTTATCCCTTTTTGTATCAAATAATAACACTGCCCTTGACGAGAACGCATCTGAAAGCCACAACACGCCTGACAACACGAGTCAGACAAAGGCACAAGAATCAGGGGCTTCCACACCGCAGCCGGAGAACCGAAAAACATACGCCAAGACGGAGATTTTCGCCGATGTGGTGAAGTATTTCTGCGGCGATGAACTGGCAGCCGGTGTATGGATTGACAAGTATGCGCTGAAAGACAAGGACGGAAACCTTGTAGAACGGACGCCCGAAGAGATGCACCGGCGTCTCGCATGCGAGTTCGCCCGCATCGAAAACCGCTACGTGAACCCGATGAGTGAAGATTTCATCTTCTCGCTGTTCGACCGCTTCAAGTACATCATCCCGCAAGGCAGCCCGATGGCCGGGATCGGCAACAATGACCAGATTGTTTCCCTGTCCAACTGCTTCGTCATCGGCAATGCCGGCGACTCCGACTCCTACGGCGGCATTATGAAGATGGACGAAGAGCAGGTGCAGCTGATGAAACGGCGCGGCGGCGTGGGCCACGACCTTTCCGACATCCGCCCGGCAGGCAGCCGCGTGCAGAACTGCGCCCAGAGTTCTACCGGCGTAGTACCGTTTATGGAACGCTATTCCAACTCTACGCGCGAGGTGGCACAAGACGGAAGACGCGGCGCACTCATGCTCTCCATTTCCATCAAACACCCCGATTCCGAACAATTCATCGATGCCAAAATGACCGAGGGGAAAGTCACCGGCGCCAATGTCTCCGTCAAAATCGACGACAATTTCATGGAGTGCGTACGTGACAACACTCCTTACGTCCTGCAATACCCTATCAATTCAGCCGACCCCGTCTTCACAAAAGAGATTGATGCGGCAAAACTTTGGAAGAAAATCATACACAACGCCTGGAAATCGGCTGAACCCGGTGTCCTCTATTGGGACACCATCCTGCGCGAGTCTGTGCCCGACTGCTACAAGGACGAAGGCTTCGGAACCGTATCGACGAACCCATGCGGAGAAATCCCGCTCTGCCCTTACGACAGCTGCCGCCTGATAGCCATAAACCTCTACAGTTATGTGGAAAGTCCTTTCACAGACAAGGCCTTTTTCAATATGCCGCTCTTCAAAGAGCACGTACAGTATGCCCAACGGCTGATGGACGACCTCATCGACCTTGAGATGGAAAAGATCGACCGTATTTTGGCGAAAATTGCACTCGACCCTGAAAGCGATGACATCAAACGGGTGGAGAAGGAACTCTGGCTCAAGATCCGCCTGCAGTCCGCCAAAGGAAGGCGCACGGGGCTCGGCATTACAGGTGAAGGCGATATGCTTGCCGCATTGAACATCCGCTACGGCTCTGACGAGGGCAACGCATTCTCTACAGAGGTCCACAAGCAACTGGCGCTCGCAGCATACCGTTCCTCTGTGAACATGGCCAAAGAGCGCGGGGCTTTCCCTATTTACAGTTGCATAAAAGAGGGGCACAACCCTTTCATCCAAAGGTTGCGACAAGCCGACCCGAAACTATACGACGATATGATCCGCTACGGACGGCGCAACATTGCCCTGCTGACCATCGCTCCCACGGGAAGCGTGAGCATCTGCACCCAAACCACATCCGGGCTCGAACCCGCATTCAACGTCATCTACAAACGCCGCCGGAAAGTCAACCCGAACGATATGGCCATCAAAAAAACCACGGTGAAGGACGTGATGGGTGACAGTTTCGAAGAATATCTCGTTTTTCACCAGAAGTTCCTTAAATGGGCCGAAGTGAACGGCTATACTTACGAGCAAATGACCCGGATGGACGAAAAAGAACTGCAACAACTGTTTGAAAAGTCGCCGTACTATAAATCCACCGCCGCCGATACGGACTATCTCAAAAAAGTCGAACTTCAGGGTTCCGTACAGAAATGGGTTGACCACTCCATTTCCGTCACCGTGAATCTGCCCGCCGACATCTCGGAGCAGACCGTAGCCGACCTCTATATGGAAGCTTGGAAAGTAGGCTGCAAAGGGCTCACCGTATATCGGGAAGGTTCGCGCGACGGTGTGCTCATCACCCCTACAAGCGAGAAAAAAACCGAAAAAGTCACCGCCCAGCCCAAGAATTTCAAACGTCCCAGAGAACTGCAAGCGGACATCATCCACTTCAAGAACAACAACGAAGACTGGGTCGCCTATATCGGACTCTATAACGACAAACCATACGAAATCTTCACAGGCAAGACCGGCGAAGAGAATTTCCAACTGCCCAAGTGGGTTGAGCATGGGTTCATCGTCAAGAACAGACACGAAGACGGCACAAAATCATACGACTTCAGGTTTTACGACAAGGCCGGATATGAAGTCATCATGCGCGGACTAGACCGTTGTTTTAATCAGGAATTCTGGAATTATGCCAAGATGACCTCCGCATTGCTGCGCAACGGCATACCAGTCAACAATATCGTCAACATCATCTCCGGACTCAATTTTAGGCAAGAAAGCATCAACTCATGGCGCAACGGTGTATGCCGGGCTCTCAAGAAGTTCATCCAGGACGGCACCAAGCAGAAAGGCGTGGAATGCCCGAACTGCCACCGCCTCGACTCTATGGAGTTCAAAGAGGGCTGCCTGGTTTGTTCCAATTGCGGGTACTCCAAGTGCGGGGCCTAATCAAGAAAAAAGAAGAAACAATGGATACCAATAGCAACATCGTCAACTTATTCATTCCCTGCCAGATGGATATGTTCCAGCCAAACACGGCATTCAGCGTCATCAGCATACTGGAACGCATCGGCATCAAGATCCAGTATTTTGAAGAGCAGACCTGCTGCGGACGACGCTTCTTTATGGAGGGAGAACTGGAATATGCCGAAGATCTGGCAAGTCAGATGTTACAGAATTATGAAGAATATAACAAGAAAGTAAAGTTTCCGTTTGTGATTCCCGACTGTGGTTGCGCAGGATATATGAAAAAGGATTATCGGAAAATACTGGAAAACTCTGTTCAGAACAAAGACCTTGACCTTTTTTCCGGTAACGTCTGGGAATTGTGCGACTATATTGTCAACGTCAAGCACATAGACTGTCTGGACAATACGTTTGAGGGTGATGTCTTCTACTTCAAATCATGCGCCGCGCACAACCTCTATCCCTCGAATGACGCCCCCGAAACCCTGCTGCGCAACACGAAAGGACTCAATTTGATGCAAAACGAGGAGATGAACACCTGCTGCGGCGCCAATGGGCGTTTTGCCTTGTCAAATCCCACGAGTATGGAATGTCTTACGGGAGAAATTGTCAGGAAAATCACAGAAACATCCCACATAGACTACATCACCTCCACTGACATCCATTGTCTTCAACATCTGGATGCATATAAGGAAGCGCATGGCCTTGACTTTGAAGTCATCCACATTGCCGACATCCTAAAAGGGGAACAATAACGCTTCTTTCATCGGTTAGTTTTCAGGAAAACGCATGTAATAAAAAAGGCCCCTTTGGGGAGGGACCTTTTTTAAAATCAAACATTATGAACAAAATATCATTAGTTCCGCGTCTCCTGAATAGGAATCACAGAAACATATGATCTATCCTTATGGGTTCTCTTGAAAGTAACGGTTCCGTCGATGAGTGCATACAAAGTATGATCTCTTCCCATTCCCACATTCTGTCCCGGATTGTGAACCGTACCTCTTTGGCGAACGATAATGTTGCCGGCTTTGGCGAATTGACCGCCAAAAATCTTAAGACCCAATCTTTTGCTTGCTGATTCGCGTCCGTTCTGTGAACTGCCGACGCCTTTTTTATGTGCCATATTCTATTTTCTTATTTTAACTAATGATAACTATAAGGTAATGTCATCAATTTTAATGGAGGTCAGACATTGACGATGACCATTCAATTTCTGGAAACCTTTTCTTCTTCTTTTCTTGAAAACGAGGACTTTGTCGCCTTTGAGATGCTTGAGCACCGTTGCCGTTACGGAAGATCCGGGGACGGTAGGGGTTCCAATTTTGACATTGCCGTCATTTTCAACTAACAGTACGCTGTCAAACTTCACTTGCGTACCCTCTTCAGCCTGAAGGCGCTGAACATAGACCTTGCGGTCTTTTTCAATCTTGAATTGCTGCCCGGCTATTTCTACAATTGCATACATTATTTTTTCTGTTTATGTTTGTTTCTAAAACGGCTGCAAAGATAGAAAAATTATCATTCCGTGCAAATAATCTGCAATTTTTTTTGTCAATTTTCGTTATTTCTTCTGTATAGCGTTGAAAATTATATGGAAAAGAACATGACCGACATTATTAAACACTTGACAATCAGCATTGTACTCATTTTTTCATTTTCCGGAACAGATTTCGCCCAGACATCAGGCGGACAGTACGGAATGATAGATCTGACCCGGGCGGCCGAAGAATCCGTGAATGCAGTAGTATATATCAAGACGGAATTTATGCAGAAAAATTCCGTATGGGACGATTTCTTCGGAGGTACGATATGGGAAAACCTGTTCGGATCCGCGCCGAGCCTCTATCCGGTTCAGGCGGCGGGTTCGGGCGTGATTGTCTCCGCCGACGGATACATCATCACGAACAACCATGTTGTTGAAGATGCGGTCCGGGCCACCATCACGCTGAATGACAAACGCGAATACCAAGGCACAATCGTGGGGACCGACCCCGTTTCCGACCTTGCTCTTGTCAAAATAGAAGAAAAAGGGCTTCCCTATCTCGAATTTGCCAATTCCGACTCGGTCAAGATCGGGCAATGG
Source organism: Oscillospiraceae bacterium (assembly GCA_963620035.1). Classification (GTDB taxonomy): domain Bacteria; phylum Bacteroidota; class Bacteroidia; order Bacteroidales; family WCHB1-69; genus F23-D06. The sequence continues at coordinate 75,122 of CAVEXN010000001.1, read as the reverse complement.
GTGCTGGCCGTCGGCAATCCGATGAACCTCACCTCGACCGTGACCGCGGGCATCATCAGCGCCAAGTCACGTTTGCTCAACACCACTACGGGGCGCACCAAGACTGAAGAGACCTATTTGCAGACAGACGCCGCCGTCAACTCGGGAAACAGCGGCGGAGCGTTAGTCAATGCTTCGGGCAAACTTATCGGCGTCAACACGGCCATTGCCTCCGGCAACGGGTACTATACGGGATACTCTTTCGCCATACCCTCCAACATTGTCAAGAAAGTCTATGAAGACCTGAAAGAATACGGCAAGGTGCAGTCTGCCTTTTTGGGTGTCTCCATTGCCGAACTGAATGCGGCCTTGGCCAAAGAGTACGGCCTTGACGACGTGCGCGGCATCTACATCACCGACGTTGACACCGACGGCGCCGCCGCAAAGAACGACTTTCAGGAAGGCGACGTAATCGTAGAAATCTGCGGGCTGCCCACTAACAGCCTCGCCGAAGTGCGCAACGTGCTCAAGACCAAATCACCCGGCGATATCGTATCCGTCACCCTCATCCGAAATCACGAAAAAAAACTCCGTAATGTAACTTTATTGAACAACGAGGGTACAACGGAGATTATCGGGAGATAAGGTTCTATCGCATTCTATATAAATCAAAAAAAAATCCTATAGGTCAAATTTTATTTTTTATTATTACATATTTATTGTATGAGACAATTAAAAATTTCAAAATCAATCACCAACCGCGATTCTGCTTCATTGGACCGTTACCTTGCCGACATCGGCAAGGAGAGTATGATCAGCGCAGAGGAAGAGGTAGAATTGGCGCGAAAGATCAAGACCGGGGACGAGGAGGCCCTGAATAAACTGACCACGACAAACCTGCGTTTTGTGGTTTCTGTGGCAAAACAGTACCAAAACCAAGGCATCAGTTTGCAGGACCTCATCAACGAAGGGAACGTTGGGCTGATAAAAGCCGCCAAACGCTTTGACGAAACCCGCGGCTTCAAGTTCATTTCATACGCAGTTTGGTGGATTCGCCAGTCAATCCTGCAAGCCATTGCAGACCAGTCGCGTATTGTGCGACTTCCGCTCAACCAAGTCGGCGTAATCAACAAGATAAAAAAAGAGACCGCCCGTCTGGAGCAAACGCTCAAACGTCTGCCCACCACCGAAGAGATTGCCGAGGCCATTGACATGCCCGTGTACAAGGTTTCTGAAATCATGAAGATGAACAATCATCCGCAGTCCATCGACTCGCCCATCTCTCCGAACGAGGAGACCCGCTTTGTGGACATTTTCGTACACGACAACGACGAAGACACAGACAATATCCTGATAAAGGAGTCTCTCTCCTCCGAAATCCATGACCTTTTGAAGACTTTGCCCGAGAAAGAGCAGGAAGTGCTGAAACTTTTCTATGGCATTGACACCTCACACGAACACACCCTTGACGAAATCGGCGACCGCATGGAGTTGTCGAGAGAGAGAGTCAGACAAATCAAAGAGCGTGCCTTGAAACGCCTGCGCCAAAACAGCAAGAACAAGAACCTTAAAAGTTACCTATAGCCGAACCTCTACCATAGCCGATGCTCCGATTTCAAAGACCAGCCTTTCTGTGCTGTCTGCTGTTCTGCCTGACCGTTATGCTATGGGCGTGCGGCCGCAAGACGGGCAACGAGACCCCGAAACCCGTGGCCTATTTCCGCATCGACATTCCAGAACACCGCTATGTTTGTACGGACACGGCACTGCCGTTCCTGTTTGAACACTCCGCCGAGACAAACGTTGCCGTTTTTCCGAAAGAGGGGGGATCCTGTTGGATAGATTTAGAATACCCCGCCATGAATGCGACCCTGAAACTCACCTATCTCCCTATCAGGAACGCCGACAGTCTGCGCGACCTCATCATCCGTGAAGACAAGATGGTGAAATTTCACTTTCAGAAAGCTGAAGATGTCGAGTACTCCATCATCAAAGATGCAGACTCCCGGCTTTGGGGACAGATTTATGACATCGAGGGGCGTGATGTCGCCACGCCTTTCATTTTCTGGATGACCGACAGCTCGCATCATTTCCTGCGCGGATCCCTGTATTTCAATTTTACGCCCAACAATGACTCTCTGGAACCTGTAATCAAATACCTGCGAGAAGACGCCCTGCATTTTGTCAACACTTTTCAATGGAAATAAACTTGTAACGTCCAGTACTATGACAACTTCTCATAAACAGCCGCTCTTCGGCACAACAACACTGCCGTTTCTGCTGACCTTTCTCATCTGCTTGTCCGCCGCCGCCCAAGGAAACCTTAAGATGATGCAGTACAATCTGATGTACTATACGAACAACTCCGGGGTCACAGGCTGCACACCTTCCACCAACAACCTCGACACGAAAGACAGCTGCCTTCGGACCATCTTCCATCATGTCACCCCTGACGTGTTCTGCGTTTGCGAAATCGGAAGCGACGAGACGTATGCGGAAAGGATTCTCAACAACGTCATCAACATCAACGGCATCAACCGCTACAAACGCGGCCCGCTCACCCACTATTCCGGCGGAACGATTGCCAACATGATTTACTATGACACGGTGAAACTCACCCTGTGCGACTCCTACTATATCACGACCCAATACCGCGACATCAACGGGTACAAAATGTACGTCAACGGCGGTATGTCTAACGGAGACAGCACTTTCATCACATTTTGGATTATGCACCTGAAAGCCGGCCAATACGAGTCGGCACAGTCGGCCCGACACACACAGGTGCAGCGACTGATGGAACGCATCTCCTCGTCCGGGATTCCGGGCAACTTCGTTGTTTCCGGAGATTTCAACATCTACCGCGATTCGGAACCGGCGTATCAGGAGATGGTGAACTACTCAAACAGTCTTTTTCGCCTGTACGACCCCATAGACCGGGCGGGCGAATGGAACAACAACGGCCAGTTTGCTGACATCCACACCCAGTCAACCCACTCTTACGAGTCGAACGGCTGTTTCTCCACAGGAGGGTTGGACGACCGGTTCGACTTCATCCTGGTTTCTCCGTACGTCTATTACGGCAGTTATGGCGTGCAGGTGCTGCCCGGGACCTATTATGCGTTGGGACAAGACGGCGAGCATTTCAACAATTCGCTCGTCCAGCCTGAAAACAATTCACTGCCCCAAAATGTACTCGATGCCCTTTACCGGCAGTCAGACCATCTGCCGATCATCACCGAGTTTGCCATAGACGAAAGTACCGGGAACGCAGAACAAGCGACGTTATGTTATATGAAAGCAGCGAACCCCGTGACCGACAAACTGACCATACATGTTCAAAGCCTTGTGGAAGATGCCTGCACATTCGAGCTGTTTTCCGTTGACGGGAAAAAACTTGCTGTCCACACAGCACATCTGTCCACACAGCCTTGCAGGTTAGACTATCCTTTCATCTTTCCTAAAGGCATATACATCCTCAAGGCGACCGGGAAGAAACTGCCTCGGCAAGTTTTCAAACTTATAAAACAATAATCAGGAAAAAAGTTTATCTTTGCGCCTTTTATTAACCCTACAAAAACCATTTTTTATGGCAGAGCAAATTGCAAACAGATATTCGGACGAAGACCTGGAGGAATTCAGGGTGCTCATTTTGAAAAAGATCGAGGAAGCAAAAAAATCGATGGAAGTCTATCAAGAGGCCTACTCCGGTGCCGGCAATGACACTATTGATACCGCACCCACTTTCAAGAATCTGGAAGACGGGAATCAAGTGCTTTCCAAAGAGGAGAACAGCCGTTTGGCAAACCGCCTGAACAAATACATCGCCAATCTTGAGTCGGCTTTGGTCCGCATCGAGAACAAGACCTACGGCATCGACCGCATCACGGGCAAGCTCATCCCTAAAGAGCGTCTGAGAATAGTGCCTCACGCCACCCTTGACATCGACACCAAACTCAACGAAAAAAAGAAATAGGCTTTGAACAAGCAAAGGAAATACCTTCTGGCTTCAGGCATCGTCATCTTTGTACTCTTGTTTCTTGACCAGTTGTTGAAAATCCTGGTCAAGACCAATATGACCTTGGGAGAAACCATTCCTGTATTGGGCAACTGGTTCAACCTCTGTTTCATTGAAAACGAAGGTATGGCATTCGGGTTAAGTTTCGGACAGAACATCGGCAAATTGTTGTTGTCGTTGCTGCGTATCGCACTGGTAGCCTTTATGGTGTGGTACATCTTGCGGCTCATCAGGCAGGGAAAAATGGACTGGGGGCTTCTGGTCACATTCAGCCTGATTTTGGCAGGAGCAGTCGGCAACATCCTCGACTGTCTGTTTTACGGGTTGATCTTCAACGAAAGCACGGTCACAACCGCCGCAACCATGTTCCCTGAGGGCGGCGGGTACGCTCCGGTCTTCTACGGTAAAGTAGTTGACATGTTTTATTTCCGGCTTTTCCCGATACCCGAAAGATTTCCGCTTTGGGGCGGTTCTTACTTTTTCCCTGCCGTCTTCAACCTTGCCGACTGCTGTGTAACGGTAGGCATCGTGTTGCTGCTCATCTTCAGCAACCGCATATTCGGCGAAAAAGAGAACGGGGGCTCTGCCGAAGTTTCCGTGCCGAAACACAATCATTGACAATATCATCATCACAATAAACTTCATTAAAATCAAAGCAATGAAAGTATTATCTTCATTAAAAAAATTCGTATTGCTGACCGTGTTAGCCGTGTTCAGCACCTCTGCATTTTCCGTGAACTCGCCCGACGAGGGTATGTGGCTGCCTATGTTCATCAAGGACTACAACTATGCCACCATGTCGAAAATGGGGCTGCACCTCACGCCCGAACAGCTATACAGCATCAATAACTCTTCGCTCAAAGACGCCATCGTCCAATTGGGCGACGGCTTCTGCACCGGCGAAATGGTTTCCCGCAACGGCCTGATGTTCACTAACCACCATTGTGGATACTCTTCCGTCGTAGAACTCTCTTCCGTTGACCACAACTATCTGAAAGACGGATTCTTCGCCATGAGCCTTGAAGAAGAACTCCCTGTCAACTTCCACGTCAACTTCCTCGAAAGGATGGAGGATGTCACCAATGTTGTTCTGAAGGATGTCACCAAAGAAATGGGCGAAGAGGCACGCGGCAAAGCCATTTCCGCAGCCATCAAAACGCTTCAGAAAGAGAACTCCGCTGACGGTCGATATAAAGTCGTGGTGAAACCTTTCTATGAAGGCAACGAGTACTATATGTTCATCTACACCACCTACGAGGATGTTCGCCTGGTATGCGCGCCCCCCAGCTCCATCGGCAAGTTCGGCGGAGACACCGACAACTGGATGTGGCCGCGTCACACGGGCGACTTCACCGTCTTCCGCATCTACACCGCACCGGACGGTTCCCCGGCAAAGTACGCCAAAGACAACGTGCCTTTCCATCCGAAACATTTCCTCCCGATCAGTCTGAAAGGCTACCAGCCCGGCGACTATACCATGATTTGGGGCTATCCCGGCACTACAGAGCGTTTCAAGACCTCTTTTGAAGTGGAAAATGCCATCAGCATCGACGGACCCGCCATTTATGAACCGCTCGACATCATCCTTCCGGTCATCAGCGATGCCATGAATGCAGATGCTGCCGTAAGACTGAAATATGCCGACGGATATGCCGGACTTGCCAACTACTGGAAAAACCAGAAAGGTATGGTTTCAAGCCTCAAGGCTCTCAACGTAGTAGGAACAAAACAATTGCAAGAGAAAAACCTCACCCAATGGATTAACGCTGACAACAACCGCAAGAACAATTACGGCACATGTCTTCAGGAAATTGAAAAGATCTGCAAAAGCATCGACGGCAATGCTTACAAGGCTATGATGAACGCCAACATGATGCTTTCTGCTTCTTCAACGCTGATCGCCGCATGGCGCACTCACAACAGCCTCTCCCTCGAAAAGGGTGAAAAGGGCTTCAGCGACCAGAAAATCCAAAAACTCCTCGACGCATACGACAAAGCCAACAGCGACAAGGACATCGCCACAGAAATCAAGATCATCATGGCTACGATGAAGATTTGGAACAACCTTCCGGAGTCTTACAGACCTGACCTCAACGGCATGTTGGCACAACATTTTAAAGGCAGTGAAGCCAACTTTGAGAAAGCCCTTTCCGGTTCCATATTCATCTCCAAAGAGAATCTGGAAAACTTTTTGAAGAAACCCTCAAACAAAGTGCTCGACAAAGACCCAATCCACCTCTATCTGCAAACGCTGACCAATGTGGTGCTCGTAAACCAGCACATCTATGAAGACATGAGCAACCTGGAAGTTCCGCGCCGTACCTACCTCGCCGCTTTGAAGGAGATGAACAGCGAGACACCGATGTACCCGGACGCCAACAGCACGATGCGTACCACTTTCGGCACCGTTTGCGACTATTATCCTGCTGACGGCGTACACTACAACTATTTCACGACCACAAAAGGCATCCTTGAAAAAGAGAAACCGGGAGACCCTGAATTTGACGTGCCTGCCCAATTGAAGAAACTCATCCTCAACAAAGACTTCGGCCAATATGCTGACAAAGACGGCGACCTGCACGTGTGCTTCCTCTCCAACAATGACATCACCGGCGGCAACTCCGGAAGCCCGATCATGAACGGCAACGGGGAACTCATCGGACTGGCATTCGACGGCAACTGGGAAGCCCTGAGCAGCGACATCGTGTTCAATACCGCATTGCAACGCTGCATCAACGTTGATGTCCGCTATGTCTTGTTCATCATCGACAAATTCGGAGGGGCCGGCTACCTGCTCAACGAAATGGACATCAAGAAATAAGGACATATTATTTTGAGAAGAGAAGCCTGAACGGAAGTTTTTCTGTCAGGCTTTTCTTTATTCCTTATCATTATAAAAAACACAGACCACACAACTCAAGCAATATGAAACGTACAGCACAAACATTTCTCGTATTTGCACTGTTGTTCAACACTTTGACAGCATGTGCGCAAAAGAAAGGAAACCAGGTCATGGAACAGAAAAGCAAAACCCTTGTAGCCTATTTCTCTGCGACAGGAACTACTGAAAACGTTGCCAAGATGGTGGCCGCTGCCACGGGCGGGGAACTCTACACCATCCGCCCCGAAAAGGAATACTCGGCGGCCGACTTAGACTGGACGGTCAAGACATCTCGCTGCTGTCAAGAGAACGACAACCCCAAATCGCGCCCGGCCTTTGTGAAAGAGAAAGAAAACCTCAACGATTACGATGTCATCTATTTGGGATATCCCAACTGGTGGAATATGGCGCCGCGCATCATAAACACATTCATTGAGACATACGGATTGCAAGGCAAAACGGTCATCCCGTTCATGACCTCCGGCGGAAACGGAATCGATAACTCCGTCAAGATTCTCAAAAAGGATTACCCAGAAATCAAATGGCGAAACGGGAAACTGCTTAACAGCGTCAGTCAGGATGAAGTGAACGAGTGGGTGAGAAACCTTAACTAAGGACCCGTAAGCCGGGATTCACGAACAGAAAGGCGGACGTTTCAGTCTGCCTTTTTTGTCAGGGTGGCATTGACGGGGACAAGGCACTTTTCCTTATACATATCTTGCGGGTTCGTGCCTTGGATGCCTTGCGGGATAGGTTGGCCTATCATCTCAAAAAAATGTGTCCAGAAAGGAGGGAAAGTCCCGTCGGGCGACTTGAAGTTCATAGGTGCGGCCTTGAAAACATGTTTGCCCGATGCTGTAATATAAGAATCCCGGACCAGTTCACTGCAATACAACTCATCATTGTCAGGTAGGAATGCCATATCGTATGCCCTGCCGAGAAAATGTTTAGACTGCTCCACATACCGGGCGGCATCCTTGCTCTTGCGCAAACGCTTCACGACAAACTGCGGCAAACTGCCATCTTCCAAAGTAAAGTCAGCGAAAAGCGTATCTATAGGATGCCTGTCGATTCCGTGTTTGATGGTTGCGTCGATAATCCAGATAGAATCGCCCTGTTTTTCAAGAATTGCTACGTGAATAAAGCGAAGCAGTTCCTCATGTCCGGTAGCGGCGGCAATGGCGCCTGCCATATCTGTGGTATCACCAATATCATAATCCAACGGGATGCCTACAAACACAAGGTCTCCGTTCTGCAGTTCGTTTTTGTCTGAAAACTGTTTCGGGGTTGAACAGGCTGCGGACAAAAAAGCGAAAGCCGCAAGCAACCAGAATGAGGATCTATAGCCTGCCATCAATCAAATCTCTTGCAAGAACGCCTTTGACATCATATACCACGCCGTTTCCCTTTACGAGTGAACGGAGGTCAAGGTCAAGGAAATCCTTATGGGCTACAGCCAAAATGACGGCATCAAACTGTTCGCCTTGACGCATTTGGCTACAAATGGCGATGTCATATTCATCAAGAACCTTGTCAGGATTTGCCCAGGGGTCGTAAACGGTAATATTATGGGTATATTCTGTCAAAGTGTGGTAAATATCGACCACTTTCGTGTTGCGGATGTCCGGGCAGTTCTCCTTGAATGTAATGCCGAGAATCAGCACTTTAGCATCCTTGACAAGGATTCCTTTTTTGTTCATGCACTTTATGGTCTGGTTAGCCACGTATGCGCCCATGCCGTCATTGAGGCGGCGTGCGTTGCTCATCACGCGTGGCAAAACACCATAAACCTGCGCTTTCTGTATCAGGTAATAGGGATCGACCGAAATGCAGTGACCGCCTACAAGCCCGGGGCTCAACTTGATGAAGTTCCATTTGCTGGAAGCGGCCTCAATCACATCATGCGTATCGATACCCATTGCATTGAAAATCTTGGCCAATTCGTTCATAAAGGCAATGTTCACATCACGCTGCGAATTTTCAATGATTTTGGAGGCTTCCGCCACTTTTATGCTGGGTGCTTTGTGCGTGCCGTTCACCAAAACGCTGTTATAGACATCGTCCACCAGTTGGGCTATCTCGGGTGTGGAACCTGAAGTCACTTTGCGGATTTTCTCCACCGTGTGCTCTTTATCGCCTGGATTGATTCTTTCCGGCGAATAGCCGGCATAGAAGTCCACATTAAAGCGGAGGCCAGACACCTTTTCGACCACCGGCAGACACTCCTCCTCGGTAACGCCCGGATAAACGGTGGACTCATAAACCACCACGGGCTTTTCCTGGTTTCCTGTTTCACGCTGCTTTTTGAAAATCTTGCCCACAGTTTCAGAAGCTCTCCACAGCGGCATCAAGTCCGGACGGTTATTCTCGTCAACCGGCGTAGGCACTGCCACCACAAAGAAGTTGCAGTCGAGCAAGTCCTCCGGAAACGTAGTGCAACGGAACCCGTTTTTGTGGATGGCATCTTGCAACAGTTCGTCAGAAACTTCGAGTGTGGCGTCATGCCCTGACATCAAGGCATCTATGCGTTTTCGGTTCATATCATAACCGACAGTCTTGAATTTTGTAGAGAAAAGTCGTGCCAAAGGCAACCCTACATATCCAAGACCGACAACAGCAATTTTGATGTTTTTCATCATCTCTATTCTATTTTTTTAAAGCGGGCAAAAATAACATAAATCCACTATCGGGCAAAGAATTTTTTCAGAGCGATCGGCAATTTGAGACAACAAAAAAGGGGCATATCAAGGTGACATGCCTCTTTTAGGGAGAGGTCTCTTCCAGATTCGAACTGGAGTCAACGGTTTTGCAGACCGGTACCTAACCACTCGGCCAAGAGACCCGCTTTTTGAGGCTGCAAAGATACGATTATTTTTTAAACAACCAAATTTTTTATTTGTTCGGATACGGAATAACTATATCATCGCAATACTCACAACGATACGAACGTTTTTCCTTGTTCACGAGATGGAAAACATGGTCAAAATAACGCTCCACAGAGGTGACGCATCTCGGATTTTTGCATTGAATGATGTTCGTTATCGTCTCCGGCACTTCCAGTTTCACCTTATTGATGATTTTTCCGTTCTCGATAATGTTGACGGTGGCATTCGGGTCAATAAGACCGAGAAAATCGTAGTTGATATCGATGACATTATTGATTTTGATAATGTCTTTCTTTCCCATCTTCTCGCTGTAGGCATTGATGATCAATGCCACATTGTAATCGGCCTTGTCCAAATGCAGGTAGTTGAAAACCGTGATGCCATAGCCTGCCTTGATGTGGTCAATGACAATTCCTTTTTCTATACTGGTAACTTCCAACATGATTGCTTATTTTAATAGATTCCTAAAAGTTTTAGTATCAATGCCATACGGACAAACATTCCATTTTTGGCCTGATTAAAGTACTGTGCGCGCGGGTCATCATCCACTTCGGGGCTGATTTCATTCACGCGTGGCAACGGATGCAGGATATAGGTATCGGGGCGCGCATACGACAATTTCTCTTTGTCAAGGATAAACCGGTCTTTAAGGCGGATGTAATCCTCCTCGTTGAAAAAGCGCTCGCGCTGCACGCGGGTCATATACAAGAAGTCAAGCTGTCCCATATACGGTTCCATTTGGTCCACCTCTTGGAAAGGGATTCCTTTTTTGCGGACAATTTCCTCGCGGATATATTCGGGCACGCGCAGTTCTTCGGGGGAGATGAAAATAAACTTGACACCTTCATAGTTGCTGAGGAATTTCACCAATGAGTGGACGGTTCTGCCGAACTTGAGGTCGCCGCAGAAACCGTAAGTCTTGTTTTCCACGCCGCCGCGCAGCCGCTCTATCGTGAGTATGTCCGTCAACGTCTGGGTAGGATGTTGGTGTCCGCCGTCGCCGGCATTGATAAGCGGCATCTTGATGAAGTGGCTTGCCATTCGGGGCGCGCCCTCTTTAGGATGACGCATAGCGGCAATATCAGCATAACACTCGATAGTGCGCAACGTGTCGGCAATGCTCTCGCCTTTGGCCACAGAACTGGAATTCGGCTCCGAAAAACCGATCACCTTGCCGCCCAATCGCAGCATTGCGGCCTCAAAACTGAAGCGTGTACGTGTGCTGGGTTCATAAAAAAGAGTTGCCAGGATTTTTCCTTCGCAACTCTTACTGTATTTTTCCGGATCTGCAATAATTTGATGAGCCAAATCAAATATTTCGCGAAACTCTTCGCGCGTGAAATCCGACGGGTCAATTAAGCTCCTGTGCTTTAACAAAATAAAACCTCCTTATGTTTGATTATCACTAATTTACAACTCAAAGTTTTCACTTCACAATAAATTTTGCAAAAATAGGCAATTATTTTTATCCCTGCCTCAATTCGGCTGACTTTTTGTTCACCTTTCTCGAATTTCCCATTACTGTATCTTCAAACTACTGAAAAGCAGACTTTTAGGAACAAGAATGGAAACAGGGAATCCTGCAAGCGGCATTTCGGGTATTCCGCTGCATTTAGACTGTCCTCTCGACAGCATATTGGCCACTGCCGTGTCATCAGATGCCGCCACTACCTTGTTGAAAAGATGCATGTCAACATTCTCGATGCGACGAATGCGCACAAGCGTCCTCTTGCCATCTGTCAGGTTGACTTTATAGACATAAACAGGACTGTACTCCGACATTTCGGCACCAATACATTCGGGCAGTTTTACTACTTCGTATATATAACGCCAACCGGCTTTGCGCGCCAACTTTCGCGCTTTCAGGTAAATGTCGGTGTCGTTGCAGTGGCTGTGGCATTTGAGTTCGAGTACGCCTGCACCGCAAGTCGTCACCAGCCGCCCACCCGACAATGTGAGCCGTTGATGAGCATTTGAAAAACGGACAGCGGCCGTAGGTGTCCGGTTTGACAACAACGTATATAGACATCCCCGTTCGATTACCTCCATTCGCCCATCAGCCGGGATCCCATCCGCATCTATCGTATAACGTCCGATAAGTTGGACGGCACACCGTTTGCCACAGTCATATCCAGAATAGACATCGAGCAACGGACTGATCACTTTCTGGTCAATCTTATTATCTAAATAATTGCAATTTGTACCATTTGTTTGCATCAACGACCGTACGGCAATCAACGACGGCGTGTGCTCCAAAAAAGCTTGCTTGAAAAAAACTGCAGCAGCCGGTACAGACACGATGACCGGTCCGTCATAGATGTCCTTTACAAAAGGTGCCGAACGCAATGCCGACAACATCCGCATCATAGAGAGGGCTGAATCGGCCAAAGAGGAGACATCTGACAGGTCAGAGACATCGTGGAAGAAGAAATGGCTGTAGTCTCGCAGCGGCATGCCGTCGTCGTCGTCGGTTTCGGCATAAATCTGCACGCAAACCAATTGAAACGGTTGTTCATAGCGTATGCCTTGCGCCGACAGATAATAGGCATTTGCCTTGTATGCATACACATTTGCCCCGCAATCCTTCATCATATTCAACGCCATCGTGTCGCGGGTGAAGGCAGCAGATATGCCATTCGCCAAGTCCTGCATAAGTTCAAGCGACCATTGTCCGACAGCAGTACTGTCAAAAAACTCGTTCCTGAATGCTTGGGAACGGTCGGGCGGCAACGATGATACCCTGTCGTATGGCCATAGTGCCAACGCCTGCTGCTTCTCTGCATAATCGGCAAGCGCCTGCCGGTAAGCGCGGTCAGCCGACTGGTGAAAGGCCATTCGCAAATTGCGGCCGTTTCCGTCAAGGGGCAAGTCAAAGGCTGTTACCGACCAATCCTTTTCGGCAAAATTCTCGTTGTTTAACCTGTCATCTCCCACCCTGACTTGCGTTTCAACGCTTCTCTTCGGCATTTCAGAAAGCATGACCGTGCTTCCCATCATGCTTTTCACCTGATACATATTTGCATCTGTGACCAAAAAGTCGAGGTCATACGCCAGAGGATAAACGCGCAGTGCCGTATCCTCAAAAAACGATGTCATCTCTTCTTGCATTATAGAAGAGCAGACTTCCGAAAATTGTCCTGAGTCATCGTACACATCGTCCTTTGCTGTGGGCGGCGACAGCAAAGCGGGCATCTCGTCGTAGCCCGCAACCTCAGTCGCCAACGCCGCAAGCAGCACCGCCGGTGCCGTGCAACGCTGAGGAATCCTGCCTGTAAGTGACGAGGGTACAACCGATGTTGCCGGCGCATTTCCGCACGACAGCACGGCGGGACAAACCAACGTCAAATCTGTAAACCGTAAGCCGCGCACCAGTTCGCCGGTGCCGTTCTCATCGTCGGCATAAACTCTGTAAACATCTTGCGGGATGATCTCACCATCCGGCGTGAAAATGGCATCGCGAATCCAGTATCCGTAAGGCATACCTTGACGGGCGGTCTCCTTTTTCAATGCCTCAAGAAGTTCTGTGTCAGGTTTCGGGAAACGGGCAGCAGCCACAAATCCACGTTCGGCGGAAGAAAACGACAGCACGGAAGAAACAGCACAATGTGATTTTATGAAGCCGGCATAAAGCACCGCCGAAGCCGCCTTTCCCGACATCATCACAGGGCAAACCGACGATTCTGCGGCTGGAGACTCGGCCGTACGGCAAAGCTGAGCATACAGATTGTGCATTTCGGGGAAAATCTCCGAATCTTGGGGAAGGTCGTTCGGGTATTCCGCCGACATTGTCTTCGAACAGGCAACCAACATTCCATCATCGGCAAGCGCCGACATTGAGAGCGTGAGCAGCGAAACATTGCTATTGGTCACAGCAACTTCGTCACCATTGCTTAGGCTATAGGTCCTGACGTATGAATAATGCAGCTGCGCCGAACCGTTGCGGCAGTTTTCAAAAGCGTTGCAGAGAGCAGAGCAGTCGTTCAGCCGTTTGCCCCATCCTTCCACACAAGCGAATGCCGAACTTTCGCAGGGCGGATCAAAAACATTATCCTGAAGCGGCGGATCAAAAACCATCCTGTGTTTCGGTTTCCCGAGCGACTCTTGAAGATGCCTTTTCTGATGCTTCTTCAAGGTCTGCTCATACACAAGACTTATCTCCCGGTTCAATGCGGAAACGATAGCCTGTTCATTGAGGTCTGAAGGGAAAAAAGGCAAAGTGTCGGACGTGCTGCCTTGGGTATAGTCACCGGAATCAATGTCACCGACAATCAAACTTACGGAAAAGCGGGAGACGAAACGGTAGTGTTTCTCCTTGAGGCTGCCCATCTGGGAGGCGAGAATGCAATCCTCCTGCTTTTCAATGCGGCAATAGAGGGAACAGAGCGGCGCTTCATTGTGCCGGTAACGTTCAACATGCTGCCGGAGTTGCGTCTGGACAAAATCCACAAACAACTTCTCGTCCGTCAAGGACTGCGCCTTTCCGCATATCGCGGCGAACGCGAAAGCCAAACAAAGAATTGTCGCACGAAAACGCAGTGGCCTCATATTAGAAACTAATCCCGTAACATAGTTGCCTCCCTGTCGGGGCCAACAGAGATGACAGAAACCTTTGTCTGGACTTTTTCTTCTATAAACTGCACATAATCTTTGAACGACTGGGGCATCGCTTCATAATTGCGAACCGTGCTGATGTCCTGTTTCCAACCCGGGATCGGAGTATAAACCGGCTCAATGTCTGCGAAAGAATCGGCGGGCATCCTGTCGGTCAATTTTCCGTTCACCTTGTAGGCAGTGCAGACGTTGATCACATCGAAGTCAGACAGCACGTCGGCTTTTGTGAGTGCGATGTCAGTGACGCCATTGACCATAATGGCGTATTTGAGTGCCACCAGGTCAAGCCAGCCGCAGCGGCGCGGACGTCCTGTAGTTGCCCCGAACTCACTGCCTTGTCGGCGCAGGCGTTCGCCGGTCTCGTCAAAAAGTTCCGTCGGGAAAGGGCCGCTGCCCACACGGGTGCAATAGGCCTTAACGATACCGATGACCTTGCCGGCATAGTGCGGAGCGAGACCGAGCCCTGTAAAGGCGCCGGCGGCAATCGTATTTGATGATGTCACAAACGGATAGGCTCCGAACTCGAGATCCAGCAACGTGCCCTGTGCGCCCTCTGCCAGTACAGTCTTCCCTTGCTGCAAATAGGAGAGAATCTCATACTCGCAGTCGATGACCTTGAACTTCTTCAATGTTGCAAGAGAAGAAAGCCACTCATTTCCCATCTCTTCCACTCTTTGGTGGAGGTTTTCGACGTGATAGTGTTCGAGGATTTCCGTATGACGGGCGACGGCCGCATGGTATTTGTCCATGAAATCGAGTGAAAGCAAGTCGCAGACGCGGAGGCCGGAACGGGCGGTCTTGTCCGTATAAGCCGGACCGATGCCACGGAGCGTAGAGCCGATTTTCATATTGCCTTTTTTGGTCTCGTATGCGGCATCCAGCAGTCGGTGTGTAGGAAGAATCAGATGTGCCTTTGCGGAAATGAAAAGGTTGTCGGTCGGGGTAAGGCCCAAATCCACCAGTGAGCGAATCTCCTGCTCAAAAACCAAGGGGTCTATCACCACGCCGTTCCCGATCACATTGATCTTGTCTTTATGGAAAATCCCGGAGGGGATGATATGGAGCACATGGCGTATGCCGTTAAATTCCAAAGAGTGTCCCGCATTGGGACCGCCCTGAAAGCGGGCTACAACGTCATAATCCGGAGTCACTACATCGACAATTTTCCCTTTCCCCTCGTCGCCCCACTGCAATCCCAACAAAACATCGATTTTCATATTCTTCATTGCGGCTTTGTTTACTGTTGAACAGGTGCAAAAATACACTTTTTTTATGCTGTTCCAAATTAAACGTGCCTTATCCTATTTTTTGTATTTTTGCCCCCTTGAATAAAGTTTTACACATTAAATAACATTATTATGGCATTAGCAATCGACTCCAGTAATTTTGAAACATTGGCCAAAGGAGACAAATTGGTCATCATTGATTTTTGGGCACAATGGTGCGGGCCTTGCAAAGCATTAGGTCCCGTTGTTGAAGAATTGGCTCAAGAATATGAAAACGAAGTCATCATCGGGAAATGTGACGTTGACGAGAACGCCGAACTGGCTGCACAGTTCGGCGTCATGAACATCCCGATGCTGGTTTTCTTAAAGAATGGTGAAATGGTGGATGCCCTTGTGGGGCTGGTTTCCAAAGACAACATCGTTAAGAAAATCGAAGCGCTCAAATAGTTTTTTTTTGAAATTCATTAAATTACTCACCAATAACAATTATTATGATTGATTTTTTCACCAACCATCGTATGGTGGCTATGTTGATTGCAATTCTCATCATTGTAATCCCATTCATCGTCTATTATGTAACCATTGCCAAGCGTGAGCATCCGAAAGGGCTCATTGCCGCTGCGTTGAGCAATATGGGCGAGCGGTTCGGCTATTACATTATGAATGCCATCCTGCTGCTCTTCCTGGTATCCAAGTTCGGTCTGCCTGACGCAACTGCCGGCACCATTTATTCGGTGTTCTATTTTGGCATTTACGTGCTTAGTCTTGTTGGCGGTATCATTGCCGACCGTACGCAAAACTACAACAAGACCATCCAATGGGGTCTGATTATCATGTCCATCGGCTATGTGGCATTGGCCATTCCGTTGTTCAGCAAGGATGTCAACGGCTTCATTGTTGACGGAAATCCTCAATGGTGGTCCATTCTCATCTTCACCTGCATCGCACTGCTTTGCATCTCGTTCGGCAACGGCTTGTTCAAGGGCAACCTTCAGGCCATCGTCGGCAAGATGTACGACGAGTTTGAGGCCGAGGCCGCCAAGAAAGGCGACGAGGCTCTGAAGATCGCAAAAGAAAAACGGGACTCTGGATTCCAGATTTTCTACGTTTTCATCAACATCGGCGGTGTCGTTGCCCCGTTTGTGGCCCCGCTGCTCCGCGAGTGGTGGCTCAAAGCCCACAACTTCTTCTACAATTCCGACATGCCCGGTCTCTGCCACCAGTTCCTTGGCGGCCAAGGCGCAGACATCTCCACCAAGTTTGAAGAGACCAAGGCTCTTGTCATGAACGGGTACAGTTTTGTGGACAATGCCACATTCTGCTCCGACTACATCACCGTATTCAACCAAGGCATCCATTTTGCATTCATCGCCTCTGTGGTGGCCATGCTCGTCTCGTTGGCCATCTTCGTTTGCACGAAAAAGAACTTCCCGCAACCCGCCAAGAAAGAAAAACAGGAAGTCGTCGAATACACGGCAGAAGAGAAACAAGCCATGGCCAAAGAGATCAAGCAGCGTCTTTACGCTCTGTTTGCAGTGCTGGGCATTGCCATCTTTTTCTGGCTTTCATTCCATCAGAATGGACAGTCCTTGTCTGTTTTCGCACGCGATTTTGTTCAGACGGAATCCATTGCCCCTGAAATTTGGCAGGCTTTGAACCCGTTTTTTGTCATATTCCTGACACCGATTGTCATGATTTCTTTCGCCGCTCTTGCCAGAAAAGGCAAAGGCATCTCGACTCCCCGCAAAATCGCCATCGGTATGGCTATTGCCGGATGTGCATATCTGTTCCTGGCCATCGTCTCGATTGTCAACCACTACCCGTCCGGGACCGATTTCCGCGCTATGGATGCCCAGACTATGTTAGCAGAAGGCCTTTCAAAAGCCGGCCCGTGGGTGCTTATTGTAACCTACTTCTTCCTGACCATCGCCGAACTGTTCATCTCCCCGCTGGGTCTCTCCTTTGTTTCTAAGGTTGCCCCAAGAAACATGGTCGGACTGTGCCAAGGACTTTGGCTTGGTGCCACAGCCATCGGAAACCTGATGATCTGGATCGGACCCGTCATGTACAACGCATGGCCCATTTGGAAATGCTGGGGCGTGTTCTTCGTCATCTGCCTCGTCTCCATGAGCGTGATGCTGGGTATGGTGAAATGGCTTGAACGCGTTGCCAAATAGTCTTCCCTCCCTATTCAACTTAACAATAACAAAATAAGGAAGCCGGCTCGTGTATGAGCCGGCTTCCTTATTTCTTCTAATAACCCTTTGAAAAAAAAAGGGATTGTTCAAACACAATCCCTTTTTCATTTTGTAGCGTGTAGGAGAATCGAACTCCTATTGCAAGATTGAGAATCTTGATTCCTAACCATTAGAAGAACACGCCGTGTCATTCAATGCCTAAAGGCGTGGCAAAAATACACTTTTTTTTCAATCCTCAACTGCCCAGAATTCATTTTTTTTAAAAGCATAAAATTCTGTAATCCAGCATTAAAACCGGACAAAAGCCTATAGATTGCCTCAACGTTCTGTTGCACAAAGCGTCTGAATGTGTAAATGTTGACAATATGGACAACCTACATCGTCAAATCCCGCAACATTCGGATCTCCTCTTGCCAGAGGCTTTCGTCCGGCGTTTCGAGAATTAGCGGCATATCGTCGAAGCGTGGGTCTTTCATGAAACGGCTGAAGAAGTTGAGACCGAGAAGTCCTTTCCCGATGCTGTCGTGTCGGTCAACCCTTGATGCCAGTTCTTTTTTGGTATCGTTGAGATGAATAGCCTTGAGATAAGAGGGGCCTATGGTGCTGTCGAACTCGCGGAATGTGTTGTCGTAACCCTCTGCCGTCTTAATGTCATAGCCTGCGGAATAGGTATGGCAGGTGTCGAGGCACACGCCCACACGCTGCTTGTCTTCCACCCGGTCGATGATGTATGCGAGGTGTTGGAAACTGAACCCTACGTTAGAGCCCTGTCCCGCGGTGTTTTCTATTACTGCCGTCACGCCTTGTGTGCGGTCAAGCGCAATATTGATGCTCTCTGCAATGCGGCGGAGGCACTCTTCAAGCGATATTTTCTTCAAATGGCTTCCCGGATGGAAGTTCAGCATCTTGAGACCCAACTGTTCACAACGCTGCATCTCGTCAAGAAAAGCACTTCTCGACTTCTCAAGCGCCTCTTTTTCGGGCTGTCCGAGGTTGATGAGATAACTGTCATGTGGGAGAATGTGTTCGGGCATAAACCCATGCGCCACACAGTTCTCCTTGAACTTGTCCATCGAGCGAATGGTTAGCGGCGGCGACACCCACTGACGCTGGTTCTTGGTAAACAAAGCAAAAGCGGTGGCACCAACAGCGGCCGCATTCAAGGGGGCGTTTTCAACTCCACCTGTTGTGCTGACGTGCGGTCCAATGTACTTCATCTCAATTGATTTGATAGCCTAACATAATCTGCAAATTGAAATTACGTCGTGACAAACCCGTCAATTCCGTTATTTCCGGCGCTACGTTATTCAGCAGCCCGAAGTTAGCCGCCGCACCGATATAGAATCGGGAAACCTTGTAATCGAGTTCTAAAGAGAGACCGAAATCAACCCTGCGTGCAATCTGTCCATTATACAACACCTCCTCTTGCACAAAATCATCGGACAGCATCTGTCTGTAAACGCTTTTTTTCCCGTTTTCCCAAGGGTCAAACTCCATCTTTTCGGTATAGTTGATGCCTGTAGAGTAGGCATAACTGCCTTTCCCGGTCAACTTTCCGCCGGCCGTCACGCTGATATACGGGCCTGCGGCAACCTCAAAACGACTGTTTTCACGCACGGGGACCGCATACTTCACCATTACGGGGAGGCAGAAATTGTGCGCCGTGGTTTTTTCCGAATAGTCAACGCTGCACGTCGAATCGCCGGTCTGTCGCACCGTCTGTTCGGCGGCACCTACCGTCTGTCTCGCATAGAAAAGTCCAATCCGCAATGAAAGCCTTTCTTTCAGTGGGACTTCAATCCCGAACCCGGCAGAATAGCCAGACTTGAGGCTGTAATAGTGGTCGGGCAACCTGAATGTGACATCTGCCGACTGATTCTGTCGTGCGAAATAGGTTGAGAGTGTGTATCCTGCGCGGAGATCAACCTTAACCTTAGAAGCCTCATTCTGCCCAAAGACAGAAACTGACAGCAGCGTCGCCAACGTCAAAAGCGGTAGTCGTTTCATATTTGACGTAATTATGCCAATTTGATGTCCACTTTCCCGGTGTCGGTAACCTTACCGATCACGGAAGCCTTTTCGCCCAGCGTTTCAAGCAAGTCGAGCGTTTGGTTCTTGTCGTCAGGGGCAATGAGCAGCACCATACCGATGCCCATATTGAAAATGTTGAACATTTCGCGGTGTTCCACCTTGCCGTATTTTTCAAGGAACGGGAATATGGGGGGCATTTCCCAGCTTCCCTCTTCAATGAATATTCCTTGTCCTTCCTGAAGTGCGCGGGGGATATTCTCGTCAAAACCTCCGCCTGTGATGTGTGAAATGGCATGGACGTCCACCTTTGCGAGAACTTTCAGCACGGAGCGCACATATATGCGCGTAGGGGTCAGCAGCACATTCCCCAAAGTGTCCGGCAGTTCTTCATATTGTTTGGAAAGATCCATCTTGTTGTCCTTCAGTACAATTTTGCGGACAAGCGAAAAGCCGTTGGAATGCACGCCTGAAGAGGCAAGTCCTACGATCAAGTCGCCGGATCTGACGCGGCTGCCGTCAATGAGGCGCGACTTTTCGACTGCGCCGACCGTAAAGCCGGCGATGTCGTATTCGTCATCGGAGTACATGTCGGGCATCTCGGCCGTTTCGCCTCCTATGAGGGCACAATTGGAAAGCACGCAGCCGTCGGCGACGCCCTTGACGATGGCTTCGATCTTGGCCGGGTCGTTCTTGCCCACGGCGATATAGTCGAGGAAGAACAGCGGGGCAGCGCCTTGAGCCAGCACATCGTTCACACACATAGCCACAGCATCCTGTCCTATAGTGTCGTGTTTGTCCATCATGAAAGCAATTTTGAGTTTTGTTCCCACGCCATCGGTGCCGCTGACAAGCACCGGCTCCTTGTACTTCAGGGAGGCGAGGTCAAACATACCGCCGAAACTGCCGATGTTGCCCATCATTCCCGGGCGGGCGGTTCGGGCTATATGTTTCTTTATCAGGCGTACAGACTCGTATCCGGCTTCCAAACGGACGCCTGCTTCTTCATAAGATTTTGCCATAATAAAAAAATGTCATATGAAACAATTCAAATAATCAACATTGCATCGCCGTAGGTCAGGAATCTGTATTTCTCAGCCACAGCCTCCTTGTATGCGCGCATCACAAAGTCATAGCCGCCGAATGCGGCCACCATCATCAGCATAGAGCTTTGAGAGGCATGGAAGTTCGTGATCATCGCATCGCCCACCATAAAGCGGTAGGGAGGATAGATGAACTTGTTGGTCCATGCGTCAACCTTGCCGTTCATCTCAGTGGTTTTGACGTGTCCGTTGGCATACACGGACGATTCTATTGCCTTTGTAGTAGTGGTTCCGACCATTACTACCTTATGTTTTCCCTCTTTTGTCTTATTGATCAAGTCTGCCACCTCTGCTTTGATGATCATCCTTTCAGAGTCGGGTTTGTGCTTGGACAAGTCTTCGACATCGATGTCGTTGAAATTGCTCAGTCCGGCATGAAGGGTAATATAGGTGCGTTCGACGCCTTTGAGTTCCATTCTTTTCAGCAGTTCGCGGCTGAAGTGGAAGCCGGCGGCCGGGGCCACAACGGCGCCTTCTTCTGTAGCATAGAGTGTCTGGTAGTACCCTTCGTCTTCGGGCACAATCTCGCGCATACGCTGAATGTCTTCCGGGAGCGGCGTCGTGCCGAGTTCCATCAGTTTTTTCTTGAAAGCATCATGGTCTCCGTCAAACAGGAAACGGAGCGTTCTTCCGCGCGAAGTTGTATTGTCAATCACTTCAGCCAGCAGACTCTCGTCTTCGCAGAAACAGAGTTTGTTGCCGATGCGGATTTTGCGGGCCGGATCCACCAGGACGTCCCAAAGACGGCTTTCCACATCCAGTTCGCGCAGCAAAAAGACGCGGATCTTGGCACGGGTCTGCTCTTTCTCGCCGTAAAGCAATGCCGGGAATACCCGGGTGTTGTTCATAACAAACAAGTCTCCCTCGTCGAAATAGTCAAGAACATCCTTAAAAATCTTATGCTCAATAGTTTTTGTCTTGCGATTTAAGACCATCAAGCGAGCCTCGTCACGCTCCTTGGCAGGATACAGAGCAATCAAATCCTGTGGCAGGTAGTACTTGAATTCTGATAATTTCATTGTAAAATAATTCAGCGCGCAAAGATACAACAAAAAACAACGTTTGTCAAGTGCTTTTTTGCGGTCTCACGGTGCCGCACGAATGTAGAACTTAGAACTTAGAACTTAGAGGCGTTACGCGTGTTGCCCTCCGCAATTCCTAATTCCTCATTCCTCAATTCCACATTCAATAATTGTTACGTCAGCCGGAATCTTGTGCACCGGTTTTGCACTGTTGAGCCACCAATGATTGGGCATCTCCGATGCCCTTGGCCAGCGCAAAGACTTCACATTCAACAAAAAAACTCAAAACAAAAAACATCCGACATCCTGCCCCTCGTCCTCGGAGAAGGCAAAAGCGGGCTGCCGCAGGCTGTCCGCTCCATAACCGATAGTGCAGCGACCGTAAGGGAGCGGAACCGTCGGCAAGGATGCGCCCGCACCCTCAAAGGTCCTCGAAGAGGGCCTGCATCATCTGAAATCGCCGACTTCGCCAGGTACAGGCGCGACTTTCTCGGGAAGTACATCGACCTTTACAACGGCATGCCGACGGACGACACGCTGCGGCGCTTCTTCCAGAACCTGGACCCCAACACGTTCCGGGCGCGCTTCGCGCAATGGGCTTCCTCCATCGTGCATGACGGCGCGCAGGGCAAGGTCGTCAGCATCGACGGCAAGAAGAGGGTGTCGCTGAAGCGTCTGATGCTGCGCGCCGTCCACGACCAAGACTACCTCGAAAGCCTGCTGGCATGCCTGTAACGGCAGTGCCGAACATCCTGAAAGTCCCTGCAAGCACTTGGTTCTCAGCAAGTGCGGCTTCGGCGTGTCCATTTCTCCCGAAAAAACGGCAGAAAGCAGCTCCGAAATGCAAATTCCGGGAAAAATATTTCGGCCGTCAATGCAAAACGCCCCTGCCGCAACCAGTTGGCTCGTTCGTGCGGAAAGCGATGGTACAACCTGAAAAAAACAAAAATTTCCCCTTGAAAGCAGTTTTTTTTACATTTTGCGAAATCTCTGGTGATTCAGAAAACGGTTCTCTTTTTCGATAATCCGCATCTGTTCATGCGTTTCTGGCGTAAAAAAGGACTCGGAAACTTTCTCTTCTATGTACTCCACCGCCAACTCGTTGGGATGACTGAGGTCTTTGGCATAGAACCTGTAGTCGCGGAGGTCGTCCATCAGAAACTCGTATGCCGGGAAATAGAATGTCGTTTCATTATCGACAATCCGGTCCACCGCCAGCATCAGCGTTGACTTGCTCAACGTGTTCTCGTGGGCATTGTCACCTGCATGGCGCACAGGACTGACCGTGAAAATGATTTTCAATTCGGGAAAACGATTTTTCAGCATGGCAAGCGTATCATTCCATTGCGATACTATTTTCTTGACATCCAACCGGGAACGCTCAAACCAGTTGTTGGGGATTTTGTGGCAGTTGGAGACAACGAGGTCGCGCGGTATGAACTTATAGCAGAAAGCGGTGCCGAATGTGATGAAAAGGTAGTCGGCACGTTCCAGAAACCGGGCGGCCTGCTCCAGTTTCTCGTCTATGCTTTTCTCAAATTCTTCGAAATTTTCCTTTGAGAATCTTCCGTGATGGGCGAAACTGACCCAGAGGTCTGAGGTTTTGTAGAAATAACGGTTCTTGTCGAAACTGGCAGGTTCCATCAACATTCTGAGTGCGCGGCCGATAGACACGGGATTGAACAGCACGCCGAACGGATTGGAGCACACGTCAAAACGGTGCCGTTTGAAATAACTGCCGATATGGTCGGAAAAACAGGAGCCCAACAGCAGGAGCGAGTCGTCGCTGTTTATATGGAAAGGATATTTCGGAGCCGGTATGTTTGTGCGGAAAATCATAGTGAACGGTTATTGGGGGATGATCAGTTTTGCGAACTTCAGCAGCAAGGTTTTGGTGCCGACGGTATCGAACCTGACTATTGCTTTTTTGTCCTGGTCGTTGCCCTCTACGGAGATTACGTTGCCATAGCCGAATTTGCTGTGGTAAACCCTGATGCCAGGCAGGATCTGGCTGTTGTAGGCAGGCGTTCCCATTTGTTCCTGCCGCACTTCGGCCTTGTTTTTGACCACAGGGCGGGCGTCAACCACACCCGACGGGCGGTTGCCATGCACCGGACGGAAATGGGACTCTTGCGGCTTTGAAAACAAACTGTTGCTCGACTTGCGGGCAAAAGGGCCCGTGCCGCCGGACGCCTTTTGAGTAATATTCAAGAATTTAGAAGGTATCTCGCTCACAAAGCGGCTTTCCTCGCAAAACTGCAGCGATCCGAAACGGTAACGTCTCTGTGCTTCGGTAAGCGTCACGGACTTTCGGGCACGCGTAAGCGCCACATAGAAAAGCCTACGTTCTTCTTCCATTTCCTGGCGAGAATTGGCACACATCGAAGAGGGAAACAGATTCTCTTCCATGCCCGTTATGAACACATAATCGAACTCAAGTCCTTTTGCCGAATGGATGGTCATCATCTTCACCCGGTCTTCCTCCTCTTCCGCCTTGTCGTCTTCCTCGTCGCTCAAAAGGGCGATGGATTCCATAAAGTGGTCAAGGGATGGGAAATAGGTCTCCATAATCTCCCCCGTCGTCTCTATGAAACTTTCATCGGGCGTTCTTTCTGTAAAGCTTTTCATCGAATCAAGCAGTTCCT
Source organism: Oscillospiraceae bacterium (assembly GCA_963620035.1). Lineage (GTDB taxonomy): Bacteria > Bacteroidota > Bacteroidia > Bacteroidales > WCHB1-69 > F23-D06. Next base: position 50,526 of record CAVEXN010000001.1, on the reverse strand, counting down.
CCACATTCTCGCGGCGTTCTTTCTCTTCCGTGTTTTCGTGCAACAGCTTGGCGATGCCTGTTTTCTGAACAATCTGCTTGCCCAGTTCATAGGCGTCTTCTGTCGGCAGGACGGCGGAGAATCCGCGTATCATATTGGCAAACTCCGTCAACCTGTTTGCTGTAGCGCCGTTGACCTCCAATTTATATTGTTGCGGATTGACAATCACGTCCCATACCTGTGCGCCTTGTTCGGCGGCGGTGGCGGATATTTTCGACATAGTCGTGTCGCCAATGCCTCGCATCGGATAATTGATGACACGGCGCAACGACTCTTCATCGTAATGGTTGATGACCAGCCTGAAATAGGCCAATACGTCTTTGATTTCTTTGCGTTTGTAGAACGAAAGCCCGCCATAGATTTTATAGGGTATGTGTCGTTTGACCATCGCCTCCTCGAGCGTGCGCGACTGCACGTTGGTTCTGTACAGGATGGCGAACTGCTTGTTGGCGGCATGTTCATTCATTTTTATTTCAAAAATAGCATCCGCCACTGAATGCGCCTCGGCATTGTCGCTGTCGGCACACATCAGATTTATTTTGGTTCCCGACTCGTTGTCCGTCCAGACCTCCTTCTGCATCTGGTCGCGGTTGTTTTTGATGATGGCATTGGCCGCATTGACGATAGTCTGGGTTGAGCGGTAATTCTGTTCGAGTTTATAGATTTTGGCGTTCGGATAGTCGCGCCTGAAGTTGAGGATGTTCTGAATGTCTGCCCCTCTGAAGCCGTAGATGCTCTGGGCATCGTCGCCCACCACGCAAATGTTATGGTTTTGGGCCGCCAACTTTCTGACAATCAAATACTGTGCAAAATTGGTATCCTGGTATTCGTCAACTAAAATATAAGAGAAGCGGCTCTGGTACTTATAGAGCATTTCGGGAAAGTCACGGAGCAGTACGTTCATATAGTATAACAAATCGTCGAAATCCATGGCATCCGCCAGTTTGAGCCGCTTGTTGTAAGCGGCAAAAATCTCGGCCACCATCGGCTTCCCCGCAGTCCGGTCCGCTGCCATAATCTCGCTGTTGTTGGCATATTCCTGTTCGGAAAGCAGGTTCGACTTGGCCATGGAAATGCGGTTAAGCACATAGTTGGGGGCATATTGCTTAGGGTCAAGGTTCATGTCTTTCACGATGTTGCGGAGCAGCGACTTTGAGTCCTCGGTATCATACACGGTCAGTCTTGCAGTATAGCCCAGTTTCTCGGCTTCTATTCGTAGAATCCGGTAAAAAACGGAATGGAACGTTCCCATAGTGACGGCTCTTGCCACATCTCCGCCCACAAGATTTGTGATACGGCTGCGCATTTCGGCGGAGGCCTTGTTGGTGAACGTGAGTGCGAGAATGTTGTACGGACTGATGCCCGACGCCAACATATAGGCAATGCGGTAAGTCAAGACCCTAGTCTTCCCGGACCCCGCCCCGGCTATCACCATCACCGGACCATCTATTTGTTTTACAGCACATTGTTGTTGACCATTCAATTCTAAAAGTATCGATTCTGTATTTGTCATCCTTGCTTGTTTCAAAGGCGGCAAAGGTACTGATTTCATTGTAACCCTACCCTGCATCCGGCACCGAGGTTGCTGCGCTTTGATTAAAATTTTAATGTTTTATTAACTTTTGTGCTTGGTTTTAATATTTTTATTATTTTTGCAATGTCATTCATGTTCAGGTAACCGACCCGTCCCACCTTTTTTCCCATGAATACATTTCCCTCCTTTTATTTGGCAATTACTCATTATAAAACCGGTTACCTGTGTCTGTCGGTATCGATCCATCTCATTTATGCACACATTATCTTCTTGACTTTCGAAACAATGTCTTCAACTTCAAAACCCACCTCGTGGTAAAGGCTCTGCATATCGCCCTGGGCTATGAAACGGTCGGGGATGGCGATATGGGAAAGTCGGTTGTCGAAACCGTAACTTTCAAGGAACTCTGCCAATGCTGAAAAAAAGCCTCCTTTTTCGGTGCCGTCTTCCACGGCAAGCCAACATGGATATTGTCGGGCCAACCTCGCCAGCAGGGCTTCGTCCAGCGGCTTCAGGAATCGCACATCAACCCAAGCCGGCTTCAGATTTTCGGACGATAGGGTCTGAAGTGCCTTTTCCACCTGATTTCCAAGCGGTCCTAACGACAACACCAACAATTTCTCGCCATGCTGCATCATTTCCGCCTTTCCGACCTCTATCACTTCAGGTTCATTGTGCCAGTGTGCCAGCACCCCACGACCTCGCGGATACCTTATGGCAAACGGCATTCCACCGTTTTTGGCATTATGGTATGCGGTAACCATCTGGTTTCTGAGTTCATGTTCGTTCCGTGGCGAAGATATGATCATGTTGGGGACAGATCGGAGGAATGCCAAGTCGAACGCACCATGGTGCGTGGCGCCGTCTTCGCCAACAAGTCCTGCCCGGTCAATGCAGAAGATCACCGGCAGCCGCTGCAGGGCGACATCGTGAATGATCTGGTCATAACCGCGCTGCAAGAAGGAAGAATAGATGTTGCAGAACGGAACGTACCCCTCTGCCGCCAGTCCGGCAGAAAAAGTAACCGCATGCTGTTCGGCAATGCCAACATCGAAAACGCGTTCGGGGAACTCTTTGTCCATGAAACTCAGCGAACAGCCCGTAACCATTGCCGGCGTTATCCCGACCACTTTCTCATCCTTCCGCGCCAACTCCAAAATTGTCTGTCCGAAAACATCCTGATACTTCGGGGGCAGATTGTCTGTGTTCTTTTTGATGATTTTTCCCGTTTCAGGATCAAATTGACCGGGAGCATGATAAGCGGTCTGGTGCTGTTCTGCCATCTCAAGTCCCTTGCCTTTTACGGTAAGCACATGCAGCAGTTTAAGTCCGGGCAGCTTTTTGAGCGCTTGCAGTGTTTTCACAAGATAGACGACATCATGACCGTCGGCCGGACCGAAATAGCGATACCCAAGGCTCTGGAACCAGTTGCTACCGCCCAACAGATATCCCTTGATGCCGTTGCCGACGCTGCTGAACAGGTTTGTTGCCCGGTTCGACTGTTTGGTCTTGATGGTGAAAAGATTCCATAGTCTGTTTTTGAATCGGTTATAGGCAGGCGAGGCCGTAATGGAAAGCAGATATTTGCTCATAGCCCCGGTACTCTTGTCGATAGAGATTTTGTTGTCGTTGAGCACCACCAGCATATTGACATCGCGGCAGGCCGCCTGGTTCATGGCCTCGAATGCCATACCGCCGCCTATGGCCCCGTCGCCAATCACGGCTATGTGATTCCTTTTCAGGTTGCCGTTCATCTTGGCGGCGATAGCCATTCCGAGAACTGCTGATATGGAAGTGGAGGAATGACCCGTGCCAAAAGCATCGTAAGGGCTCTCCTCTCGACGTGGAAATCCGCTGATGCCACCGTAACAACGGTTGGTGGAAAAAAGATTACGCCGTCCCGTCAGTATCTTGTGTGCGTAAGCCTGATGCCCCACGTCCCAAACCAACTTGTCGTCGGGTGTGTCAAACACATAGTGCAATGCAACGGTCAATTCTACCACGCCGAGGCTGGACCCCAGATGTCCCGGATGGCGCGACGTCTCGTTGATGATGAACTGCCTGAGCTCATCGCACACTTGCGGCAATTCATTGACCGGAATCTTTCGCAAGTCTTCCGGAGAGTCTATGTGTTCCAGATATGACATTGCACTTATTTTGATATGACCTGCCGGTAAAATTTCAGCAGCTTTTCCGTTATCAGTTCGTTGTTATGATTGACAGATATGAAATCGCGGGCGTTTTCAGAAATGATGGTGCAGATGTCGGGGGTGGCAATGCATTTGTCTATGACCGCCAGAAACTGTTCCGGCGTGTCTGCAATAAAAAGATGTTTTCCGTCTTCCACATCCAAACCCTCGGCACCTACAGAGGTGGTTATCACGACCCTGCCAAGCGCCATTGCCTCTACAATTTTTATGCGCACGCCACTGCCGGACAACAACGGCACAATCATCAAATCGTGACTCAACATAAACACGTTGGCATCCGGCACCGCACCGACAAACGTCACATTCTGCTCCTTCCGGCACAAAAGGTTTTCGGGCATGCCATGACCCGCCACCGTGAACCGAAGACTGGGGTGCGCTTCGTGTATCATTGGCCACACTTCTCTCAAAAACCAGTCCATCCCCTCCAAATTCGGCGACCAATTCATGCTTCCGATATGGCAAAGAGAGGGTTGGTCGGAAGGAATGTAGTCATCTTCAATAGGATAATCTTCCAAATTGAGTCCGAAAGGTATCACCTCACCCGCAACTTCCGGGGCGGTCAGTCGGAAGTATTCATAATCGGGCGTTGAGATTGTCATATAACCATCAACCTTGCGGAGTACACTGTCCTCCATCTTCTTCAACTGGTTTCGGTTCAACCTGTAAAGCACTTTTTTCACAGGGTTGCTTTCGTTGTCTGCAAGTCGGTTCCAAATTTGGTGTTCTATGTTGTGCATCCTCATCACGACACGAGCGTCTGAACAACGGCGGAACAGGTCGATATAAGGAGCCACATAAATCGATTCCAGATGGATGATGTCAAAAGACTGTTGTTTTAGTATGTATTCCAGTTTTGAAACCATACTCTTGGTGCGGAAACGTTCAATATGGTATGACTTTCCGTTGAAAAGCGTGCGGAAGCCCTCCAAAGGGCTCAATGCTGTATCAACATATACAGATTCAAAGCAAGTTTTCTTCAAATAGTCAACAGGGAATGCGTCAATCCTGACGGGATGTTTCGGCGTTTCAATGGCCACGACCTTCACCTGTTGGCCGCCGTCGAGCAGTCCCTGGGTGATATTGTGGATGGCAATACAGCCTCCGTCGATAGGAGGAAGAGGCGGTTTATGACAAAGTTGAAGAATTTTCATTGCGCTTTTTTTCGGAACAATTTAAAGTTTTTGATTTTCTCGGAGAAGCGTGCGTAAGTGTCCGGGGACAGCACAACAGAATCTGTTGTGGCATGGTAAGTCAAGAAGCCACATATCGGCAACAAGATAAACGAAGAGAGAAACATGCCGAACCACACGGGCATCGGACTGCTTTTGGCAATTTTCTCGCCTATGATGGAGATTGCAAAATAAAGGGTGAAGAACAGCACTGTGATGACCAGCGGTATTCCGATCCCGCCCTTTCGGATAATAGAGCCTAAAGGCGCACCGATGAAGAAGAACAAGATGCAAGCCAATGCGAGCGTAATCTTCCGCAGATATTCAATCTGATAGGACCACAGGAACGATGTCCTGAATGATATGTCCTGATAGGAAAAACGTAGTGAGAATGTAAACTGCCGTGCCGAATTTTCGGCAAACTGCATAATTCGCGGAAGTTTTTCCTTGTCCACCTTCTCAAGGTCCAGCGTCTTGGCAACCGACAGTGTGTCAAATGTGCTGTCGTTGCGCACGATCGTGTTGTAGAAATAGAGGTTGTTGTAGAACACACCTGACGCACCGTGCGAAAGTCCTTTTATCTCTTCTTTGAGCGTATCTATTTTGTCTTTCAGTTGCCGCGACGACATAGTCGAGGAGTTGGTCTGAAAGAGGCTGGCGTCGTTGTTGCCCACGGCTACAAAGTCTGACATATCGAAACGCTTGTACTGCTTGCTGAAAGAAGCGCGGGAAAGCGGGTAACGGACTCTATTGGAGCGCGAACGACCGACTTGGGGCGATTCGTCCCAGAAATAGCCGTCATAGAGCGTAAACATAAGATAGTGCTTGTCGGGGGTCATCTGCATCTTTCCCTCCTTTGCGTAAGTCACCGTGGTGTTCCCGCGGTGCTTTGAATGGTCATAGATGATGATGTCTTTTATGGTTTCGCCATCGGGCATCTTCTTGCCTATCCTGATAGCATAATCGTCAAATCCCGTGTAAAAAACGCCTTCGTCGATGTTGAATGCGGGTTTTTGCTGCTGTATGTCAAAAAGCATCATCCGCAACTTGAGCGAAGCCCTCGGTATCACCTCATTTGAGAACTCGTAAGCCACTATTGCTATGACAAAAGAGAGCAGAGCCAGCGGCATCATCATTTGGCGGATAGAAATGCCGGCAGACTTCAGCGCAACGATTTCGTAGCGTTCCCCCAAGTTTCCGAAAGTCATAAGCGACGCCAAAAGCACCGCCAACGGAAATGCCATCGAAGAGAGCGTCAACGAGGCATAGAAAAGCAATTTCAGAAGCAGTCCCATTTCAAGCCCCTTGCCGACCAGTTCGTCAACCCACTTCCATAGAAACTGCATCAGCAGCACAAAAAGGGCAACGAAGAAAGTAAGGACAAAGGGTCCGAAAAAGTTCTTGCAAAGGTATCGGTTTATAATCTTCACAAAAGAACGCTTCCTTTTATGACTATTAGTAATCGCCCAGCGTTAAAGGCAACTGCGCCAATGCGGCGGCTGCTTGCTCGTCATTGGGAGCAGAACCATGCCACTTGTGTGTGCCTTCCATAAAGTCAACGCCCTTTCCCATCTCGGTTTTCATCAATATGGCTATGGGCTTGCCGTTATGGGCCAAGGTTTTTGCCAAGGTTAAGGTCTGCACGCATTGTTTGATATCGTTGCCGTCAACTTTAAGCACCATCCAGTCAGAGTCCTCGAGTTTGCTGCGTAGTCTGCCAAGACTGCATATCTGGTCTGTATTCCCGTCAATCTGCTTTCCGTTCAAGTCAACCGTCAAAATGAGGTTGTCCACATGTTTGGATCCGGCAAACATGACGGCCTCCCAAATCTGGCCTTCTTGCAACTCTCCGTCACCGGTGAGTACAAATACGAGATGGTTGTCGTTGTTCGCTTTTTTGGCAAGTGCAGCACCAATGGCTACTGATACGCCTTGCCCCAACGAACCCGATGCGATGCGAATCCCGGGAAGACCCTCGACAGGAGAGGGATGTCCCTGCAAACGGGAATGTAGTTTCCGGAACGTCGCCAACTCCTCAACAGGGAAATAACCGCGACGTGCCATCACACTGTACAGCACAGGAGAAATGTGTCCGTTTGAGAGGAAGAACATATCTTCTCCATTTCCGTTTTTGGTGAAATTCTCTGGTTTGATGTCCATTATCTGAAAATAAAGTGCCGTAAGAAAGTCGGCGCAGCCCAGAGAACCGCCGGGATGTCCTGATTTGGCTCCATGTACCATTCTTATGATATCACGCCTTACTTGTGTGGCAATGTCTTGTAATTGTTTAGTGTCCATAATTGGTGATATTATTTGTTTAACGCTACTTCTTCAGCAATAGAACCGGCAATTTGCCGGAACTCGTCAGGGGTCAACTTTAGCCTTTCAGCCTTGAAGTTCAGGTCGCCGACACCGTTAATAGGGACGAGGTGTATGTGGTTGTGCGGAACGTCAATGCCGATGACAGCGACGCCAATCCGTTGGCAAGGCAAAGCCCTTTTAATGCCGACGGCAACCTTCTTGGCGAATACCATCATCTTTCCGAGCAGGTCGTCGGGGAGGTCAAATATATAATCGTTCTGCAATTTTGTAATCACCAACGTGTGCCCTTTGGCAATAGGAGAAATGTCGAGAAAGGCGAAGAAGTTCTCGTCTTCGGCAATTTTGTAGCAAGGGATCTCGCCTTTTATGATTTTAGTAAACAGTGTGTCTTCCATAATCGTATGACAATATTAACGTGAAATATTCAAGATTTCGAACTGCATCTCACCGGCAGGAGCCTGCATAGTGACTATGTCGCCTTTGGAATTGCCAATCAGTGCCTTGGCAAGCGGACTGGAAACGGAAACCTTTCCTGCCTTGAAGTCAGATTCTGATTCGGGGACAATCGTGTAGGTCATCTCTGTGCCTGTTTTGATGTTCTTAACGGTCACAATGGAATAGATGAGCACTTTGGAAACATCTATTTTCGATTCATCAAGAACCCTTGCTTTGGCAATAAGGTTACGCAGATTCGCTATCTTCAGTTCGAGCAAACCCTGCGCTTCTTTAGCCGCATCATACTCTGCATTTTCGGACAAGTCACCTTTGTCCCGGGCTTCTGCTATTGCCTGAGATATTTTAGGTCTTTCAACTGATTCGAGTTCGTTGAGCTCGTTTTTGAGGGCGTCAAGGCCTTCCTGGGTGTAGTATTTGATATCTTCCATAATTGATTGTTTTATTACACAAATAGAAGAGACTCTTTCAAGCCTCTTCTATTTTGTTGTAAAATGGTTAAATAAATCCTATAACGTAAATTTGAGGCCGATATAGTGGTTACCTTTCCATTTGTGGGTAAATCTGTAAGCATAGTCAATATAGATGCGGCTGCCATTGTTTCCTTTAGCCAAAGGAATGACAGCGGTAGCACCTACAGAGGGACCTACGAAGAATGAATCGCTGTTCAGCAGCAGCGTAGTAACAGTCTGCGTAGCATCTTTTACATTCGTCTCTTTCTGTGATGTGATGTTCTCAAGAGAATAACCGGCACGGACCATGAAATAATTCATAAAGCCGTATTCTAAACCGACGGCAAAGATGTCGCGGGTGTAAGAGTTAGCCGTGAACGATCCTGCGATTGTAATTCTGTGTTGAGCGTCATCTCTGGTAAGACCTTCGGCTTCAAGGTCTTCTTTAGACATTGAAGCGTACTCCTTGCCGAAGAAGAGGAAGTCGTATGAGACTCCGATAGCTAACAATGCGGGCATTTCATACTCGGCTGACCGTACAGCAAGCGTCTGTTCGTGAGTGGAACCGGTGATGATGCTTCTGAACGTCATACCATCGCCCTTGTAACTCATCGGGAGACCGATATTACGCAGGGAAACACCAATCTTGAAGTTTTCGAATTTGCCGGCAATGTATTGAACACCTGCATCAATGGCAAATCCAGTGGCGTGGAGGTCGGCTATGCTTTCGTTGATGACCTTTAAGGAAATACCACCCTTGATGAAGTTGTTGAAAGATTTGGCGTAGTGGAGTCCGATATACATGAGGTTCGGGCTGAATGTACCAAGACCGCCCTCCGGCTGGGCTACAGTTGTAATGGGGACATCGCCGAAGCCCATTGACATGAATGATACTCCGAGCACGCCGAAATCCTTTCCTTTGCGCCCGAGCTTCTGCGCAAAGGAAAGTGAGTTGATGTTGATTCCTGCATTTGAACCGACGAGGTATTGCGTACGGTTAAAGCAGAGTTCCGTTTTCTTGACGTACGTGAGGCCAGCCACATTGGAATAGACAGACTCCAAACCACGGATTTCTGCAATGCCGGCGTTTGCCATTCCATTGGAACGAGCCCACGGGTCAATCAGCAGATGAGATGCACCGGCTTGGCCTGAACGGTCTCTATTACCTGCCCACACGTTATTTGGCATGCCGGCAACCAAAAGGGCAACTCCTGCGAAAATTATTAATGATTTTATGTTTTTCATATTCTTATCGTTATTTCTGGATTAGTAATTTTAGAAACCATTCAAGTCGGTAGGACGCATTGCACAGAAGAATTTGAGCGTACGTTCTCCGATACCAGGAGCTTTGACGTGGATAATGTAAACGCCGCCGGCAATCGGGATGTTGGCATGGTTCTTCAAATCCCATTGTACGTAAGTTGTGTTGGCATCACCCTTGGTGATTGTCCTTATCAATGTTCCGCTCACTGTATAGATGGAAATCGTACAGTTTGCAGGAAGGTTCACTATGCGTACATAATTCTCAAGAGCGGTTGATTCGTATTGGGAGAAACCATAATACGGATTGGGAACAATGTTGATTTCATCAAGCACATTCTGGATGGCCTCCTTGGAATCTGTCACCGCTGTAGGAACAAGATTCTTGGTGGTGAACTGATACATCGGATAACCGCTGTTCTGAGAAGCATTGGCAGATTGTGAAGGATCCTCAAACCAACGTGAAGAGTATCTCAAGTAAGGACGCGTAACACGCAGTTTGAACGTCACATCAGATGAGAGCCAGTTGCTTTCTTGCAGTGTTGCGGGCATCGGGATACTCGTCCACATTACGTTGTTGAACAACTGCATTTTTGCACGTTTCCGCTCATTGTTGCCGTAACTTTCGTTGCCTGTAAATGTTTTGAATTTTTCCATAATCCATTTACCCTCATCGTAAGCTCCGCATTCGAAGTAAGGATAATATATACCGTCGCTGCCTACGAATGTACCGCCCTGACTGCTGGTAACAATCTCATTGTCATTGTAGTTACGTTGTCTGCTTGAGTTACGATAATACATACTACAGGTGTTGCCTGCACTGTTCATCACATAGATGTAATGACGTCCGCCATTGAGCGGTTCACCGAAAGTGATACCGTATGCATCTCTGAATGCATTGTAAGACGTTATCGACATAGGAATAGGTTTTCCCGTCTCTTCATCCAAAATGAGTTCGCCCGTTTGGAGATTTCTGTAGTAGGCATAGACATTCGTCGGGTTGAAAATCATATCGTTGCCGTTGTTGAGGGTGTCTTCTGAGTTTTCAGCGAACATAATGTTCAGACGTTCACCTGTCTCAACGTTGATTGCGTAGCCTGGGAACCATCCAAATCCTGTTGTGCCGCTGTTGTCAGGTTTTCCGTCTTTGCCGACAGATGGGGCATTCTTTGGTTCGTGTCTGACATTGAGGTATGTCTGGCCGTTGAATTTCTGCTCCACCTTATAGTCGTTGGTTTGTGGGGCGGAACCGGACTCAAGAACGACGGCTCTTGTCCATTTGCTCTGGTCAGGCGTGATGACCACATCGACAGAATAGAGGTTGGTAAGTGTCTGGTTGTAGCCCGGGTTGTAAGGTTGTGCTGCTATTGCCGTGAAATCGAAGTAAGCAGGTTGAGGAGAACCTTCGCCCTTGCCATAATATACGTTGTCAGGTACAAGGTACTTGGCTTGTGGCCCGCCGTCGTACGGAGAAGAAAGCACGTATGGAGCCCAAGTTCCGTTGAGTACGCCTTCGAATTGCTGTTCAGGGTCTTTGAAACCACGGGATTTTTCATCCTTGTTCAAAGTCTTGGAAGGCATGATAACACACATGTCTTCAGTACGCCACTGGTAGTATTTGTCCTCTGCACCTTCCTGAACAGTGCCTGTCTCCCATTTACCGGAAGATTGCTGTCCTGCATGAATCCAGTTGGCAGGATAATCTCCCTCTTGGTCCGCGACAAAATCAAGCCATTTAATGTCTCCTGAATACTCAACCGTAGCTCCGATGAAGTCAACCTGACCATATTTGGCTAGGTTTGCGTAGGTGTAACCTCCGGCTGTATTGACGACATAATCGTCAAGGTCATTCTGGTGAATGGCAAAGTTATAATTCTTAATCGAAACTGAAATGCCTAAATCAAGGAAGAGTTCTTCATTTGTCATTGAAATAGGCATGCCAGCGGTGGTGACACGGTCAAGGCCAAGTTCTGCAAGTTCTTCATCTGTAACATCGTCAGAGATGATGAGCTGCCATTCGGTGCTGTCATTCACGTCTTGCGAAACGCTGTTGGGCAAGAATTTCACGACATAGTCGTAAGGCTTCACCTGCAGGGGGTCGATGACCTTGATGCTCAAAGGACCATAGTTTTCCTTGTATTGAACGTTGTTGTACGTGTTGTTCGCAAGGATAAGGTCACGGGATTCGTCTGTGAGATCAAGGAAGAAACCGCCGTTGCCCTGACCCTCGATACGTGTAATCATTGGCTGGTCGCCATATACGCTGTTGGTAATGTTATCGACGGGTTTGTGGGGGACACCGGTGTAAACCTTGATGTTGCGGCGTCCTGCAAGATACGGTGTCGTCTGACCGTCAAGGTTCGTTGCATCCAAGGTGAACTTCTTGTATTGGTTGTAACCGTATGCAATAACCATAAAGTAATACTCTTTGTGGTTGACAAGGTTTTTGTTGGAACCTGTAGCGAACTTGTCCTCTTTTACGACAAAGGAATGAGAAATACCCTTGTTGCTGCCGTTCACCATCTCTGTAGCCACTGAAGTGCCAACAGCATCGTTGTAAATCCAGTTGACAATCTGAGAGGCATTGTTTTCAACGTCACATTGGGCAATCAGAATAGCTTTGCTGACATCTCCAAGGTCTGTTGCACTAACAGATGAATTGGCAAGTTGATAAATCTGATAACCTTCAAATTTGTATTGACGGTCTTCAGTAGAAAGCGTATCCGTAGTCGTTACGGGCATTATGGAAGATGTAATGATGGTATCAGGATTACCCTCGGCATCGTATGCATAAACCGTGTCAATCTGATTGACATATTCAGTAGATGTAAGCGTCTTGGTAATCTGGGGGTCAAGTTCAACATAGGACTCATGATAGTTGTTGCTGTTGGGGTCATCATTGGACAGGTAAATCACGAGTTGATTTTCAAGTTCGCGGATAGTCATGTCCGGTGCATCAGGGCCATCGAGAGTCTTGAAACAGTTTTCAAACAATGACTGGCACTTGTCGTCAGCGATTTTCAGAAGGTCAACGGATGCCTGTGCGCCGCCTTGCGAAGCCCGTGCCCAAGGAATACCAACGGTAATGTAGTTTACTGAACCCGGTTTCAACGTGAACGGTCCGGCAGACTGCATGAAACGACGGTCATAAGGAGCGTTGCCTTCATTGGCCTCTGTCCAGCCGCCGTCTTTTGCATAATTAGGGTCGATGCCTTGCGTGCCCCAGTTGCAAACATCAGAGGTTCCCGGGAACATGAAATCGCAATCGGGTCCGTTGCTGTCGTGGGCATTGCCGCCGAATTTCATCTTGGTATTGTCCTTCCAAATACCTTGAAGCATATTATAGTATTCGTAAGCTTCGCTGGGGTCACCGACTACGGTATTGTCATTGTTGTGGTAAACGAATCTTCTCATACCGAAACGCTCATTATCTACGATACCATCTCCGAAATTGACACCGTTGATGGCCATCTGGTCGTTAACGAAACTGCTTTTGAGGAATTTGTCACAATATCCTGCGTATGATGCGCTGTCTGCATAGAATTTCGGATTGTCCCTGTTGTCTGCGTCCATATAGGGTCCTTGGAAGAAATCGACACCGATTGCGGGCGGTTGGTCTCCGTAAGCCCAAGTTTGTCCTGAACCGTCAACGTTGGTTCCGTTGTAGCAGTAGCCAAGACCACGTCCTACATCGCAACCTACATAGTCATCGTAAGCGTAACCGAGATCCGGGTCAACCCACTGGGAGAAGAATGTGTTAGTAAGCGTATATGTTGAACGGTTTATAATCTCGTAAGAGTAGAATGTCATGTTGTTGAGGTCATCGTTAGTAGAGAAGCCGAAAGCCTGTCCACGGATTTCAAGACCGATAGGGCTACCGCCCGACTCGGTGTGGGGACCGCCGTTGTCGTTGAAGATCCAGAACATGGTTGCATCGCCTTTGAGCACGTGGTCTGCATAAATCATACCGTTAGAACGGTTATAATCAGGTTCAGAACCCGGATAGTTTCTTTGCTCGAGCCATAAATCTTCCGGGGTTCTCGGAAGTTCGTGAGCAGCGGCGGCTGCAATGTTGTCCTCTGTCCAAGGGCAGAGTTCATTGTTGATGTCGTAATACGGGTAATCACCGTTTTCAGGATCATAAACACCGTTTCCGTTCACATCTTTAAAAGGGGCAAGATAGTAAGAATAACCCTCGTCGCCGTGGGCAGGCCAGTTGGCGATTGAAGAGGGCATTACATAGCCGGAGGTATTATAGCCTGCAATGTGCCGGTCAACTTCGGAGCGTGTGATCTTGAAATGTTTGTCAAATTTGATACACATGGACTGCGTTGTACCGGCGCCCGAGATTTTCAAAGGACCTGTCCAGAAGTCGTTTCCGACTTGTCTGAAACGTACAGCGGCGAGTTTGAGCTGACCGTTGGCGTCGCGGCCGCCAATCCACAGAGCAGCGCAGAACATTGAGGTCTTGCCTGAACCGATAGGAATCTCGTATTCAGCCAATTCTTTGAACCACATGGTACCGCCGGTTTCAAGGTAAGCACGGACATTGTTAATTGTAAGCTCGTTAGAACCGCTGGCGGGAAGACATGTAGCAGATTCTGCCTTCGGTGTGGATACTCTTTGCGCTCCTTTTGACTTCTCGGCATGCACTGAACTGAAAGCCATGCAGACGAGCAGGAGCATCAAGCAGAAAATTTTACCGTTATTTTTCATATATGTACTTTATTTTTATTACTAACTATTAAAAACCGAATTGGATACCCAAACTTGCGCGAATCGGGCGACTGTAGTTGTACGGGTTCTGAACTCTCATCTGGTAGTATGCTATGTAAGAAGGCACATAAATCTGAGAGTTGATTGCCTGCTGGTATTCAGAAGCGGAAAGATAACCATCATCATCGGCATTGCCCGTGTAGTCATACACAGAAACGATGTTCTTGAAGTTGAACAGGTTCTGTATGTCAATATAGACGGTCAGATAACCTGGTTTTGCTGATTTGGCATTTCCGTCTTTGTCCTTGGCATTCTTGTTCAGGTTGAACACGAAAGTCTTGTCAATACGGAGGTCACACTGATATTGCCACGGCATATTGGAACCGTAGAGGGAACCGGAAATGGTAGAGGTAGTACCGGTAACAATCGTCGAGTTAGGTGTGCTGGAACGAGTGTAAGGGGTTCCTGAAGCGGCAGAGAACAACAATGAAACGCCGGTGTTGGCGAACCATTGAATGGTCTTTGTCGTCGGTTTGCCGTCAACCATGACGGTCTTCTCTTTTTTAGGCCCGTCGTAGTCAACACCGCCGTCGAAACGGTAGTCGAGGTTGATACCGATTCTGTGTCTCTGGTCAAACGACAAGTTGGTCAGTGTTCTCAAGTTCGGCTGGTTGGCGGCCAAAATTGAAAGCTGGGAAGTCGTGCTGGAACCGGTACCTTTTGCATACTGAAGCGTATAGTTTGCCGAAAGGGTCAGGTTATGGGTTCTGTTCATCTTATAGGCGAACGTGAAACCTTGTACTGTACCGAAGTCAATGTTCTGGTAAGAATAATAGGTGTTCGGATATGCTCCCGTGAATCGGTAGGCTTGGATTTGGTTACGTTTCTCAGAATAGTATGCACTGATGCTGATAGAAGATCTGGTGCCGATTTTCTGACGGAAACCGATCTCATAGTCGATACTCTGCTGAGGCTTCATATTGGGGTTGTTCACGATGTCGTTGGTGGACTTGCGTTGCGAAATGAACAAATAGTCAATCGGTGATATCTGCAGGTTGGTCGGACGTGAGGTGATGATGTTGTAGTGAGCATAGAACAATGAGTTGTCGGATACCGGGAAAGAGAAGGAGATACGGGGCATCACAGACCATTGTGCGACATAATCGGTAAATGCGCTTGATTCAACTTTCGTGATACCGCCAATGAGGTTGTTGTTCTCGTCATAGAGCGGGTTCTTCAGAACTGGTCCGTTGACATTGAGTGAAAGGGCAGACTCGGGGTTCGTCACCTCGTTGCCTTGCGCGTCGTACCAAGTGTCTCCGTTACGGTAACCGACAATCGAGCTGGAGGTGAATCCGTCACCGCCGATTTCGCTTTCGCTCATATAAGTATCGGAACCGGAATAATAAACAACCCAGTCAGATTCTGCGTTTCCTGCGAACACGTCCCCCATTGACTTGTTAGAATAGGCAGGGTTCTTGCTTAGGATGCTCCACATATCGCCTACGGTGTAAGCTTCACGGAAAAGGTAAGGGTCTTTCAACACTTCCTGGTTGGCATCGAAGCGGTCAACACGCAGACCGATGTTGAAGAGGAGGGAGTTGATGGAGAATTTGTCTTGCAGATAGAATGCCATATAGATAGGTTCGTAAGCTCCGATATTGTAAGAGCGCTGTCCGCCGGCAATCGTATCGTTGAAGAAGTTGGCAATCGTGGTTTTGTGTTTGTTGATTCTACCGGTGTAGTCATAACCATAGTAACTGACCATCGGATTGACACCGCCGGAAGTTCCTTGGAGGAGTTCCTCGGCGGAGAACATGTTCAGGTTGTATGTGGAAGGGTCGAGGTTGTCGATGTCGATCCAGTCGTTTCCGTTGGGGTCAAGGCCAAGTGATGTACGCAGATTGCGGTCAAAGTTTGTCTGCTCGTTCAGGTTGATGGCTCTGTTATAGTCAACGGTGAACACGCTTCCGTTGTCTGTGATGATAGGGTTGTCCTTGTCAAGCTCGGAAATGTGTGAGTTGGTTTCGTTTCTCATCAACGTCCACAAAGAAACGGGTGCAATGCTGTATCCTCTGTAGGTAAGTTTTTCAAAGTCGAAACCGAACTTGAACTCGTGATTTTTGAGGTTCATCGAGATGCTGGCCTTCACGCCCAACTGCTCGGTCTGGCCTTTGCTGTATCCGTTGTAAACAGTACCGGGAGAATAGTACATAGAATAGATGAGACTCGGGGAGTCACCATTGCGCAGTGCGCCGTACTGCTGGTAAACGTCAAGGTCTATCGGCAGGCTGGTGGAGCCGTAATAATCATAATAAGCATTGTTAGTGATGAAATTGTCAACGAAGTTGAGCGTATATTGAGAAAGGATCGGGTTCACATTAAAGTTGGGGTTAATCTTGAATGAGACGATTGAATCGTACCATCCCTGGAACTCGACTGCGTTGTAAAGCGTAATGGGCACACTGTCAACGGTAACGGTCAGTTCGTCTTGCGTTGCAGAATATCCCCTGGCCTTGGTTGTGGTGAACTGACCCACATAGCCGTACTCGAAGAAATGGTCTTTGTGGTTGGCGGCATAGGAATTGGAATTGAAGCGTGTATAGTTGACGTTCACGTCATACATCACATTCTTCAGCACGCCATTGCCGGTTGTGTCCGTATAGACACGGTGGTTCAAACGTGCATTGAGACGCATCGTGGAGTTGGTCACAATCGGGTTGTTGTCGCCGTTGAGAAGAGCATAGGTCGTGCTCCAGGATTTTCCTTTCACGTATTCGTAAGACCCGCTGAGGGACAGTCTCATGTTGTTTCTCTTGCCGAGGGTGAAGTCGAGTTTGAGTTGTCCCAGATAGTCCCAGCTGCCGGCGTTTTTCCGTACACGCTCTTTATGGAAAGCGTCACTGGTCAGGTAGCAACCGGCCTGCTGCCAAGAGCCGAACTCTGAAGAGCTGTAACGCAGAGGGTTGGCAATGAGGGCTTCCCGGGTATCGTCGTTTGCTACATAGACGCCGCCGCGTGCCGGGGATGCGTCGTGGTCGTATGAAACCTCACCGCTGAACATAAAGCCGATACGGGTGGGGTCGTTTTTCTTCTTGCCTTTCAAGAGCGGACCTGAAACAGAGGCTGCGCCCAGGAAATTGTTGTATCCGTCAATGGAGCCTCTCAACTCGATGGAGCCGTGGAAGTCTTTCGGGGCGGACTTTGTAGTAATGACGGTGAATGATGTTCCGTCTCCGTATTCTGCCGGGATACCACCCTGAATCAACTGGGCCTCCTCGATGGACGACATTGAGATACCACCGTTGCCACGCACACGCACACCATCGATGATGGTCTGTTGACCATCAGAACGGTTACCACGGACAGAGGTCATGGAACCATCCACACTGGAGACGCCTTCCAAGTTCGCCAATGCGCTGGTCACAGAACGCCCCGGCGTTGTACGTACGTTGTCTCCACTGATTCGACTTGTTGAACTTGTGTTGTCCGGGTCAAAGACAGGCGGTTCATACTTGATGACAACCTCTTCCAAGTCGCTGGAACAGTCAATAGCAAAGTCAATGAAGAGAACTTGACTGGTTCCCACCTTGATGTCTGTCTTTTTGAGTGATTTCTTGCAGGTCATCTGGGCATCAGCCTCGAGGTCGTACGTTCCAAGTTCTACGCCGAACATTGAATACTCACCCTTGTCGTCAGCCATAGCCATGTTCACAACCTTGTCGCTGAGCTTCAGGAAAATCTTTGTGTACTGCAAAGGCTCTCCGGTCTGATCCACGACCTTACCTTTAATGGTACTGGTCTGCGCAAATGCCATGCCTGAGAAAAGAATAACTACCCCTAGAATTGAGAGTACTTTTTTAATCATAGCCATTAATTTATATTAAACTTTAAAATTTATACCATTTTGAATTTGAGCGCCAAAAATACAAAAATTCCGTTTCGTTAGTGTTTCGAAATTTCATTATCTTCAAAATACTTTTACGCAGTATTTCAAAATTTTTTCTTGAGGATTTCCGAATAGATCACTCCCTTCAACAACTCCGCCTCGCTGAAATCAAGCAATAAGTCATCATTGTTTTTATCTTCAACCACTTGCGCAGACCGTTTCCCTTTTGTGCCCTTCACTCTTGTATCAGCGACTCTCGTTTCCGGCATACGCTCATAGGTGAAATATTCCCTTTCTTCCTCGGGCCGGCGTCTTGTGTCCACTATGTCCGCATCACATATCTCTTCCTGAATGTCTTCTGTTTCAAATTCTTCCTCCATCATTACATTCGGGTCGGCTTTCTTTTCCGTTTTCTTTTTCAATAACGAAGGCAATGAGAACAATGCCACTAACGCTATCGTGACTATAAACTCTATAAAGGAATCCATAATTGCATAAATTTATTTTGTATATATATCATTGTTTATTCTCTCATTTTGTTTTTTTCCAAATGCTTGCCTTTACGCTGGGCTGCGGTGTTGTTCTCCATCTCTCCAACCGTCTTTGTTGATTTTGCCTTGGCTATGCTTACGTTCAGTTCATAGCCTATCAACAGCACCAGTGAACTCCAGTTCAGCCACAACAGAATAGCAAACAACGCTCCCAACGATCCGTATATCAGGTTGTAATTGGTGAAATTGGAAAAATAGACATTCAGCCCCCATAACAGCACAACCATCAATAAGGTACAAGTAGTTGAGCCGGCAGAGAAGAAACGGTACCGGCTCTTTTTCTCCCCGGAAGCTATGTGGTAGGTGACGCTGACCATAAAATAGATGGCTCCGAAAGTAAGCAGCCACTTGATGCCATGTATCGCATAATAATAAACCGCATTAGGGTTTTCGCCCATCAGCCGGTGGTGCAGCCTGTTGACAAGCGCGGCAGAGAAAATGAAAAGCAGCACCACTGTCACTATCGTGATGAAGAATATGAACATCAGCACGAAACTCATACCGAGTTGCTTTATGAAATTCTGCCGTTTTTCTTGTAAAAACGAGGTGTTGAGCGCCACAAGGATGCCATTCATACAAAGAACGGTGAAATAGATGCCGAAGAACAGCATAAGGGATGACAACGTTCCGTTCTGACGAGTGATGACATCGGTGACCACATTCTCGATGGCAGGCCAAGCGTACGTCGGGAACAGTGACTGCAGGAAATCGAGCAAAACTGTCTGCACATTGTTGCCTAAAAATGCAATGGCAGAAAAGAGGGCGATAAGCATCGGTATCAGGGCAATGAACACTCTATAGGTGAGCGCCGCGGCGCGTTGAAAGATGATTCCTTTCCCTAATGACATCATATAGAACTGCATGACATCGTACAACGGCATCTGCTGTAGCCCGAGAAATGAAACGGTCTTTGACTTTCGGATTATCGGACCCACGACCGGCATCTCTTCCCATTCTTCACCTCTCCACCGGAACTGCGCTATCATCTCTTTCATTTTGCGCCTTGTTTTCTCACTCATCATAGTGTAAATTAAAAGCGGCTTTCAGTTCATTGTTGGCTGACACACTCAACATTTCTTCGTTCTGGCGGATGCGTTGTCCGGGAATGCCCTGCCCTGCCAACTGATTCTTTATCGTCTCAAAACAATTGCTCATCAGCACATTCTTGCGCTGTTGCAGGTTAACCGTATCTTCCGTTGTAATGTTAACCCCGGTCTGTATTTCCAGCACAAGTTCTTCTTTCTCCTTAAGGCACGTTGCAATCTCCTGAATCTGATGTACTTGTTCCATATTCAGCATGATGGTGTCGCGAGGCGGGAAAACCATAGCCTTGAATGTGCCGTTGCCGGCGATGGCATCCCCGATGAAGTCTATCGGAGATGCGGCAATCTTGACAATAAGGTTGGCAAGCGTTTTCCAGAATATCTTCCGAAACGAAAACTCCGGCGACGCGACATTGCCTTTTACGGGCACCTCCATACGGGCATGATGCTTGCGGTCTGTCAGGATATAAACGGCCGCCCTTACCGGCACTTTGGTTACGGGTGTCAGACTCCGGTCTTTCTTTCCGAACACGGGCTTGTATATGTCGAGTCCGTTGCGGCTGTCGAGCCAACTGTCCTTGATGGTTGTCGTGTTTCTGAATGTGAACAGCCCGTCCTGCAGCGGACTGGCAAGATAATGCAGCGAATAGGGCGAAAAGTCCTTTAATGCCAGGTTCTCAATCATTACATCTATGTCTGCATTCTTGAAATCCACAATATCGACATTGCCGGAAAACCGAAGCTTGCCCAGACTTCCCAGCCCGGCCGTTACCGCAAGCGTTGCTTTCTGCTCGTCGGATATGTTCTCCGCAGACACCTCAATGTTGCCGACAGCAAACTCCTGCTCCTGCGGCGACACAGACCTGTCGGCAAACAAGAATCGCCCGTTTGATACCGTCAGTTTCCTGACATCAAAGTGCAACTTTTCCTTGACATCGTCAGCCGGATCTTGTTTTTGGTGTTCGTCTTGAAAATCAACCGCCCCCTCGTCTGTTTTGTTATTGCCCGAGGTGGCGAAAAGCCGCGACAACGTGTTCCCGTCCCTGAAAATCTCATACCGGAACATTGGACTGTCAAGTTTGATGCTGTCTATCCGGCATTCTTTGTTCTCAAGGTCTATGTTGTCAATGGCGACCCGCAGTGATGACAATGATGCCAGCGGATCCTGATTCCCGGCTGTGGCCTCCATATTTTTGAGACAAAGACTGCCTTGCACTTTCAAGTTCAGCAGATGGCTCATAGAACCCGTAGCCTTGAGGTCACCGTCAAGTTGCCCTTCCAACGTCCCGACATTCAGATACTGCGTCAAGTAGGGCTTCACCGTGGCAATGTCAAATTTGATCCACCTCAAGTTCAGTTCATACTTCTCTTTTTCTATGTTGTATGCCATCTTCACGGCAAGTTTTCCATCTTTCTCAAAATCGAGGTTCAAGTCAACTTGCGTATCGTCTCCGGAGAAATGGATACATGGCACATTGAGCACGATATTCTTGAGACCTATACTGCTTCCCACCGCCACGTCCTGATAGGTCAATGCGCTGTTACTGATATTTATATTGTTAAGTGTGACGCTCCAGCCGGACGGTTTGTCGTCATTGTCTTCCGTATTTTTTGAAAAAAAATCTATTATGTCGCTGAAATTGAAACGGCTGTTGTTTTGTATCACCTGTCCGTTCAGTCCGTCAAGTTCAACTTTGCGGAAATAGACTGACTTTCCGAGCAGGCGCGGCAGCGACAACCGCACTTTCAGTTTGGAAAAAGAGACAAAATCCTTTTGCGGATTCTCCTCTTTCATCGTAAAGCCGAGAATGGAAACACCGCCGTTAAAGACATTGATGCGTATATGTTCAATATCAACCTTGCGGTGGCATATCTCTTCGCTGTGTTTCACCAGATAGGCTCTGGCAACGGGACCCGCTGCCACGCTCACCACAATCAGCACGGCCAGCACAATCCCGATCATCAGAAGTGCTATCTTACAGACTCTTTTCATGTTTTTCAAAACAAAACAGTTTTCAGACTTAGGTCAAGACTGGAGATATGGTGGGTAAATGCACCGATGGAAATAAAATCGACACCTGTTGCTGCATAGTCGTGCAATGTTTCCCGCACAATGCCGCCGGAGGCTTCGGTTTCGTAGCGGTGGTCCACGATGCGGACAGCCTCGCGGATCCGGTCCGGCGTGAAGTTGTCGAACATGATGCGGTGGACACCGCCATGTTGCATAACCCTCTGTACATCGTCAAGGCTGCGGGTTTCGATTTCGATTCTTAGGTTCAGTCCGCGCTCCGCCTGATACGTTCTGGCGGCATCGATCGCACGCTCTATTCCGCCGGCAAAGTCGATATGGTTGTCTTTGAGCATCATCATATCGAAAAGCCCAAAACGGTGGTTCTGCGCCCCGCCGGTCTTGACGGCATACTTCTCGAAAACCCGCATGTTCGGTGTCGTTTTCCTCGTGTCCAGAAGCGTCACGCCCGTATCTTTCACCTCGTCCACACAAATGCGCGTTGCCGTAGCAATGCCGCTCATCCTTTGCATAAAATTAAGCACTGTTCTTTCGGCCGTAAGCATCTTTTGAGCGGAGCCTTTCAGTCTGAATGCGACATCGCCTTTTGCAATTTTTTCGCCGTCTTTCAGATATTGTTCCATCTCAATGGCGGGATCCACTTGGCGGAGCACTTCGCGTGCCACGTCTATGCCGCAGAGAATGCCGTCTTGTTTCACCAACAGCCGCATCTCTCCTCGGGCTGTCTCCGGTATGCACGAAAGCGACGAATGGTCGCCGTCTCCGATATCCTCCTGCAAGGCCATTCCGACCAATTGCTCTATCTGTTTTGTGATTGTCATTTTTTCACCGTTATTTCTGGGGTTTCTATTACATTGCTTTTGTTCAGGTCCCTGTCAACAAGACAGCAAGAGAATTTGACGGTATCATAAGGCGAGAACAGATTGTTAATATAGGTCAGCACCTTTATGTCGCCCTCGATGGCTTCCGGGACGTTTTGGCTCAGCACGGGCACACGGACATGCAGGGGTGTCGGCAATTCCACCGACACCCACTCGCCCTGTTGTTTTTCATAATAATCGATGAAAAAATTGTAATAATACGACGAGTCCTGTGAAAAAACGCCCGTCGTGTCTGATTCGTCCAGCCCTATGTTCCCGTCACCGTCCTGAAAGTGGACAACGAGTTCTGCCCGGCTGTCAATTCCCGTGCCGTCATCTATCTTCTCAAGCCCGACAAATTCGATATGCGGAATCTCTGAAAACTTCTCGCGGGAACCGCAGCCGCACATCAGGGCAACGCACCAGACGAATAACCGCAATTTTCTCATCGGCTTCCTTTATTGCATGGTGACGTGTATGCTGCGCATAAAGTCGATGGACTTCTGGATAAGTTCGTGCATATAGGTGTCGTTCTCCACAAACGGGACCTCTTCGCGGTATTCCGCCACAAAATCCTCGATGAAATCCGACGACCTGAGCGGACGGCGGAATTCGAGGGCCTGTGCCGCATTAAACAATTCGATTGCCAAAATCTTCTCGACGTTGTTTATGACGAGATAGCATTTGGTTGCAGCATTGGCTCCCATACTCACGTGGTCCTCCTGGCCTTGTGACGATTCAATAGAGTCGGTAGAGCATGGCATCGTGAATGCCTTGTTCTGGTTGACGATGGAGGCGGCCGCATATTGCGGTATCATAAAGCCGGAGTTCAGGCCGGGGTTCTTGACCAAGAATGAGGGCAGACCGCGCTTCCCGGAGATGAGCTGGTAAATGCGGCGTTCCGAGATGTTGCCCAATTCTGCCATTGCAATAGAGAGGAAATCGAGCACTAACGCAAGCGGCTGGCCGTGGAAATTGCCCGCCGAGATGACGATGTCCTCATCGGGGAACACCGTCGGGTTGTCGGTGACGGAATTGATTTCCGTTTCAACCACCGACTGCACGTGACGGATCGAATCTTTGGTGGCGCCATGCACTTGAGGTATACAGCGGAACGAATAAGGATCCTGCACATGCTCTTTGTGTTGTTGGATAATCTGGGAGCCTTCGAGAATGTGGGTGATAACGGAAGCAGTAGCAATCTGTCCCGCATGCGGACGGACCAGATGAACCAGCATATTGAAAGGCTCTATGCGCCCGTCGAAAGCGTCAAGTGACACGGCACCGATGGTGTCGGCGAGGCAAGAAAGATTCTGGGCTTTCATCAGCAGCCACACGGCGTATGAACTCATGAACTGCGTTCCGTTCAGCAATGCCAGCCCCTCTTTCGACTGCAATACGATAGGCTGCCATCCGAACTTCTCATTGATGACGGCCGAAGGGTATTTTTTACCATGGTAATAGACTTCGCCCAAGCCGATCAGCGGCAAGGAGAGGTGGGCCAATGGGGCAAGGTCGCCGGATGCGCCCAAAGAGCCTTGCTGATATACCACAGGATAAACCCCCTTGTTGAAAAAATCGACAAGGCGCTGTATGGTGGCCAACTGCACGCCGGAGTGCCCGTACGAAAGCGACTGTATTTTCAGCAGAAGCATAATCCGCACAATCTCCTGCGGCACCTCTTCGCCTACGCCACAGGCATGCGAAATGACAAGATTGCGCTGAAGCGTAGAAAGGTCTTCTTTAGAAATGCTTTTGTTGCAAAGTGAACCGAAACCGGTAGTGACCCCGTAAATCGGTTCCTTTTCCTCATCGGTTTTTTTGTCCAGGTAATCGCGGCATTTTTTCACGGCTTCTATAGCCTCTTCAGAGAGTGCCAACTTATGGTTGTTGCGGATGATTTTTTCAACCTTTTCGATGCTTAAGAATTTGGTGGAGATTTTATGCGTTGCCATTATTTCTTGTTTTTATTTGTACAATGTATTCAATATGCTAAAAGCGGGCAAAGATACAAAAAAACAGGAATGTGCCTTTCGGGAACAATCATCGTCCATCGAAATGTCGTCCCTTGGCAAACCGCCTCAAGGCCATATTACCAGGGAACGGCGCGTTAACATTTTTTATGTTTTTTCTCGTCAACCGACCGAAAAACCGCATGAAACCATTATCTTTGCGACATACAAATCAAACAACACAATATTATGAACTTATTTATCCTAAAAACAAATACTGCCGTAATAAGTTCAACTCGTAAAGCCCTTATCGCAAGAGACGCTAAAACACTAATTGTCAAATAATTAAAAACACTTAAATATATTTGATATGAGAAAGATATTTCTTTTCCTAATGCTCTCTTTGGCATCTTTCAATTTATCTGCCCAATGCATTGCAGATGCCGGAGACAACATTCACCGATGCTCAACAGATTCGTCTGTCACTCTCGGCGGAAATCCTACGGCCTCAAACGGGACTGCCCCCTATTCCTATGAGTGGAAAATCGACCCGATTGCAACAGGCTTTCAATCAATACCATACATCTATGCATCCGATTTACTATCTGATACAACAATTGCCAATCCGACATTCTCTTACTCTGGAGGGTTCATTGACACCGCTATGACCTTTTACCTTACAATCTCAGATGCTTCCGGCTGCCAAAGTCATGATACAGTTGTGGTTTCAACCAGTATCTTCACAACTAATCTTGCCTCTTACTATTATTGGATTGAGGCAGGAGATTCTATCTTTTTTAAACGAAAACCCTAACATCGGAAGTCTTTACGACATAACCTTATACGATTGGAATCCATCGCATGGACTAAGTGACACAAACGTAGACAGGGGCTTCTGGGCAAAACCTGACACCACTATTAGATACGCATTGACAATAACAGACTCCAAAGGTTGCTCTTCTACCGCAGAACCTATGTATCACATATATGTTTCACCTCTCAATGCCACTAATCGTGAAAAAAACATAATCACATTATACCCAAACCCGGCATCCGACTTCCTTTTGGTTCTAAATCATGAAGATGTCCATATCTGCAAATATGAGATTTTCAACACTTCTGGACAGATGATGTCAACTTTCAACGGGGAGATTCCATGCATCAACATAAAGCCCTTCAAAAATGGTCTTTATTTCTTGAAAATCACCTCGGATAAAAAAGCATACACCTTCCGATTTTTAAAGACGACTGCAAAATAGTTTCCTATATCAGAACAACGAAGATAAGCAAAATGTGCTTCGGGGGGGGATGTTTTTTATGATTTTTTCACATTTTAAACCGACTGAAAATCCAAATAATGTCTTTATCTTTGCGACATACAAATCAAACAATAATAACATGAAAAAAACATTGTTAGTGGCATTCTTTGCAGGATTATTGGTGCTTTTTTCCTGCAATAAGGCCACAGAAGAATCAAGCACCGGGCGCACAAAAGCCGCACAGAAACCAACACCTTGCTGTGAGGTCACATGTCCGAAAGGGGATTGCAAAGCCTTTGGCTCCCCTTGTTCGTGCACCTGCTCTTTTTGGGGCAAACCGGAATGTTCGGGCTCTACAAAATCTGTAGCATCCATGCCTGACAGTGTCTTCGACGGCAGAATACACGTGACCCTGAAGCGCGACTTTCTACAGAGTTTGGCAAAAGACCAGGAAGCGCTCCGCTCCTTGAACAAACCTTACGCCAATGAACTGGCAGATGTTTTTGATGGCTACAAAAGCCTGATTGACAAATATGGATACGAACTGAAAACACGCGAAGCACTATCCGCCTATTACGCACTCATAGAGAAAGAAAATGCCGCCGAAAAGCAATTCACAATAGAAGAGCTTGAATATCTTTCTAATCTTTAGACCATCCATATAAAACAAAGACAAAAGCGTCTCCAAAGGATTTAAGGTGGGGAATGTATCCGTAACAACACTCCCCCCCCCACCTTTTTTCATGTTCAAAAAAAAATGCCATTTTCTAACCATAACGGAAAAAGTGTATCTTTGCAAAGTTTTTTGAAACGAAAAACCTGAATACAGAACACAAATCACTAAATTTCAAAATATTAAAAGTTAAAACAGCATGAAAAAATCATTCTTTTTAGTTCTCGCATTTGTCGTTTTTGCATTTGCCTCATATGGGCAAACCAATCAGCCAGAACATCCCGGTCCGGAAATCCGCCCCAATTATCCTAACGGCTTTCACCTCGGACTGAACATGCAGGGGAACGTGTCGCAACGGGTGAAAGTGACACCTTCCGTAAAAGTGTCCGACCCGTCCATTAAGTCGAGTCCCCGTTTTGGTTATAATTTCGGACTTGAAGCCTCTTACCATTTTGCCAAATATTTCGGAGTTTCGGTGGGCGTTGACTTTGAGTCGAAGTCTTCGGTGACCATCCAAAAGAAAGATAACAATGGCTATACCGACCTTGTGGACTTCGGTGACCGGTCTTTCTCCATTCCGGTGAGATTTGAATTCCATTACCCGTTCAAAGAGAGCAATTTCTCTCTCTACACCGCACTGGGCTTGTGCATTGCCAACATTTACGACTATACCAATTATTGCGGCATCTACGGGGAAGTTGAGGGAGTTCAACTGAACTTCGGAGACAATGACGACAACAAACCTAACGTAAGCATGCAATTACGTCTCGGCACTTATTACCGTCTGCCCTACAACGACCTGCTGCGCCTGTCCATCACCTCCAACCTCGCTTTCAAGGACAGACTCCAAGGTTCCTATTCTTATCGAGATGAGAGCGGTAAACTCTCATATCGGAACAATTATCTTGGGCTCGAACTGAGTTACATCCACTGCTTCCGCACCAAAGAACAGAAAGAGGCAAGGGGCAGATAGTCCCTAAAAAGCACCTTTCTTCCCTTTTAGGAAAGACATACAAAAAAGGCGGCCGCGGCCGCCTTTTTTGTTGCTCTTATTTGCATCCGTTGAAGGCTCGGCTTTTTCAAGACCTCTACCGCCCGATTCTTCCCATAACAGACCACAACAAAAAAATGTTATCTTTGCCCCGCTAATTTGAGGCGACAGCAAATCCAACTATGGAATACTCGACGAAACACTCACGACACATTCACAAGAAAGAGGAAAACAAACTCCTTAATCCGGCTTCCTGTCTTTATGGGTATGCGCCGGACAGGAAGCCGAACCGCAGCAATGACTGACGGGGAATAGGCATTGGAATTACGACAATCTTCCAGTTGGGGCAAAAAACTGCAAGGCATACCACTCATAAAAAAACAGCCGTTCGTTTTGCCGACGGCCTATAACGTTAACACAAAATAAGCATGAAAAAATTCAACAGATATAGTTTTATAGCGATTGCCATAGTTTTCGCTATAACGATGCTTGCTGGATGCAAGAAAGAAAACACACCAAAGAATGCAGTTTACGACGCGCTGCCTTCTGACCTGCAGATGCTCTACAACCAAATGCCTTCCAGAAACTACAACTTCATTTCCGTCGTCGGCGACGGCATCCTGAGTTTTGAAAACATTCAGCAATACCAACAGACCTGCGAACAGTTACAGAACGACTGCGACTTGTGGGACAGCCTCTTCCATGAAAACTACCGAAACCTCAAGGAGTCAGAACTGATGGATTTGCAGGACAAACTCGGATATGACGAATTTCTGCCTATCGTCATGTTCGAAGAAGACCTGAACGTGTCGGGGAACATGCTTTTCGACACACAGCAGGAAGCAATACAGTCTTGGGTTGACAACGAATTCAAGGGCGAAAACCCGACGGACGACATTTTCATCATGGAGGGCGAACAGGCAGTGCATAACATATACAGGGAAGTCTGCATCAACGACACGATTTACCAATTCAGAACAGATGCCATTGTCGTTGTACCGCTTGCCCTACTTGACACTTGGCTTCAAGTTAGACACTACCCAACGAACAGTCTTGAAAGCATTAACGGAATTGTCCTAAAAGACAACATCTCTGACGAAGACAACAGCAAAGATGTAAAAGTTAGATTCCCTTGCGATGACAGTGGTGAGCTCAACGCATCAAATTTTTCCTCCGTTTTTTCAGGCCTCGACTATTCGTATTGGATCGTAAAAGGCAGGAGGGGGGTTTGCAATGACAATATTATGACCAGCAAATTGGTAAATTTCAAATATCACAAAACGAACAACAATGGGGTAAAAGTTTACAAAAAATGCAAAAGAAACTGTAGCATCATAACAACCCATCAGGTATTTTATAAAGAGCATTACCACGGATTGCCGTCACATCTGCTTTTCTTTGAATCATTCACTGCCGACAAAACACTCCCCTCTTCAAAAATGCAAAAAATGGCTCGCTCCTCTGTGGCTGTATTTTTAACTCCCGGCCCTGTGACTTATGTCACCAGCAGATACGTGCTTGGTGTTTATCAAGGCGTAACAATGAAGATCAAAATAGACGGTCAAGAAATTACAAAAACATTAAACCTGACATCTAAAAGAGGACGTTAAACAATCAAAATCATCTAACAATGAAAAAATCTTTTTTATTAGCATTTGCCTTTGTTATTTCAGTGCTTGCTACACAAGGACAGGAAATTCGCCCCAACTTTCCTGATGGCTTTCATCTCGGGCTGAATTTACAAGGCAATCTGTCGCAACGTGCAGACATCATACCCTTTGGAAATATAACGGAATCTTCCTTGAAAGCGATCCCGAAGATAGGCTACGATTTCGGCATTGAGGCTTCTTACCATTTTGCCAGATATTTCGGAGTGTCTGTAGGTGTTGACATGGCTTCGGGGTTGGCCGTGAATGTCCAACGAAAAAGCGGAAATGGAAGCGTACCCTTGTTGAATATATGCAACCGGACGCTTGAATTCCCGATAAGGTTCGAATTTCATTACCCTATCAAGAAAAGCAATTTCTCATTCTACGGAGCACTTGGAGTGAGTTTCAGTAATCTTTTCAGACATGGAGTTTCTACTCACGGTCTTACCATTAACGAAGAGTCTGAGAACTTCTATTTATGGATTACTGACAGAAAAATCGAAAAGATGAACGTATCTATGCAAATGAGACTTGGTGTTTATTACCGTCTGCCTTACAACGACTTACTTCGCCTATCCATAACATCTAACTATTCTTTCAGGGACAAACTGCAAGGAGAATACAATTATAAAAATGAAACTGGTGCTATAACCTATCGCCATAATTATATGGGGCTCGAGTTGAGTTACATCCACTGCTTCCGCACCAAGGAGCAGAAAGAGGCAAGGGGCAGATAATCCCCAAAAAGCACCTTTCTTCCCTTTCAGGAAAGACATACAATTCCAAGGCGGTCGTGACCGCCTTTTTTTTGCTACTATTTTTGCTGTTGACGGCACGGCGAGACTTTGGAAACTATGCCTCGAAATGGCTCAACGTTGTGGAATTGAAAACGGGAGACCCGGGACGTAAGACTTAATTAGGAATTAGGAATTAGGAATGTGGGATGCCCGTCACATTGTGCAATTGGAAAATGTAACAACAGGCGTAACGCTCTAAATTCTAAATTCTAAATTCGTGTGGCCGCCGTGAAATTTCCTTTGACACACACTTTTCAGTCTGCATTTATTTTGTACTTTCGCCCTCTTTAGAGCAAAACAAGAAACTCAAATATGAACCAACGACCAAAACTCTTTCTCATAGATGCCATGGGGCTGATTTTCAGAGCCTATTATGCCATGATCAAAAGTCCGCGCATTACCTCCAAAGGTCTGAACACCTCTGCCATTTTAGGCTTCACAAATATGTTCTATGAAATCCTAAAAAAGGAGAAGCCTACCCACATAGCAGTAGCATTCGACACCGGCGCGCCGACTTTCAGACATGCCGACTTTCAAGAGTACAAAGCCAACCGCGAAGCCACCCCGGATGACATTGTCAACTCGGTACCCTATATTAAGCAAATTCTGCAAGCCTTTCGCGTCTCAATGCTGGCAATGGACGGCTACGAGGCGGACGACATCGTGGGAACACTTGCCAAACACGCTGAAATAGAGGGCTTTGATGTTTATATGATGACTTCTGACAAAGACTATGGGCAACTGGTCTCCCAAAACATCAAAATGTACCGTCCGGGCAAATTCGGGCAGCCTTCGGAAATACTTGGTCCCGAAGAAATCTGCGAAAAATACAAAATCAAACAGCCAGAACAACTCATCGATTATTTGGGCTTGTGCGGCGACTCG
This sequence comes from Oscillospiraceae bacterium, assembly GCA_963620035.1. Classification (GTDB taxonomy): domain Bacteria; phylum Bacteroidota; class Bacteroidia; order Bacteroidales; family WCHB1-69; genus F23-D06. The sequence goes on along the minus strand of CAVEXN010000001.1, from coordinate 19,793 downwards.
TCCGACAACATCCCAGGCGTTCCGACTATCGGACCGGTGCGTGCACAGAAACTGCTGGCGCAATACGGCAGCATCGAGAATATGTATGCGTGCGGCATTGACCACGACAACGAGAAAACACGCACACTGCTGCTCGAATACAAAGAGCAGGCCCTGCTGTCAAAACAACTGGCTACCATTATGATTGATGTGCCGGTGCCATACCGCTTTGAGGATATGGTCTGCCGAGAACCTGACCTGCCGGCTCTCAAGGAGGTTTTCAAAGAACTGGAATTCCAGTCTCTCTCTCAACGTATTTTCAAAGACCTGCAAGTACAGCAGCCCGAGCGCGACCTTTTCACCGCCATGGACGAAACGACAGAAGCCACCAGTCCTGAGGAAGTGATTGACATTCCGGCAGCGCAGCTGCACCGCATCAATACGCCGGAAGAATTTGAAAAACTGACACCGGAACAAACAAAGCACCTCTTTTTCGACTGGATGATACAAGAGGGACGCATTGTGGGATTTGCCTTCACTTGGGACGGCAACGATTGTTTCTACCACTTTGTTGAAAACGAGCACCGCTACTACCAACCGATTCTCCGGAAAATTTTCCGCGGCACACACACGGTCGTCACCTACGACAGCAAGCCCACTTTCAAATACCTGAAAATATTCAAGATTGAACCGGAAACGCCCGTCATAGACTTGCAGATCGCCCACTACCTTATCCAGCCCGAAAGTCGGCATGACCTTGCCACTATCCTCCGCTCTTGTCTCGGGCTCTCGTTTAAATCTGCCCCCAGAAACATACAAACCGAAACCGCAGAACGAACCGTAAGCTTCGCACGCCTCTACCAACCGCTGATGCAAGATCTGGAAAAGAACCAGTTGCTGCCACTTTTCCAACAAATTGAGATGCCGTTGGTGCCCGTGCTGGCCAAGATGGAACTCTGTGGCGTAAAAGTTGACGTGCCGACCCTTCAGAAAAACTCTGAGACTATGAATGCCGAGCTACACGAACTTGAGAACCGCATTTACGACTACGCCGGCACCCCCTTCAATATCGCTTCGCCCAAACAACTCGGCGAAGTCCTGTTCGACAAAATGCGCATCATAGAAAATGCCAAACTCACCAAAAACAAACAATACCAGACAGGCGAAGAGGTCTTGCTAAAAATGGCACACAAGCACCCCATCGTTTCGCTCATTCTCGAATGGCGAAAACTATCTAAACTCAAATCGACCTACATCGATGCACTTCCTCATCTGATAAACCCTAAAACCGGACGCATTCACACCACATTCACCCAAACCGTAACCTCAACGGGACGACTGAGTTCTATAAATCCTAACCTGCAAAACATCCCGATGCGGACGGAGCGTGGGCGCGACATCCGAAAGGCCTTTGTAGCCTCCGACGAGAATCATCTCCTGATGGCTGCCGACTATTCGCAGATTGAACTCCGCATTGTGGCACACGTCTGCGGCGACGAGCGTATGATTTCCGCTTTCTGCAACGGCGAGGATATCCACGCCTCTATGGCCGCGCACATCTTCAATGTCAGTCCGGAAGACGTGACCCCCGACATGCGCAGAACCGCCAAAACGGTCAATTTCGGCATCCTCTATGGCATTTCCGCTTTCGGGCTCGCCGAACGGCTCCAGATTCCGCAGCCACAGGCACGGCAACTGATTGAAGACTATTTCCACAGCTTCCCTAAAATCTCTGGTTATCTGAACAATACGCTGGCATTTGCCCGCCAACACCTTTATGTTGAAACCCTGTTCGGAAGAAGACGGTACATCCGAGACATCAAAGCCCAAAATGCCATCCTGAGAAAGTCCGCAGAACGCAACGCCATCAATGCACCAATTCAAGGCACCGCCGCCGACTTGATAAAAATTGCTATGATCCGGATTTTTGACGACATGAAAAACATGCACCTGCAGAGCAAAATGATTCTGCAAGTGCATGATGAGTTAGTGTTTGATGTCCTAAAAGAGGAACTTCCCGTTTTGAAAGCGGCAGTACACAAACGTATGAGCGAATCGATGCCTTTGTCCGTGCCGCTAGATGTAAACATCAGCGAGGGACAGAATTGGTTCGAGGCCCATTAGACCTTTTTATTCTGCCTTAACGATATTGACGATTGTCTCAACAGCCTTCACCATCGACTCTACGGGAACATACTCGTATTTGCCATGGAAATTGTGGCCTCCTGCAAAAATGTTAGGACAAGGAAGCCCTCTGAATGAGAGGTTTGCGCCATCGGTGCCGCCGCGCACAGGCTGTATCGCCGGCTTGATGCCTGCGGCTTCCATCGCTTTCACCGCACGTTCCACCACATAAAACACCGGCTCTATCTGCTCACGCATATTGTAATACTGGTCCTTGATTTGACAAGAAAGGCAACCCGGATACTTCAGGTTCAAGAAATCTGTTATCTGCTTCAACAGCGCTTTCTTCTGCTCAAAGCGTTGCCTGTCGTGGTCGCGGATGATATAATTCAGCGTGCTGTTCTCCACGCAACCCTCCGTACGAATAAGCAGGAAGAAACCCTCGTAATCTTGGGTATACTGTGGTTTTTCAAATTCGGGCAGCATGCGGTCAAATTCCATCGCAATCTGCTGCGAATTGACCATCTTGTTCTTGGCATAACCCGGATGGATGTTGCGCCCCTGTATTCTGATTACGGCGGAGGCTGCATTGAAGTTCTCGTATTCCAACTCGCCGAGTGCTCCGCCATCCATCGTATAGGCATAGTCGCAGCCAAACTTAGGCACATCAAAATACTTGACCCCCTGTCCGATTTCCTCGTCCGGCGTAAAGGCCACTTTGATCGGTCCGTGTTTGATTTCAGGGTGACGTATCAGATAGTCCATGGCGCAGACTATCTCCGCCACGCCGGCCTTGTCATCCGCCCCAAGGAGCGTTTTGCCGTCAGTCGTCAACAGGGTCTGCCCTTTGTATCCGGCCAATTCCGGAAAATCTTCAACCGACAGCACCGTATCAGTTTCGGCATCCAGCACAATGTCCTTGCCGTCATAGTTCTCTATGATTCTCGGCACCGCTATGCCCGGCATATCCGGAGCCGTGTCAAGATGGGCAATAAAGCCTATTGTAGGTTGCGGTGTGGGCATGTTGCCCGGAAGAAAGGCTGTGACATACCCGTATTTGTCCTTTTCTACCTGCTGCATCCCTATCGCTTTCAGTTCCTCAACCATCACATCCCCAAAGTCCAGCAGCGCATTCGTGCTCGGATAGGTTTCTGACGATTCGTCTGATGTCGTTGCGTAGGAAACATACTTGAAAAAACGTTTTAAAAGCTCTTCTTTCATATTTTGAAAAATTATAATGGTTTATTCCGAAACAAACATCTGCCATACTCTCCGGACAGAAAAAACGGGAACAAAAATAGCATAAAAATCCCGTACTCTGTACGGAACAGATATTTTTGTAATTTTGCTTTCGCTTTGTGGAAAACCGCGAAGTCGAACTCACTCTGCAAAACCATACCGCAAACATGAAATCCACCATCACAAGAAATCCCACCCTGCTGCTCTTATTCATTTTAGGATGCGGTCTGCTGCTTTTCTTTTCTTTCAAAAAGAAAAGCCAACCGGACAACCCTCAAGTTGCAGCACCCGAGAAACTTGAAATTCCCGCCATAACCCAATCGCGTCCCGAACAGGTAATTGAACACATTGGCTACACGGTCAGTTACAACCCCGACTGGTGTATTCCAAACTGGGTGGCATACGAACTTACCGATGCGGAGAGCGAAGGGACGGAAGCACGCGTCAAACATTTTGTTCCGGACCCGGACGTTAGAGGATTCTGTCCAAGTTCCAAAGACTATTCCAACTCGGGATACGACCGCGGACACATGGCGCCGGCCGGCGACATGAAATGGAGCGAGCAAGCCATGCGCGAGAGCTTCTATCTCTCCAACATCTGCCCACAGAACCACAACCTCAACAGCGGCGACTGGAAATCATTGGAGGAGAAAGTGCGGAGCTGGGCCAAGGAATTTCAGAACGTGTATATAACCTGCGGACCTGTCGTGTCTGCGCACTCCGCCACCATCGGAGAGTGCAACATCACCGTGCCCGATGCTTTTTTCAAGGTCGTGCTGTGCCAAAACGACGGACAATGGCAGAGCATCGGTTTCTATTTTGAGAACAAGGCCGAGCACAAGCCCTTGGACACCTATTGCAAAACCGTTGACGAAATTGAGGCCATGACCGGCATAGACTTCTTTCCATTGTTGGAAGACTCTATTGAGAACGTTATCGAGGCCACCTACAGCACAAGTTTTTGGGGACTATAGGGCTCTTTCCTTAATTGTCTGGACTATAGCGGCGGCGGCATGCCCATCACCGTAAAGATTGTCCGTGAATGACGACGGAACTGTCAGAAAACGTTGCACGGTCCCGACAATCCGGCCGAAATCATGCCCGGCCAGACAATTGCATCCGCAGTCTGTCAACTCTATCCATTCAGTTTCTTCGCGGAGCGTGACGCAACATTTTTTGAAAAAAAAGGCCTCTTTCTGCAAGCCACCGCTGTCCGTCAGCACCATTGTACAATGGTCAAGCAAATAGAGCATCTCCAAATAGCCGACCGGCGGCACAAACAAAATCGGCGACGAATCAACGGGCCAGCCTATTTGTTCCATACATTTCCGTGTCCGCGGGTGCAGCGGCATCACAACCGGCAAAAAAGTGCACACTTCTTCAATGGCTCGCAATAGAGCCTTCAGAATGCCAGCATCGTCCGTATTCTCGGCGCGGTGCAAAGTACAGAGCATGAACCTGTCGGGTACCGTCACCTCGGGGCTTTTTGCAAATTGTCGGAAGTGAAAAACCGCATCCTTCATCACATCGCCCACAATGGCAATCTTCTCTGCTGCGACCCCTTCGCGCAAGAGATTGTCGGCCGCCTTTTCCGTGGGAGCAAACAACAAATCGCTGACCTTGTCTGTCTGCACTCTGTTGAATTCCTCCCTCATAGCAAGATTGCCGGAGCGAAGTCCAGCCTCCACGTGGCAGACTTTCAGACTTTTGCGATGTGCCGTACGTGCCCCGGCCCATGTAGAGTCCGTGTCACCATATACAAACATCACGTCCGGATTCATCTCATCAATAATCTGCCCGACTTTATCTCCCATAGCATCCACCATCTCCTCGTGGGGCATGCTATGGATGCCAAGATTGAAATCCGGCGTGCGGAGACCCATCTCTTCAAAAAAAAGCTGCGACATATTGCGGTCAAAATGCTGCCCTGTATGCACTATTATTTCCTGTACACCATCACAAAGCGCGATTTCGCGACTCACCATTGCTGCTTTCACAAACTGAGGTCTTGCCCCTATGACACTGAGGATTTTCATATCTGTTTCTGAAAAAAATGCAAAAATAATCTATTTTCAATCACAACCATTATCATTTTCTCCTTATCTTTGCCCGTCAAATGCATTTAAGTCTGTTCAACGGGCTTCGCAGATGCCGATGCCTTGGCAAGACAACTGATTATGACAGAAGCCCGTAAAAAAACAAACATTATGAAACCATATCCGTTTTTTTCATTGCTGTACGTAGGTCTTGTATGCCTGACCGCAACATTTATGACCTCATGCAACAGAGAACAGGCCTGCGAATGCGTGCCCACAAGACCTGACTTCACCACAAAAGTATTCGTCAATCTTAACGGGGAAACCTTACAGGCTGAGGCGGGTGTCTTTAAAGGCATTCAAGACGGGTTTCAACGGGAAACTGCCGACATATACAGCGAGCAATTGCTGCAATATGTAAACAAATTCTGCTCCAGCCAAGGCATTCTCTTTGAAAACCAATTGTTTTCCATCGCGCTGTACTGCGATTCGCTCGTTACGCAAATGCAGACCATCAGCGCAAAGAATGTGAAAGGCATCAGCATTTACGATGTGTCCGGAAGAAAGATTATGCACCACTTGTATGTTCGAGACGGAATCGGCAAATTCCACGAGGTCGAAAACGTAAGAATTCGTGTGCCGGGCATCACCAGCAACCATCTGCACTATTATCTTCAGCAATACGTTTTCGAGAATCCGCAGAACAAGTCATGGATTTCCATTGACGGCGACCTTTCTAAGGAAATCTACAATAACAGCAAAAAATACTTAACACCATTTCGACTGGAACGCAGGAGCGGTGCCAAGGAGCAGGTTCACGACAAAGATGAATGTAACAGTTATGACAACTGCAGACATAACCCTCCCGGCATTTATATGCCTTGCATAAAACTTACAACAGGGCGCTACGTTTGCAGCGCCACCATCCCCTGTTCTGGCAGTGAAATCTATACCGCCCTGCAAAACGCGAACAGACTTGAACGGTCGTTCGTCAATTTAGACCTTATGTACCGCTTCCGTGATGAGTTTCTGTATCAGTACAATAAAGGCGAAGACTACATTGACTATTATTATCTGCTCAGCAGTGAGTATCAAGGCAATATAAGCTTCGCTCTGGCGATACAGACAGCACTCGTCCTGCGCAACTTCAATGGAACATTGGACATATTAATCGATCCAGAGAACCATTTGAGCGAAGTCCCTTTCACTGAAAATGTTACAAACTCGTTGTTATCTTTGCTCGATGCCTACAGCAACATAACCGAAAGCGCTGACGGACAGCAAGCGCTCGCCAACATCAGAGCAGACGTATTGACATTCAGAGGGAAAACGGTGGAGGAAATTCTGGAGGAACTGCAATAAACTCAAAACCATAACACACAATTATTTATGTTATTTTTCAAAAAAACAAGAAAATGCCTTGACATTTTGAAAATTATCCATTTTATTTGCTGCGTTGATTTTTGAACGTTTAGGCTAAAGGGCTTCTCTTGGCTTTTAAAAATCGGCAATTATAATGCAATGAAACGAAGCCCGTCAAACAAAAAACATTATGAAAAAAATGAAAGCATCACAAAAACAAGAAATCGAGTAATCTGTCTACGGTTTGGTTCTGAATTGTCCTGCTCCATATTCCCGCTTTGCGGCGGAGGTTGCATTCAGAAACAGTCTGAATCAGAAGACAACAATTGCTTGTTTGACGTTGACAGCAAAAAGATCAACACAATCATTCTCGACAGATTTTACCAACACATTGTCAAATCCAAAATCAACCCTTAAAAAATCAAAATTATGCAAAGTGTTTCTTCTGCTCTTATATAATTGTGTTTAGGTTTTTTATTGCTTTTGCCTGCCTGCTTGAACGCACAACAAACATTCAAGGCGAACGTCATTGACCGAGACAGGTCTCCTGTTCCGATGGCCGTTGTGCTTGTTTTAGATGAAAACAACAATGAGAAAGCCTCTGCAGTGACGGATTCTTTGGGAAATTTTGAACTCATCTTGCCTAACGATTTGCAAGACAAGTGGCTGTTCGTTCAGTCTTTCGGTTATGCCGCCTTGCGTGAGCCCTTGTCTTCAGCAGTTCAACGTACAACCTTTGAAATAGCCCCCGACGCAGTAATGATGGAAGAGGTAACGGTACAGTCAAAACATCTTGCCGTAGAACGGACGGCGAATTGTTATACCATTACCAATATCAGCACTTCACCTTTAGCATCCGGCAGAAGCATAGTTGATGTTTTGAAATATGCCCCGCTGGTATCGGTCACTACTTCTGGAGAATTGGAAATACTCAACAAAGGAACGGCATCCATCTATGTAAATGGCCGTAAAAGCAACATAAACCCCAAGAAAATCCCTGCCGAAAACATTGAAAAAATTGAGGTGATAACCAGCCCGGGCAGTGAATACCCCTCCACTGAACGCAACGGTATCTTGAACATTGTTTTAAAGAAAGCCCCGGGCGACGGCGTTTCGGGCAGCATTACCATAATGGACAATCAGAAAGACAATTGGGCTCTCAACTCCCCTGATTTCAAACTTTATTTGTCCATGCAGAAGAAAAAAAATCAATGCAAGTATCATTGCAGGAGTTTTTTACGATCCCTATATTTCAAAACAGGAGAATAAATACACCTATCAAAACAATAAACAAGTGGAAAACAATATCCACGACATGCAAAGAACACTGTCTGAATCTTTGCACCTCCTGCTGGACTGGAACGTTAAGCCCAATCAGGTAATAGGTCTTCAGTTAGGCGGTGCATTTTCACACCCATTCATAGATCAAACCATTACAGAAAGCCGCTATTATGTTTCCAATTCACAGAACAGCCTGCCCGACTCAACTGATGTGACGAAACGCAACCTTGAATCAAAACTGCAGTACACGTTGTTTGCAAACCTGAATTATTCGCTGAAAATCAACGATAACCAAAACTTGACTTTAGATTTCTTTTATAACCGTAAAGCCAAAGACAGCCCTCTGCATTATAAGTCTCAAAAACGATATTTGGGCGATACAATATGTTCAGAATACCTTACGCAATCCTCGAGTGTTACAGACGCTTTGGATTTCAAAGCCGCCTACAAATTTCAGATTAACGACAACCTGATGTTTCAGGCCGGTTTAAACACGTATGGCGCAATGGTGAACTATATCTTTCTTGTTGAAAACGAAATCGGGGCAGAGGCAGACGAGACACAAAGCAACGAATTTGACTTCAACGATATCACATCGGCATTGTATGCCAAAATTGACTGGGACATATCAAACAATTTTTCCTTGTCGGCCGGGTTGCGCGGTGAGTATTATTGTTACAAAGGAGTACAAAAAGTGACAAATGAAAAAGTGTCGGATAAAATGCCTGAAATCTTTCCATCCTTGTCCTTGGTGTATAATGCCGGGAAAAACAACTTATTTGCTTTGGATTTTACAAGTGGTCTTAATATACCTGGATACAGCCAACGAAACCCTTTTAAAGTTTATTATTCACCATCCCTTTATCAGGCCAACGACATATCCTTAAATCCCTGTAAGCATTATGATGTAGATTTCACCTATACGCTGTTCCAAGATTATATGTTAAATCTCTCCTATTCATTCACCAAAGAGGCTTGGGCGCAGTTCTACCTTCCGGAAGATAACGGGGTTACTCGTATCACAGAGTTGAACTATGGCAATAGCATAGGTTATATGGTAGCATTAGTGCCGACAAATACCTCTTTCATGATTTTCTTGCCCTGTCGGCTCTGTTAAGCCTCAGTTATAGAATCTATGACGTAACATCGGAAGCAATAACCGCATACAATCCGACATCACCACTTTCTTACTCTTTCGATCTGTCATTAAGCACAGCTTTAGACAAAAAGCAATCATGGAGACTGTCCACAAGATTTCAGTATTCGTCCCCCTATTCCGGTGCCGGCTGGACTAGATCAGAAAATTGGTTTCTCGGGGCAGACGTTTCAAAAGAATTTGAAAATTGCGTGTTGGCATTCGGTGTAGATGACATATTAGATTGGCATATCAATTACAAACTGAACACAACAGCATACTCTTTTGAGCAAAATAATTTTCATTATAGCAGAACATATTGGATTGCATTTCATGTAAAATTCGGGAACCAAAGAACAAGAGACGTCAGAAAACACAGTAGTACAATTCAAGGAAGATTGTAGTGAGACGAGTCCCTGTGCATCATCAACTGGAAAGCAATGACTGCGGACCGGCTTGCGTGCAGATGATTGCACACTACTGCGGACGAAAATATTCGTTGCGAACTCTGAAAGGTTTTTGCGAACTGTCAAGAATAGGATGCTCCGTGAAAGACATATCCTCGATATGCCAAAAGATTGGCATGACATCCTATTCTGTCAATATCTCATATCGAGAACTGACATCTGCTCCTTTGCCCGCCATTCTCTATTTCAGGAAAGGGTATTTCGTAGTGCTCGAAAAAGTCAATTCCTAGTGCCGTTTCCACATTGTCGATCCCGACGACGGTCGTGTCACACTTTCCTCTGATGAAATGTCTGAACGGCTGTTGATAAACGGTCGCGCCATTTGCATATTGCTTTCGCCTGACGACAACTTTTTGACAATCAATAAAGACAACAATGATAACCCAAAAAATTCATTGTTGTCTTTGACAATGGATACTTTTGCATCTCACAAAAGAGCTTTTTTTGTCGTTTCTCTGTTGACCCTTTACTCTATGGCTATAACATGGGTGCTCCCGCTAATCTTCCGCAAGACCGTTGACGAAGGTGTTGTTTTGAAAGACATTCATTTGATCTGGGTGTTACTGATTTCTCAACTCCTATTCAATGTCGGATTTGTTATTACCAATAGCATATCGAGACTACTTCTGCTCAAAACCAGTTTTAACTTCGGCACTGGACTTGTTGCGCAATACCTTCGAAAAATGGTGGACTTGCCGATTCGGTATTTTGACACCCGTTTCTGTTCAAGCCTTATTCAACGTATCGGCGACCAAGACAGAGTGAACGCTTTCATTGTTGACTTGTTAGGCGGCACGCTGCTCACAACAGTCAATTTGCTTGTGTTCAGCCTTATCTTGATTTATTTCAACCCGCTGATATTTGTTGTCTTTCTTGTCTGCTCAATCGTTTCATTTGTCTATACGCTATTATTTGCTCAAAAAAGAAGACAAATTGATTATTCTCTTTTTTCGTTAGAATCGGCTCGGCGCAATTCTATTTTGGAAACCGTTTTGGGCATGGAGGATATTAAAATCAACAATTCGCAAAAAAACAGGATAGGAGACTGGAACAATTTCCAAAACAGAATCAACAAGTATCAGTTAAAGTCATTCTATGTTGAAACTTTTTTTTCAGAAGGGGTGAGTTTTATCGACAATTTAATGAATCTTTTTGTGACCGGGGTGTGCGCTTTTTTGGTCATACGAGGACAAATTACGATAGGCACGATGATGACAACGTCTTTTTTGTTGGGACAACTTACCAGTCCTGTCAATCAGTTGCTGAGTTTCTCGAAAAATGTGCAATATGCCAGATTGTCAAATGAACGCGTGAAAGAGATTACAGAAAGCTCACGGGAAGACAACGACCAGAAACCAATTATGAAATTGTCATCCCTAAACAAAGGATTGACCTTTGAACATGTGTATTTCAAGTATTCTGGTACAATAAGCCCGATGATATTGAACGATATATGTTTGCAAATCAATCATCACGAAGTCACCGCTATTGTAGGTGTGAGCGGAAGCGGAAAAACGACGCTTCTGAAATTGCTGCTAGGATTTTACCCAGTGTCTAAAAGATGCCTGATGATTGGCGACAATGACATTTCAGCCATAAATTGTGACGATTGGCGCAGCAAGTGTGGCGTTGTGATGCAAAATGGCTTCATTTTCAGCGGAACTGTTGCGGACAACATCGCCATGAACGAGAAAGGCCCAAACACGGGAAAACTTGAAAATGCAATTCGGATTGCATGTTTGGAGGATTTTGTGAGAGATTTGCCTATGGGTGTTCATACCAAGATAGGAGAAACAGGTCTTCCCGTCAGCGGTGGAGAGCGTCAACGGATTCTTATAGCCCGTGCAGTTTACCGGAATCCTGAATTCATCTTCTTCGACGAAGCCACAAATTCTCTGGATGCCAGCAACGAGCGTGCCATTATGGATAATCTGGATGTTTTTTTCAAAGGGAAAACCGTCTTGATTATTGCACATCGGTTAAGCACCGTAAAAAATGCGGACAAAATTGTAGTTCTTGACAAAGGGAGAATTGTCGAACAAGGTACTCATACGGAGTTGACTTCCCTAAAAGGAAAATACTACCAGCTGGTGAAAAACCAATTAGAGTTGGGTGATTGAACTCTTTTCCAAAGTTGTGTGAACCATAAATACTTCCGCCCCTCACTCTGCGGCCGTTCATTCGTGTGCCTTGCCCTTTTCCTTTAGCTCCTTGAAGTATCGTTTTCCCGCGTGGTAGCCGACTTCATACAATTCGTCGATGTGCTTAAAGTCGTTCAACCAATACTTGTCAGGGTCCACCGGGATGACATAGTCAAACCGGGACAAATGACGGAACGATGTCGCGTATGTGCAATAAGAATAGGCATGCAGCCACATTGTCAACGGATTGTCGGCCTTGCCCGGCTTCTCGATGGTCAGATACGAGGCTATGCGGATGTCGCACTGCTCGTCAATAAGCGGCTGTATCGGCAAGTTGTCGTGTATGCCGCCGTCGACATAATACTCGTTTTGGATTGACACGGGCGCGAACACGGCAGGCATTGCCGCTGATGCCATCACATATTGCACCAGCTGGTCGCCGTGCCCACGGTAAACCGGCTTCAGCGTGTTCATATTGGAAGTGCAACAATAAAAACGTGTCGGCAAACGGTCAAAATTGTTATGCGGAACATAGTGCAACAATATGCGCTGAATCCTCTCTGTGCTAACAATACCGCCCTTGTGGTGCAGTCCGGGCAATGCCAACACCGCAAGGTGGTTCATCTTCTCGTCTTTTACAATCTTCCTGATTTCATTCGGCTTGTAGCCTGCCGCGTACATCATCCCCATAATTGCCCCCATTGAGGTGCCCGTTATGCAACCAAGCCGGACACCTGCCTCGTCTATAGCCTGCAAAACACCTATGTGGGCATAACCCAAAGCCGCACCGCCGGACAGTGAAAGACCTATCTTGCCGTGTCTTGAAAAAAGAGTGTTTTCAGAATCCGTATGGCTTTTCTTTTCTGAAAAAAGACTTTTAATATGGGCTAACAGCAATGACATACTATTTGTTTTTTCAATGATTTACAATAGACATTTCAGAGAAAACTGTCGATGAACATCAGCACCATAAAGCCGGCCAGCAGTCCGAAAGTGGCTATTTTCTGATAGCCGTGCGCATGGGTTTCGGGGATCATCTCGTCACTTACCACATACAGCATAGCACCGCCGGCAAAAGAGAGCATGACCGGCAGCAGGAATTCAGAAATGGCACCCATCCCGAAACCTATCCACACCCCGACCACCTCCAGCAGTGCCACTGCCATAGAGATCACAAAGGCGCGCCATTTACTTATGCCGATCATCAGCAAAGGCGAAATCACCACCATTCCTTCCGGAATGTTCTGCAGGGCGATGCCAAACGTAACCGCCCACGCACTGCTGGTGTCTTCGGCATTAAAGCCTACGCCCGCTGCCATGCCCTCGGGCACCTTATGCATGGCTATGGCCATCACAAATAACAGTATATGGTTTATCGAAGCATTGTTACGATGCTCCTCCTGATCAAGACCGGTTATCTTATGCATGTGAGGAGTCACAAAATCGAGCAGATTGAGGAAAAGGGCTCCGGCAATGATGCCGACCGCCACTAACCACCAATGCGGCTTCCCGGCAATCTGGACCGCAGGCTCCAGAAGCCCGAGCACCGCCGCCGCCAGCATAATGCCGGCACAAAAACCTAAAACAGCATCATTCCACTTGTGCGGCAACTCTTTGACCCCAAACCCGATAAGGGCTCCTATTACAGTAGCCAGACTTAACCCGGCAGCACTTATCCAAACATCTTGCATAAAAATTACGTGTGTTAAAAAAACGTGCAAAATTACACATTCTATCGATTGGCAAAAAAAGATTACTTTTGCCCTGCTTTTTAGGGCAACTGATACTCTTTCTGAAACCTTCTCTCAACGCATCAATGACATCCTATAATGACACCGTCCTTTCAAAAACCATCACGTTTTTGAGATTTCCGCTGATTGTGGCGGTGGTGTTCATCCACACTTGTTTGGAAAATGTCGTCATTGGCGAAACCCTAATGGTCCAAGAAGGGCAATTCCCCATTTACAATATCCTGCATCATATTGTAACTGACGAACTTGCACGAATAGCCGTACCGCTGTTCTTCTTCCTCTCCGGTTTTCTGTTTTTCTTCCGCTCCGATTTCTCTTTCAAAACATACGGTCAAAAGTTGAAGAAACGCGTCCGGACGCTTTTAGTTCCCTATCTGTTCTGGAACGCCATCGTTTTTTTTGCATTTCTTTTTACCCAACCTTTTCTCTCTTCTGTTACTTCAGGGAGAAACCTTCCTGTTGCCGATTATCATTGGCAAGACTGGCTGAATCTATTCTGGAATCATAAAGAAGGCATGCCCGTCTGTTTTCAGTTCTGGTTTATCCGCGACTTGATGGTCGTAATGCTGTTTTCTCCACTGCTCTATTTCATTGTCAAATACGGCAAGACCTTAAGCATCATCCTATTAGGTATCTTGTGGACTTTCAACTTGGGGTTTGACCTCCCGGGCTTCAGCATTTCTGCTTTTTTCTTTTTCTCTTCCGGAGCATGGTTCAGCATCAATAAACACGACTTCACCGCCGACTTCCGTCCTTTCCGTTGGTCTGCCACGCTTCTGTATTTGGCGTTAGCCTTCCTGGACGTTTGGTTGATGACAAACAAAATGACGGACTATCCATACATCCACAACATCGGAATCCTCGCCGGAATAGCCGCTGTTGTTTCCTGGGTTTCATACGGCATAGAAAGAAACCGTCTCCGCAGCAACGAGATTTTGACGCAAAGTTCATTCTTTGTTTATGCCTATCATGGGATGCCGGCACTTCTTGCCGTAAAATGTTGGGTGAAATTTCTGTCCCCTATGAATGAGTGGACAATGGCGGCCGGTTTTTTTCTCTTGCCTCTTGTTCTCATTGGCATCGGCGTCGGCATTTACACCTTCTTGCGCAAACATCTGCCGGCTTTCACCGCCGTCATCACAGGAGGGCGTTAAGTTTAGAAGCATATTAATTGGACTTGAGACTCTTTTCGTCCCACGCACGAGCCTCCAACTGACTTTTGACTTATGATTGATGATGAAAGTTGGAACAATATGCGTAACGCCTCTAAAGTCTTAAGTCTAAAATCATTTTCGCCCGGCAATGCGACGGTTCAACGTATTTTGATACCTTTGCATTTTATTTTTGAAGACGATGGAAAGATTACTGGTAGTAGATGACGAAGAGGACATTTGCGAGATACTGCAATACAATCTTGAGAGCGAAGGGTACAAGGTTGATATTGCCTATTCAGCCGAGGAGGCGTTAAAGAAACTTACGCCCGAGCACAGGCTTATCTTGTTGGACGTGATGATGGACAAGATGTCAGGATTTCAGATGGCGAACATACTGCGCCACGAACAGCACAACAACATCCCGATCATCTTCCTGACCGCGAAAAACACGGAAAACGACATACTCACGGGCTTCAACATCGGTGCTGACGACTACATATCCAAGCCATTTTCGCTCAAAGAGGTACTGGCGAGGGTCAAGGCCGTTCTGAAGCGCAACTCGTCCGCCATAGCCGAAAAACATCCCTCCAAACGCATTGAGGAAGGCGGGCTCGTCATCGACACCGCCGCCTCCACCGTCACGCTCGACGGCAACGCCGTTGACCTAACCAAAAAAGAATACGGCATCCTCGTGCTGCTCGCCCAAAATGCAGGTGCATTCTACTCACGCGAAACCATTCTGGAGCGGGTTTGGGAGAAAGATGTGTATGTGCTTGACCGAAGCGTAGATGTGCATGTGGCACGACTTCGCAAGAAACTCGGACGCGCCGGCTCCCTCATCGTCAACAAAGCCGGTTTCGGCTATTGTTTCAAAACTGAATCCCGATGAATTACCGCAAAAAACTGCTGCTGGCCTTTTTGGCCATCTTCTTCGTCTATGCGCTTGTCATCGTTGGGCTTCAGATACAGAAAGAGAAAGAGTATCAGACCGAAAGCCAAAAAGGAGTGTTGCATACCTATTCCATGATGACAGAGAAGATGCTGTGCGACTCTATCAGCGAAGACTCCATCCTTGCCTTTTTACCCTCTGACGTGCGCTTGTCTGTCATAGGGAAAGAAGGCCGGCTGATTTATGACAATGTGTCGGACAATCTGTCTGAAAACCACTTCGGACGCCCGGAAGTCAGTGTCGCCCGGCTGTCCGGTGAGGGTTACGCCATAAGAGAATCAGCATCCACGGGCAGAGAGTACCTCTACTATGCCCGGCAAGAGAAAGACGGAACATTTCTGCGTCTGGCGCTGCCGTATGTAATCCGATGGCTCGACTTCGTACACGGCAGCAATGTAATGCTCTATGTCGTCGTATTCCTGTTCTTCATCACCCTGCTCATACTGGTGTTGATGACCGACAAATTCGGGAACGTGATGCAAACCTTGACCGACTTTGCCACCAATGCAGAAAAAGGGCACGTTGACTATTCAAACGTCCACTTCCCAGACACCTATTCGGGTGAAATCGGGCAGAAAATCATCTCGCTGTACCAGCAACTGGAAAAAAGCAAAGAGCAGACTATCCTCGAAAAAGACCGCAACCGCCTCATGAAGCAGGAGATGACCAACAACATAGCACACGAACTCAAAACGCCCGTCAGCAGCATCAGGGGCTATCTGGAACTGCTGCTGGAGAAAACAGACATCACCCCTGAAAAACAACGCTATTTTCTGGAGCGCTCGTACGCGCAGACCTTGCGCCTCTCTGACCTGATACAAGACGTGTCGCTGATAACAAAACTTGAAGAGTCGTCAGAACTGTTCCCGAAAGAGAAACTGGATGTGAAAGCCGTTTTTGAAGAGGCTGCCGCAGAATGGAGCGAAGCCTTTCAGGAAAAGCGCATCATAGTTGAAGACAGGCTGCCCACCAAGATGTTCCTGGCTGGAAATCACAGTTTGCTTTTCGCCATCTTCCGTAACCTTATCGAAAATGTGGTGAAACATGCCGGCTCGGGCATCTCCATCGTTGTTGAATGTATTGATACAAACAACCTTGAATACCGTCTGCGTTTTTACGACACGGGCACAGGGGTGCAAGACAGTTATCTGGAAAAAATCTTCGACCGTTTTGTGCGGATTGACACGGGCAGAAGCCGCAAAAACGGCGGAACAGGGCTCGGACTTGCCATCGTCAAGCATGCCGTCCAGTTTCACGGCGGCACCATCAAAGCCTCCAACCGCACAGAGGGAGGTTTGTCCTTTGAATTCACACTCTCGAAAGGTTATCAGGAGAACTGAAATCATAGACTGTCATTTGCCAGACAGACATAAAAAAAACAGCGTCAGAAATACTGACGTTGTTTTTCTTTCTGAGCACGTCATAGAAAAAAATTGAACCGACGTGTCGTGTATCATCACCTATTCGGCGAGCACAAGCAGGTTGTTTTTCCGCACTTCAGCCACGCCGCCGTTAATGTCGAAGTACTGTGTGGCATCGTTCTCGTCCTGGATTTTGATACGGCCTTTTTGGAGAGCCGCCACCAGCGGGGCATGGTTCACCAGGACTTCAAACAACCCATCGACGCCAGGTAACTGCGCCAAAGAGACTTTTCCGGAAAACACCGTCTTGTCGGGTGTTCTGATTTCCAAGTTCATCATAACGTTATCTATTTAGCGGAAGCAAGTTCTTTTTTGCCCTTTTCGATAGCCTCTTCGATAGTGCCGACAAGGTTGAATGCCGTTTCGGGAAGGTCGTCCACTTCGCCGTCAAGAATCATATTGAAGCCCTTGATCGTGTCTTCAATCTTCACGAATTTGCCCGGGATACCCGTAAACTGCTCGGCCACATGGAAGGGCTGCGACATAAAGCGCTGCACACGGCGGGCGCGTTGTACGGTTTTGCGATCCTCTTCAGAAAGTTCTTCCATACCAAGGATGGCGATAATGTCCTGAAGTTCCTTATAACGTTGCAAGCACTCTTTCACGCGCTGTGCGGTACGGTAATGCTCTTCGCCGACAATGTCGGGGGAGAGGATTCGGGAGGTTGAATCCAGCGGGTCAACGGCCGGGTAAATGCCAAGTTCTGCAATTTTTCGGCTCAATACCGTTGTGGCATCCAAGTGGGAGAAAGTAGTTGCCGGTGCCGGATCCGTCAAGTCGTCGGCGGGCACATAGATAGCCTGCACAGAGGTAATAGAGCCGCGTTTCGTAGAAGTGATGCGCTCCTGCATTGTACCCATCTCCGTAGCAAGCGTGGGCTGATAACCGACAGCCGACGGCATACGTCCCAACAAAGCGGAGACCTCAGAACCGGCCTGCGTGAAACGGAAGATGTTGTCCACAAAAAACAGGATGTCGCGTCCGCCTGTGTTCTCATCGCCATCGCGATAGCCTTCGGCTACAGTCAAGCCTGAAAGGGCGACTCGGGCACGCGCTCCGGGCGGTTCGTTCATCTGGCCGAACACCAGCGTTGCCTGCGACTTGGCCAATTCGTTCTTGTCGATCTTCGACAAATCCCAGCCGCCTTCTTTCATGCTTTTGAGGAATTCGTCGCCATAGCGGATGACGCCGGATTCAATCATCTCGCGCAGCAGGTCGTTGCCCTCACGGGTGCGCTCTCCGACACCGGTAAAGACCGTCATGCCGCCATAGTTCTTGGCGATATTGTTGATCATTTCCATAATCAACACCGTTTTGCCGACACCTGCGCCGCCGAATAGACCGATTTTTCCGCCTTTGGAGTAGGGCTCAATCAAGTCAATAACCTTAATTCCTGTGTAGAACACCTCCTGCGAGGTGGAAAGATTGTCGAACGTAGGCGGATCGCGGTGAATGTCACTGCGTTTCTTGGAATCAATGGGGCCAATGCCGTCAATGCTGTTGCCAATGACGTTGAGCAGACGGCCGTTGATGTTTTCTGTAGGCATCGTAATCATACGTCCCGTCATATTCACTTCCATTCCGCGGTGCAGACCGTCGGTGGAATCCATCGAAATGCAGCGCATAGTGTTCTCACCGATGTCCTGCTCACATTCGAGAATCAGTTTGTCGCCGTTGTCCTTTACAACTTCCAGCGCATCATAGATGTTGGGAAGCGTACAGTTTTCTTCAAACTGCACATCCACCACTGCGCCTATGATTTGCGATATTTTACCTTTTATTGTTTCTGACATAGGGTTGAGTATTTATGTAGATATAAAGCTCTTTTTAATGAGCCGCCAAAGATAAAAAAAATGGAGCGTCTGAAAGTCTGAAAAAATTTTTTTTGAAAAAAAGTTGCAGCAATGAAAAAAAGTGTATTTTTGCAGCCGTCAAACCAAGCGGAAGTAGCTCAGTTGGTAGAGCACAACCTTGCCAAGGTTGGGGTCGCGAGTTCGAGTCTCGTTTTCCGCTCAACTTTATTAGATTTAGGTGTTTGAAAGGATGGTTCGGGGTTCCCGAACCATTTTTTTATGCCGCACATGATGATTGTGTTATAGCTTAACGTTTGATAATCATTACGTTATGCATGGGGTTAGAAACGAATATCAATTCCAGTCGATAAAGCACCAGTGCGGTGTGACAGGTTTCCCTATAGTTCTACACATCGGCAAAGCACGAAGAAGCAGACGCTAAAAAGTAGCGAACCCTGCCTTGAAAAATCATCTTTCACCAAGAAGCATTGTTCCATTTTTTCGTCAATCTTCTCCGAAAATATCTTCATTGTGGATTCGCCTCCGGCAAAAGCGGTCGATTTACAAGTTCAACTTGGAAAGTTATTAAATGCGGTGTGTCGAAATTTATGCTATCTTTGCTTTTCAGATTTTTAGAAATCAAAACACTATGAACGTCACTTACAACTTATTGTGTCACAGGTATATATATATGACCTTCTGGATCCCCGCAAGCGGAGATCCGCCCTGTCCTCTGTCTTTCCCCTTTCAGGCTGCCCGTGTCCCATCCCGATGCGGGATATGACCCCTTTTGCCCATGGCGCGCCCTGTGCTCCTGCCTTGGCTGATTCCTGACCGTCATTTTCTTATTTTCCATTAATTTATAAAAATGCCATTATGAAAAAACTGTTCAGGAAACCTCTATTATTAACTTTTTTACACCTTACCTTCAGACTATGCGAGGTTCGTTAAACATAATCTG